>DASWOH010000275.1:0-44977 GCA_036398815.1 Rhizobium sp. | reverse complement strand
AGCCTTCTCATCATCCGGCCAGTCTCGGGGCTTGCGTCGCTTCTGGATCGGCGTCGCCGTCAAAACCTCAAAGGCTCGGGTCTGATTCACAGTCTCGCTCATAGGACTCTCCGCATGACTCATGCCGAAGATGAGCGATCTTGCCATCCATCGCTACGTGGGATGGCCTACCCGTTTACGACTTTACGCATGCGGGATCGCCTTCGCTTTGAGGAAGATCAAGGAAACATGGATGTGATGGAGATCACCTTTGCCCGGCTTTGCCTGATCGAGAAAGGGATTGGATATCAACTCGCGCCACTTGATGTTTTTGTGAGGCGGATCATCGGTGGTATCGCGTAAATCACGACTGCGATGAGATGGACGAGGCCCGGCATGGGAGAGGGTTGGCATTTGCGCGTCGCAACAAATCGCAATGTGAAAAGACACTGTGCAACATCGGGCTGCCTCATAGTGCAGCTCATGAGCCGGGCCGAGCGTTACATGATCGCCCCCTCTTTTCGTAAAACAAAGATGAGGCATCGTCATGCATTTCAGACTATTCGCTTTCGCCGCCCTGGCACTCTCTTCCGCTGTGCCCGCCATTGCCGCCGATGCGGTTTTCGAGCAGCCTTCGCCTCCCCCTGAACAGCAGACATATGCGGCTTACGACTGGTCCGGCTTCTATCTCGGTGTTCAGGGCGGATATTCCTGGAACCAGACGACCATTCTGGGCTCCGACAAGGACATCGACAACGGCTCCTTCGGCGCACATGCCGGCTACAATTTGCAGCACGGAAATATCGTCTACGGTATCGAGAATGACTTCAACTACAACTTCGGAGACAACAAGGAGTCGAGCCTCGAATGGGATGCCTCCGGTCGAGCTCGAGTTGGCTATGCCTTGGACCGGACGTTGTTCTTCGCCACCGGCGGTGTTGCCGCTGCGGGCGGCAAGGCAGACGTCCCTGCCGTCGGCAAGAAAGACGACATCCTGATCGGCTGGACGGCCGGCGGCGGTGTCGAGCACGCATTCACCGACAACATTCTCGTGCGTGGCGAGTACCGCTATTCGGATTTCGGGACCAAGGACTTCGGCTCCGGGATCGGAGATTTTGGCGCCACGCAACATAAGGTCCTCTTCGGCGCCAGCTACAAGTTCTGAAGATATCAAGATCCTCGGTGCGGCAGACGCCAGAATGTCGGCAACGATGGCTCGCCGCCAGAAGATCCGGCCTCACCAGGCAGCACATTGGTGAGGTCGTCCAACCTGCGTAAGATCATGCTGCCGCGGACTTTCGTCGCTCACGGGTTGACGATCTTGCCGGCCAACCGAAACGGGCTTGAGACAGCGGCGCCAGCCGCATCGAATACGAAAGCACCCGTCTCGCCCAGGGTCCGTCTCTGCCCCTGTCCATCCTTTCCGAGAGCCGCCGCACTCGCGGCCAGAGTGGCGTAACGGCCATGATGAAAACTATCGGCCGCCTTGATCGCACTGATATCGACGACCCGGACACCCTTCCGCCGGGCAGCGTCCACGACCAGCGGATCGCTGATATCGAGCGACCCTAGACGCGGCGTGTCTCCGGTCAACAGGCCGGACACCTTCAGGGCAACGTCATCTTTGGCAACAAAGATTGTCATCGGATTGTGCATCCTGCCGATGACATCGAGCTGGGTCCGGAAGACATCCTCATCGATATCAGGCGAAGCAAGGTAAACATCGAGCCGGTTTAGGACATCGGTGCGCCCCTCCAACTTGAGCTGTCGCAAAGCCTCCATCAGAAGCCAGCATCCCATACTATGCGCCAATATTCTCACATCACCGGATTTGCGCGACGTGGAGAGGCCGACAAGCAAAGCCGCGAGTTGATCGCGCGAGCTTGTCGCAGCCTCCCTGTCGGCGCCATAGGCCGAAACGGATGAGCGCGAAGGCCAGGCAAACAGGATCGCTGTTCCGCCGGTGCCGGAGGCGGAAGTCATTTGCGCAAGACGATAGAGCGATTCCTGATAGCTGACATTGTAGCCGTGAATGAACAGCCCGACTTCTCTGTCGCGCGAGGTGACGGAAACGGTTCTGAAGAACGCGCTTTCATCGAGTGGCTGTTGATCGATGAGAGCAAAGCTTGTGCGCGGGTCGGACTTTCCTGCCGGCCATTCGATCTCGCCTGCCTGATGGCCGGGCGGGATGGATATCTCAAGACGACTGTAACTTGTCTGCGTCGATCGCCTCGCCGTGAAGGCGTATCCGTTGCCTGCCTCCTTCGTCCGTGTCGTCGCCGACAATATCCGGACGAGGCTCGCTCCTTCCGGGACCGGAGCCGCGACGGTCGACAGCACCTCCGTCTGCGGCCGGCCGGCGCATCCCGAAACGAGCACGAGAAAGATCAGCGGGATAGTCTTTGGAAGCGCTGTCGGCGTCGCACGACGGCTGCCATCCCGAGCAATCGACATGGATCAGGCGCCGTCCTGGCCGGGCTTCAAATCGACAATGCCCTGGATCACATTCGCCACCATCATTCTCGCCTCCTCGACATTCACCTCCGTTGCTCCCGGAAGCTCCAGCAGGTTGCGCATAATGCTCAATCCGATCAGCAGGGACATGACGATGGTCGAGCGAAACGCGTCGGCATCCCCAAGCTTGGCGCGAATGGGCTCGATGAAATCCCTTTCCAGCTGGGCGCCCGAAAGGCGGCCCGCCTTTTGGCTTGTCAGCGAGCGGATGAGAAGGAGAAGCGGCTCTCCGCCGTGCGCCGCTTTTGCATGGGTCCGGTCGAAAAGGTGGTTGGTGAGCGACATGGCAAGCTCGTCGCGCGCTTCCTCCGATATGCCCACCCCTGCTCCGGCGACATCGAGCACCTCCTGGAACAATTGCTCTTTCGATCCGAAGCTTCGATGGACATAGGCGACGTCCACGCCGACGTCGGCCGAGATTTCCCGCAAACCGACCTCGTCATACGACGCTTGCGCGAAGTGCCTGATCGCGGCATCGAGGATACGTTGGCGTGTTTCGCCTTCGCCGCGAACAACATTCCTTCTCGGCATTCGACCCTCTGCTGTTCTTGCTGACTTCAAAAGAGTGACCCTTTTTTGGTTATACGTCAACAGATGTTGACTCTTTGTGATCGTTTGCCTCAATATCACCCAAAGGGATTTCAGTCAGACTTTTTCCAACTCGATTTGAAACGACCAAGCGCCGTGAAAATGCCGGTTGCAGATATGTCCGACCGTTTGTGCAGAAGGGCTGATCAAGTGATGTTTCGGACAAGGAAGTGGCTGGTTGCCGGGGCAATTCTGGTCATCGGTGTCGGCGCCTATGTCGGTTGGCAACGGGCGAACGGCACCGGTTTGCCTGACGGCATAGCCAGCGGCAACGGACGCCTCGAAGCTGTGGAGATCGACGTTTCCGCCAAGACGGCGGGCCGACTGAAAGACATCCTTGCCGGGGAAGGCGAGTTCGTCAAAGCCGGCCAGGCTTTGGCGCAAATGGACACCGATCAGCTCGCCGCCAGGAAACGGCAGGCCGAAGCCGAGCTGCGACGTGCCGCAATCGGCATCGATACGGCACAAAGCCTGGTGACCCAGAGAGAGGCGGAACGCAGGGCCGCGGAGGCCGTCATCGAACAGCGGGAAGCCGAACTCGATGCCGCGAAGCAGAAATTGACGCGATCCGAACAACTGGCACGCAGCAGCACAATCTCTCAGCAGACGCTCGACGATGACAGGGCCGCCGAGCGCGGTGCACAGGCCGCGGTCGGCGCAGCCCAGGCATCGCTCGCCGCATCGGATGCGGCAATCAACTCCTCGAAGGCGCAGGTGATCGATGCGGAGGCCTCCGTCGATGCAGCCAAAGCCGCAATCGAGAGCATCGACGCAGATATCGCAGACAGCACTCTGAAGGCGCCGCGAGACGGCCGCATTCAGTATCGCGTCGCCCAACCGGGCGAAGTTCTGTCGAGCGGCGGCCGGGTGATCAACATGGTCGACGTGTCCGATGTCTACATGACCTTCTTCCTGCCGACCCAGCAGGCGGGCCGCGTTGCGATGGGCACGGAAGTCAGACTCGTGCTGGATGCCGCTCCGCAGGTCGTCGTCCCCGCAACGGTATCCTTCGTCGCGGACGTTGCCCAGTTCACCCCGAAGACCGTGGAGACCGAGGAAGAACGCCAGAAACTGACCTTCCGGATCCGTGCGAAAATTGCGCCTCAACTGCTGCAGAAATACATTCAGCAGGTCAAGACAGGGTTGCCGGGCATGGCCTACGTACGGCTCGATCCCAAGGCGGCGTGGCCCGAGTTTCTCGAGGCGAACCTCGTGCAATGAGTGCTGCTTCCGCCACTTCGATCGTATCCTTCAATCAACTGAATCTCGTTTACGGCAAGACCAAAGCCCTGGACGACATTTCGCTCGATCTTCCGGCAGGGTGCATGGTCGGCCTGATCGGGCCAGATGGTGTCGGCAAGTCCAGTCTGTTGGCGCTTATCGCCGGCGCTCGCACAATGCAGCGAGGTACCCTCACCGTTTTGGGGGGCGACATGCGCAAGGCAGGTCATCGCCGACGCATCTGCCCGCAGATTGCCTACATGCCGCAAGGTCTGGGCAAGAACCTTTATCCCAACCTGTCGATATCGGAAAACATCGCCTTTTTCGCCGGTCTGTTCGGGCAGCGGGGACAAGAGCACGAACAGCGCGTGACGCATCTCCTCGACAGCACCGGCCTTGCGCCCTTTCGAGACCGACCGGCGGGGAAGCTTTCCGGAGGCATGAAGCAGAAGCTCGGCCTGTGCTGCGCCCTCATCCACGATCCAGACCTGCTGATCCTTGACGAGCCGACGACGGGGGTCGATCCGCTGTCGCGGCGGCAATTCTGGGAGTTGATCGATCAGATCAGGTCCGAGCGGCCGGGGATGAGCGTGCTGGTCGCCACTGCATACATGGAGGAAGCCGCCAGGTTCGATTGGCTGGTGGCGATGAATGCCGGGAAAATCCTGGCGGCGGGCAGCCCGGCCGAACTGCTGAGCCAAACGGATACCGACAATCTCGATGCCGCCTTCATCGAATTTTTGCCGGAAGAGGACAGACAGGACCATCACAAGGTTGATATTCCCGCGCGCACGACCGGTCGGGACGGCAACTATGCCATCGAGGCCGAACACCTGACCATGCGGTTCGGCAACTTCACGGCGGTGGACGATGTCAGCTTCACCATTCCGCGCGGCGAAATCTTCGGCTTTCTCGGGTCCAACGGCTGCGGCAAGTCGACGACGATGAAGATGCTGACCGGTCTGCTGACCGCAAGCGAAGGATCGGCCAAACTCTTTGGGCAGCCCATCGACCCCAATGACATGGCGGTGCGAAAACGGGTCGGCTACATGTCCCAGGCCTTCTCGCTCTACAATGAACTCACCGTCAGGCAAAATCTCGATCTGCACGCCCGCCTGTTCAAGATAGGCGAAGAGAGAATTCCCGAGCGGGTCCGCGACATGGCGAAGCGCTTCGATCTGGAAAGCGTCTTGGATATTCTCCCGGATTCCCTGCCGCTTGGCGTGCGCCAGCGCCTGTCTTTGGCCGTTGCGATGATCCACGCGCCCGATATCCTGATCCTCGACGAGCCGACATCCGGCGTCGATCCGGTTGCCCGAGACCGTTTCTGGCAGATCCTTGCCGACCTGTCGCGCGGGGACGGCGTCACCATATTCGTCTCGACGCATTTCATGAACGAGGCCGAGTTGTGCGATCGCATTTCGCTGATGCATGCCGGCAAGGTGCTGGTCAGCGACACGCCGAAGGCGATCGTCGCAAATCGATCCGCCGCGACGCTCGAAGATGCTTTCATCTCCTATCTGGAAGAAGCGATCGGAGATGCAACCCATCAGCCTGCACCGCAATGCAAGGCTGATTGGACGGATGGCGCAGCGCACCCAAGCCAGCAGAGCACTGCTCCATCCGCCCACCGTTATTTCGACCTGCGCCGCCTGTT
Source organism: Rhizobium sp. (assembly GCA_036398815.1). GTDB lineage: Bacteria > Pseudomonadota > Alphaproteobacteria > Rhizobiales > Rhizobiaceae > Rhizobium. The sequence continues at coordinate 39,018 of DASWOH010000275.1, read as the reverse complement.
GAGTTACACTCAGCGCGAAACGCTTGAACTGCGCCGCGACCCGATCCGCGCGACCATGGCTATCCTTGGTACGGTCATTCTGATGTTCGTGATCGGCTTCGGCATCAATATGGATGTCGAGGATCTGACCTTCGCCGTTCTCGATCGTGACGATTCGACACTCAGCCGAAGTTATGCACTGGAAATCGCCGGCTCGCGCTACTTCGTCGAAAAGGCGCCGATCACCAGTTATGAGGACCTTGATCGGCGCATGCGCAACGGCGAGATCAATCTGGCGCTCGAAATTCCGCCTGGCTTCGGGCGCGACGTCCTCAGGGGCGATAGCGTCGAGATCGGCGGCTGGATCGACGGATCGAACCCACAACGCGCCGAGACGGTCAGCGGCTATGTGCAGGGCGTACATGCAAGCTGGCTGTCGGCGGTCTCCCGCCAGGCTCTTGGTCGTGTCGCCACGCAACCGGAGTTCAACCTCGAAATCCGTTATCGTTACAACCCCGACATCAAGAGCCTGGTCGCCATGGTGCCCGGAGTCATTCCGCTGCTCCTTCTGCTCATACCCTCGATGCTGGCGGCTCTCAGCGTCGTGCGGGAAAAGGAACTGGGTTCCATCACCAATCTCTATGTCACGCCGGTGACAAAGCTGGAATTCCTGATCGGCAAGCAGATCCCCTATGTGGCGCTTGCGATGCTGAACTTTTTCCTGCTCGCGGGTTTCGCCATTTTCATATTCCAGGTGCCGTTTACCGGCAGCTTCCTGCTCTTCACGATCGCGGGTTTTCTGTATGTGTCGGCCGCCACGGCGATTGGTCTCGTGATCTCGTCCTTCATGAAAAGCCAGCTCGCCGCGGTGTTTGCGACATCGCTGATTACGCTGCTGCCGGCAATCCAGTATTCCGGACTTACCGACCCCGTCTCCTCCCTCGAGGGTGCCGGGGCGTTCATCGCAAACATCTATCCGACGACCTATTTCATGACCGTCTCCAGAGGTGTGTTCTCCAAGGGGCTGGGGTTCGAGGAACTTTCGGGAACGCTGCTTCCGCTCCTGCTTTCGGTTCCGGTCCTGCTCGGAATCGGAGCTGCCCTTATGAAGAAGCAGGAGAAATAGCGCATGCTGTCTTCAAACATCATGCAGTTGGGCATCAAGGAAATACGCGGTCTGCTACGCGATCCGGTGATGCTGGTCCTGATCGTCTTCTCCTTCACGTTTTCCGTCTACACCTCCGCGACGGGTTCACCGGAAACGCTCAATCGCGCCGCGATCGCGATCGTCGACGAGGATCAATCGCCCCTGTCCGGCCGTATCGCCACGTCGTTCTACGCTCCCTACTTCACGAAGCCCGAAACGATCTCGATCGCCGACATGGACAGGCGAATGGACAATGGTCTCGACACCTTTGCCCTCGACATTCCGCCGAATTTTCAACGCGACCTGCTGGGCGGCAAGTCACCGACCATACAGTTGAACGTCGATGCCACGCGCATGACGCAGGCGTTCAGCGGTGGCGGCTATGTCCAGAGCATCGTCAGCGGCGAGGTGACCGAGTTCCTGAATCGTTATCGGGCATCGACGAGCGTCCCTGTCGATCTGACACTTCGTGCCCGTTTCAACGCCGAACTCAACAAGGGCTGGTTCAGTGCGATCATGAGCATCGTCAACAGCATCACCATGCTGTCGATCGTGCTCGCCGGTGCCGCGCTGATCCGTGAACGCGAGCACGGTACCATCGAGCACCTGCTGGTGATGCCGGTCACACCGCTGGAAATCATGCTCAGCAAGATCTGGTCGACAGCACTGGTCGTGCTGCTCGCGTCCTCGTTCTCGCTCATCGTAATTGTGCAGGGACTGCTTCACATCCCGGTGCAGGGTTCGGTTCTGCTGTTCCTGTGCGGAACGGTCCTGCAACTGTTTGCGACCGCGTCACTCGGCATATTCCTCGCGACAATCGCCGGCTCGATGCCGCAGTTCGGCCTGTTGCTGATGCTTGTACTCCTGCCTCTCCAGGTCCTGTCCGGAGCGCAGACGCCGCGGGAAAGCATGCCTGAAATCGTCCAGAACATCATGCTGGCGGCCCCCAACACGCATTTCGTGATCCTGTCGCAATCGGTGCTGTTTCGGGGCGCCGGTCTCGACGTGGTCTGGCCGCAGCTCCTGATGCTGCTGCTGATTGGCCTGGCCCTGTTTGCCTATTCCCTGAAGCGTTTCCGGGCGTTCCTGAAATAATGAAACACAAGACCACCGGACTTTCTGAATGATGAGCGAAGAGTTGGCGTCGCCAGCGAAACTCCGGTTACAGTGCGCCGTTTCTTGAAGCTTACCAAAACTGCGCACGGCGGCGCAGATGCGAAATCCCAAAGACCTCGTTGTCTACCTCGACACTACGGAACAGAATTCTTTTGCCGCACGAATTTCTTATGCAGCGGCACTGGGACAGAAGGGGGACGCCCATCTCGCCGCCAGCTCCCCTACAAACGCTTGGCCAGCAGTTTTCGCTCCAAGTGCTCCCGCGCCTGCACCAGTCGGATGATCTCCTTCATCGTGAGTTCAGCACCGGGCGCCATTGCCTCAAGCCCGGCGAGCAAACGGCGATGTCCGGTTTCGGCCCCGACACCGCTCGCGGAACAGCTATCGCTTTTCAGCTAATTTGGCAGATATATCCGTGCCGCAGGGAAATCTCCCCCCTTCGTAGTCGTGAGGACTCTAGAAGGTTGGCCGGAATCGCCTTCTTGTACGGAAAGGTTTCGTAGTCCCGCAACCGGCAGCGATCTGACTCCGTCGGCGACGCTCGCACTATTTGCGACCGCCCCTATGCCATAGCAACGTTGAGGGTCCTGCCTGGGCTCGTTCACTGCCCTCCCTCATGAACGTCTCTCTCACTGGAGGCCCATGACCGTCCAGCAACAATTTCTGGCGCTTCTATCCCAAGCGCCGATGCTTACATTCCCCTGATCATACCGCCATCGACCCGGATCGACGAGCCGGTGACATAGCTCGCCTGCGTGCTCGCCAAGAAAATCGCGACGGCGGCGAATTCTTCCGGGTGACCATAGCGCCCGACCGGAATTTCGTTGCGCGAAGCCTCCTGAACCGCTTCGACGCTGGCACCGGTCTTTTCGGCCTTGATGCCGTCCAGTTCTCGCACGCGATCGGTATCGATGCGGCCCGGCAGGATCATGTTGACGGTGATGCCGTGGCGGGCGACCTCGCCCGCGAGCGTCTTCGACCAGCCGGCAACGGCCGCGCGCACGCCGTTCGACAGAGCGAGATTGGCGATCGGCTGCGCGACGCCGGAGGAGCCGATCGTGATGACGCGGCCCCATTTACGGGCGATCATACCCTCCAGCATCGCGTCCGTGATCGAAAAGATAGAGGTTGCCATCATCTCGAAAGCCGCTGCCCAGTTCTCCGGCGACTGACCGGCTGCTGGCCCGGCCTTCGGACCGCCGGAATTATTGACGAGAATATCGACGCCACCCCGCTCCTTCAACGTCGCAACCAGGTTCGCGACGGAAGCCTTGTCCGAGAGGTCGACGGCCACCGGAACCATGTTGGCCGAGGCTTCGATCCTGTCGATGCTGCGCGCAGCCGCAAACACCTTGACGCCTTCTGCGACGAGGCCCTTGGCGATAGCGGCACCAAGTCCGCGACTCGCGCCGAGAACCAGCGCCGTCTTACCCGAAATCTGAAAATCCATTATTTCAGCGCCTCCAGCTTGCGCTCCTGGCGCTCGATTAGCTTCTCGACTTCCTTGATGGCAGCGGCATTCAACGCAGTGCCCGGACGACGCTGGGCAGCGCTGGCGATCGCGCCGCGCTTGGCAAGTACATACTTACGCACGGCAAGGCCGAGGCCCGGTTGCTGTTCGTAACGCACCAGCGGCAGATAGGCGTCGAAGACGTCCTGCGCTTCTTCGAACTTGCCTTCGTTGCTCAGGCGGACGACATCAACCATCATTTCCGGATAGGCAAAACCGGTCATCGCGCCGTCAGCCCCGCGCTGCATTTCCTCGGTGAGGAATACGCCGGCATTGCCGCAAAGTATCGAGGTGCGGCGGCGACCCCTGGCCTCGGCTTCGCGCAGATCGGTGATCTTCTGCAGGCCCGGCCAGTCCTCATGCTTCAGCATGACGATGCTTGGATGCGCCTCGAAAATTACGCCAAGCGTCTTTGCGGTGATCTGCACGCCGGTCGACAGCGGAAAGTCCTGAAGTACCACGGGGACGTCGGCGCCAATCGTGTCGACGACGTTGCGGTAGTAGGCGATGATCTGGTCATCGGTGCGCAGCGAGGATGGCGGCGCGACCATCACGCCTCCTGCGCCGAGATCCATCACCGCCTTGGTCAGTTCGCCAATAGCGGCGAGCCCCGGAGCCGAAACGCCGACAACGACCGGCTTTTCGCCGGAGCGCTTCAGCGTCCGTTTCGTGACTTCGATCGATTCCGCTTGAGTGAGCTTCGGCGCTTCGCCCATCATGCCGAGAATGGTCAGGCCGTCGGCGCCCTTGTCCTCGTAGAAATCGACCATGCGGTCTATGCTCGCATCGTCGAGCGAGCCGTCGTCCTTGAAAGGCGTGCAGGCGATAACGAAGACGCCCTTGGTATCAGCGGTAATGAGAGACACGGGGAACGATCCTATTCGAACCAGTGGGAGGTGCCGCGGCGAACATACTGTCCGGAGCCGGGCTGATTTGTAACAGTCTCGCCATTCCAGGCAAGCTTGCCGTCGAGATAGGTGCGGGTGACGGTCACCGAGAATTCTCGGCCATCGAACGGGCTCCAATTGAGCTCGTCATTGGCCTTGGCAGAATTCCACACTTGGGGCTCCCGGGAGAGCACCACGAGGTCGGCATCGCCGCCGATGCGAATAGAACCCTTTTCCGGCCACAGACCAAAGAATTTCGCCGGGCGTTCGCAGAGTTGTTCGACGGTGATCGAGGCCGCGTCGAGGCCGCGGTTATCGGCCGCTGTATAGAAGGCGGGCAGCAGGGTTTCGAGGCCCGGAACACCGGCGCCAGCTTCGAAGATCGACGACGTAAACTTGTTGTCGATCGGCCACGAGGAATGATCGGAGCTCACAAAGGCGACGCGGCCGGCGAGGATCTCCGCCCACAGAGCCTCGATCTGGCCCGGACGGATCGGCGGGTTGACCTTCATCTTGGCGCCGAGTTCGGCGCCGTCGCGATCCGGGTCGAACCAGAGATAGTGGACGCAAAGTTCGCCGGTAGCGCGAAAACCGTCAGCGAGATAATTGTCGACCAGCTGGAAGCCGCGCGACGTTGTCAGGTGGACGATATGGGCATGCGCCTCGGCCGCCGCCCCCAGTTCGAGGAACTGTGCGGTGGCGGCGAGTTCGGCGGCCGGCGGCCGGCTTTCCGAATGCGCCTCGATGCCGTCGCGGCCGGCCGTCCTGGCGGCGGCGATATAGGCGCGGACGATTTCCTGGTCCTCGTTGTGGACGCCAAGCGGGATGACCGTTTCCGACAGCGCATTGAAGGTAGCCAGGATCTGTTCCGAGGCGATGCGCGGGAAGCGGGTCGGGCTGCTTTCAAAGGTGGAGATCTTGAAGGCGACGACACCAGCGTCGATCAGGGGCTCGATGTCAGCAGTCGTCTGACCCGGCATTATGGTGCCGTAGAGAGCGACATTGGCATGCGCGTGTTCGCGGATCGCCGCGACCTTGTCGTTGAGGCGGGCGACCGTGTTAAGCGGAGCCGGATTGTCGTAAGGCATATCGACGATGGTGGTGACGCCGCCGGCGATCGCGGAGCGGGTGGTAGAGCGAATGCCTGGCAGGCCGCCATAGGAGCAGGCATGCGTCTGGCCATCGATGACGCCCGGAATGATGAGGCCGTCACCGGCATCGAAACTCTCGCTTGCCGCCGGGGCTTCGCCAGTGCCGATAGCCACGATCTTGCCGGACGTTATGCCGATCCAGGCGCCGTCGACCGGGCCTTCCGGCAGAACGACGGTGCCGCGGACTACGAGATCAAATGTCATTATCTTGCCTTCCTGTAAGCCAGATCAAGATTGGTGGAGGCGAGCATCACGCCGGCCTGGACCGGATCGATCACCGGGATACCCAGGCTGTTCTGCATCGCCTCACGATAGGAGCCGAGCCCGGCGCAGCCGAGGATAATCACGTCGGCGCCGTCCTCGTCGCGCAGCAGGCGGGCGGTTCTCGCGACCGTCTCGACGACGTCGGTCGCCATGAGCTCTACCACCGTCATGTCGATCGAGCGGTCGCCGGCGAGGCGGCCATCGAGCTGTAGCGTTTTCAGATAGCGAAGGTGGCGGTCGATCGACGACTGGCCGAGCGAGACGATGCCGAAGCGGCTGCCAAGCCCGAGCGCCGCCAGATAGGCCGATTCGGCAATGCCGAAAATCGGGCGGTCGACCAGCTTTCGGACTTTGGCAATGCCCGGATCGGAAAAGCAGGCGAGCACGAAAGCGTCTGCGGAGGATGCCGACACAGCCTCGATGATGTTGGGAATGACCGCGGCCACATGATCGTCTGTCTCGATGCCCGGCGGCGACTTTGCAAGCTCTATGCACTCAATCTGGTGGCTGCTGGCCACCCGGACGGGCTCCAGGCAGGCTTCCATGGACTGCGTTACGGATACGGAGCTGTTGGGATTGACGACGAGGATCTGGGACAAGGGGCACCGGCGCGGATCTGGCCGCGAGAGAGTAGAAATGAAAATAGATATGTTACGTGGTATATCACGAATCCGGATGTGTCAAAGGCCTAGTCCGGGCTTCCTCCGAAATTGAAAATGCAGCGGCACGTTTCCTCTATCGGCGCGGGCCGATCAGCTGCGACAACAAAGAGTGCGGGCGCCCGGCCAAAGGTGCCGGTTGCTATTTGCCTATCGAGTTGCCAGATATAAGCAACGCCTGTGCGCAACTTTCGATAAAAATCGCCGGTCCGACGAATGCCGTTGCGCGAAATGTGGCGCTAAATATATCATACCGCATCTTTAAGGTATTTTGGGAGGAAGTATGACCGTCTCCGTTGACACCGCTTCGGTGAAGCCACGCCAGGCGAAGAAGCCGAACAAGAGCCGTTCCCTGACGGAGAAGGTCTATGATCAGCTTCGCCATGAGATCCTTCGCTGCACGCTGAAACCCGGCGCCGAATTGTCCGAGGCCGAACTCGCCGCACGTTTCAAGGTCTCGAAGACACCGGTTCGCGAAGCCCTCGCCGCCCTTCGTCTAGACGGGTTGATTCGCACTTTTCCGCGCCGCGGCTACCAAGTGGCGCTTATCACGTTGGGCGACATCAACAGTCTTTTCGACGTACGCACAATCATAGAAGCGGGTGCTGCCGAGCTCGCCACCAAGCGCATCTCCGACGGTGACCTGGAAGAGTTGAAGCGGTTGGCGGAAGTCAGCTACGATCCCGGCACGGAAAAGACGCTTGCCTATTTCGTCAACGCCAATCGCGACTTTCACTTGGCCATCGCACGCGCCTCGGGCAATAGCCGCCTCGTCGCGCTTCTCGAGCGGCAGATCGGTGAGCTGGAGCGTTTCTTTTATCTTGGCGCGACACTTCGCGACGTGAACACCGAGACCAACAAAGAGCACCATGAGATCGTCGACGTTCTGGCGTCGCGTGATCCGGAGGCCGCGCGTGCGATCATGATCAAGCACAACAATGCGACTCGTCAGGGCTTGCTACAGGCCCTGGCGCAGAGCTCCAGTTTCGGCGACGTCTCCATCTAGGTTCAATTGAGTTGCCAACATGCACGCTGGCGCCCTATGGGCGCCGGCTGAATTCGCTTGCCGAGCCGGCCGGCCCGACTGCCTCCTCCTCTCCGTATGATTTCCCTTTCGACCTTCGTTTGCCGATCAGGCCTGGGGCTGTGCGGCAAAAAAACTTCTAGACAGGAAGCTTTGCGAATATCATAGATATATTACAAAACATATCAAAAGGCGGTTCCGATTCCGGTTCGCCGAACAGCGATGAAGATTGCCATGAGTCAACCTGACGACGCATCTGCCACCGACCCGCAAAATCGTTTCCAGCGACTGTTCGAACCTCTCGAGATCAATGGCTGTCACATTCGCAACCGCATCGTGCTGACCGGCCATGGCACCGGGATGCCGACGGATGGAACGCCGAACGAACAGATGGTCGCCTATTACGAAGAGCGGGCGAAGGGCGAGGTTGGCCTGATCATGCTCGGCACGCAGCAGGTGCATCCCTCGTCGCCGGGCATTACCGGCCTGCTTTGCAACTATGACGACCGCATTGTTCCCGGCCTGAAACGCGTGGCCGATGCGGTTCACAAGCATGGATCGAAGATCTTCGGATATCTGGGACATATGGGCGTCGCCACCTCGGCGCGGCCATTGCCGCTCTGGTCGGCATCCCCGGTCTACGAGCACAAATATGGCGAGGTCGCCCATGCGATGACGCAGACGGAGATCGACATGCTCGTCGAGGCGTTTGCAGCCGCCGCGAAGCGCAATCTGGCCGCCGACATGGACGGGATCGAGATCCACTGCGGTCATGGACTGCTGCTGATGCAGTTCCTTTCTCCGCTGACCAATCACCGTAATGACCGGTACGGCGGTTCCGTTGAGAATAGGACTCGTCTGCCACGGGAAGTCCTGGCGGCCGTGCGGGATGCAATCGGTCCGGACGTACCGCTCGGCGTCCGTATTTCCGCCGACGAACTCGTACCGGGTGGGCTGACGATCGACGACATGGAGATCATCTGTCCCATGCTGGTCGAGGCTGGCGCGCTCGACTATATCGATGTGAGCGCCGGAAGCGATGGCGATTATGTTTCGAATATGTTGCATGAGCCACCTATGGGGTTGCCGCCGGCGCCCTATGCCAGCATGGCCGGACGCATCCGCCGTGCCTGTCCCGGCGTCGCGATCCTGCATGCGACCCGCATTCACACGGCCGCGGAAGCCGAGGCTCTGCTCGCACGCGGGGATGCCGATATGTCGGGCATGGTGAGGCCGCTGATTGCCGATCCGCATCTGCCCGCCAAGGCGCGGCGTGGCGAAGCGGACAGGGTGACGCCCTGCGTTGCATGCGAGCAGGCCTGTTTCGGACGTCTATATCGAGGCCGGCATATCTCCTGCGTCGGAAATCCAACGACCGGCCGCGAAATCCGCTGGGATGCGCTTCCCAAAATTTCGTCGAGGCGGAAGGTATGCATCGTCGGCGCGGGTCCGGCCGGCATGGAAGCGGCACGCATATCGGCGCTGCGTGGACATGACGTCGTCCTATTCGACCAGAACGACGACCTCGGCGGTCGCATGAACATCGCCAAGCTGCCCGCCGGTCGCTCCGAATGGGGCCGCATGATTGCGCACAAGGCGGCCGAGATCGACCGGCTCGGCGTCAAGCTCCAGCTTGGCGCCTATGCGGACAAGCGGGCCATTCTGGCCGAAATGCCGGACGTGGTTCTGCTGGCCTGCGGGTCCCGGCCCGGCCCTGTTCATGTGCATGGCGCCGAGACGGCGCCAATCGTCATCGTCGATGACGCTGCCTCCAACCCTGATCTGTGCGGCGAACATGTGCTTGTTGTCGACAACATCAACCGGACGCCCGCGATGGCGACGGCGATCTATCTCGCAAAGCTCGGACGGCGCGTCGACATGAGCACGCAGGGCTTCTACGCTGGCCATAATCTCGTGATCCAGAACCTGACGTTCTTCTGGCGCGAAGCGGCACGGCATGGAGTGACCTTCCTTCCGGCAACACGTCCGATCGCGTTCGTGGCCGGTCGCGTGACGCTCGAACACGTCTTCAGCCGCGAGCCCTTGCCGCCGCGCGACTACGACACGATCGTGTGGGCCGATCCGGGCTTGCCGCGCGACGAGCTTCTGGCCGATCTCGAGGGGCATGTCGCGCAGGTCCGGGCGATCGGCGACGCCTACGCCCCTCGCGACATCGAGGCTGCGTTTCTAGACGGCTATGAGGCCGCAATCACTCTTTGACCAACCTCCCACAATGACGAGGAGAACTGTTATGGAAGAAAAAATTCAATGGTCGCGTCAGGAAGACGTGCAGCTCACCTGGGTTCATCCGGGCAAGGAATTCAGCCACCGGCTGATCACCAAGAAGCAGAACGGCAGCAGCTTCTCATTCCACATCACAACCTACATGCCGAACTTCGACGTTATGGTTGAAGGCAACGGCATCAACGAAGTCGTGCTTTATTGCCTGCACGGCTGGTCGCGCCAGATCGTCGAGGCAACCGGCGAAGAGCGCATCTTCAAGCCCGGCGACGCCATGTACCTGCCGAAGAATTACCGCTATCGCCATATCATCGGCGAGGCCGGCCTGGTGGTTGCGGTGTGCGCCAATCCTTCGAAGGAACACGGCGACATGTAGTTCGACCCGAGCCCGGCGTCAGGGCGCCGGGCTTCGGATTTTGGAGCACCGCTCGTGCGAGTGGAGGCACAAAAGGCGCTCTGTCTTTTGAATCGACGCATCGTGACTTCCCAAAATCAAATCCGATTTTCGGGCCGATGCTGTAAGGAGCAGGATATGAATGGTATCGACTGGGGAAGCCTCACGCGTCAGGAGATTGCCCGATTGGCGGAGGCCGGCGCGCTCGTCGTGGTCCCGACCGGTGCGATCGAACAGCACGCCGATCACCTGAGCGTCGATACCGACACACGCCTGGCGACGACAGCGACCCAGCTGGCCGCTTCCCGTGTCTCGAAGATCCCGGTCATCGTCGCACCGCCCGTGGCCTTCGGCTTTTCTCCGCATCATGCGGCCTGGCCGGGCACGATCACACTCCGCCTCGAAACCTATATCGCCGTCCTGCGCGACGTGGCGCGTTCCATCCTCGATACGGGATTCCCGCGTGTCCTGTTCGTCAACGGACATGGCGGCAACGAAGCGCCGCTACGCAGTCTTGTGACGGAGATGGTCACCGACGGACATGCAGTCGGCATGGTCAACTACTTCTCGCCATCCATGCTCGAGTGGATTCCTTTGCTTCAGGGGGCACTGCCGCGCGCCGGTCATGCCTGCGAGCAGGAAACCGCCTTGACGCTCGCCCTGCCGCAGACGGACGGGGAAACCAGGCAACGCATCTTGGCATCGATAAAGGACCTGATACCCAGAACCGTTCAGCCGTGGATGGCTCCCGGGGCCGAGACGGATCCGATCACCGCGGCGGGTGCCGGCTGGCCGCCAATCTTCCAGCAGCAGGATTGCGGCTATTATGGTGACCCGGCCGCCGCCACGCCGGAGACCGGCGCGCGTATTCTGGACGTGACGGTCGCGCGACTGGCCGCCTTCTTCGAGGAATTCGGCGTGGCGCATTTGCGGCTTGGATCGCGCCACGGATTTGCCCCGCCAGCAGGCAACAGGTAGGCCAAACTGCCGACAAATTCGGCAATGCATATCTGTCGGTGAATTCGTGATATATTACGCGATATTTTTTATTGTATTCCACGCAGAGTTCGGTTCATAGTCCTTTAGACCCGTTGTCCGAAGGATACGCCTTTGCAAGGGCTCGCGAAGAAAACCAGAGAGGACCAAGAATGAAGACCAGTTTCAAAATGACCCTCGCAAGCCTTGCAGCGGCAGTCTGCCTTGCGGCACCGTGCGCTCCGGCAATGGCGGAAGGCATCGACCTGTCGAACCTGAAGGTCAGCCTCGATGCGCCCAATCCGTGGCCGATGAAGAACCTGATCGAATCCGGCAAGCTGATCATCGCGACGACCGCCAAGACCCAGAAGGAAACCTTCATCGGCGACGACGGCACGCTGGAGGGCGCCCGTATCGACCTGTGGCAGAAGATGGCCGATGATCTCGGCCTGAAGGCCGACTTCGTGAAGGTCGACTGGGCCGGCGTCATCCCTGGCCTTGCCGCCAACCGTTTCGACATGGGTTGCGAAGGCGCCAGCTGGACGAACGAGCGCCTGACCTCGCAGGACTTCTTCATGACCCGTCCTGTCAAGGTACAGGTCAACGTCGCCGTCGTTCGCAAGGATTCCGGCATCAAGACCTTCGCCGACATGGCGCAGAAGAAGCTCGGTGGCGTCAAGGGCGAGATCGAACTCAAGAGCCTCCTGACCAAGGTCGGCGCATCCGACGACAGCGCCTTGTCGCTTCCTGGCGTAACGGAAGCTCGTTTAGCACTGCTCAACCATCAGATCGACGTATTCGGGACCGGCCTGCATGCCGCCGTGGCGGTTATGGACGGCCCGGACGGCGACAAGTTCATGATCATCCCTGAGCCGACCTCCGTCGGCGTCGGCGGCTTCTGCGTCAACCGCCGCGAGCCCGATCTCTTGAACGCCGTGAACTTCCTGATGGCCAAGTATCGCGCCGATGGTACGATCAAGGCACTGAATGAAAAATGGGGCCTGCCTGACACGTCCGATCTGCTCGGAAAGCTCGGCTACTAATCCGGAAGAGTGACGGAGTTGGATTTTTCAGTCTGGATGCATCGTGGGCCTTATATCCTGGATGGATTTTGGCTGACAATCTTGCTCGTGGCTTCGGTCCTCGTCATCAGTGCCCCCCTGGCGCTGGTGGCAGGGCTTGCACTGGTCGCGAAGAACCGCTGGCTGAGGCTGGTGTTTGCCGCTTTCAGCTGGCTGGTGAGAGGCGTGCCGCCGCTCATCATCCTGTTCGGCGCCTATTATGTGCTGCCGATCGCGTTGAACTGGCGTCTTGAACCACTCCCGGCCGCCATCTTCGGCTTCGCGCTCTACAACACGTTCATCTTTGCCGAGGTCGTTGCCTCGGGTCTGCGTGCCGTTCCGCGCGGCCAGCACGAGGCGATCGCCGCCGTCGGAATTCCGCCGTTGCGGGCGTTGCGCCGGATCATTCTCCCGCAGGCGATGCCCGTCATCGTCCCGCCGTATATTTCCTATGCCACGGACATGGTGAAGAGCACGGCTCTGGCCGGTTCGATCGGCGTCATGGAGCTCATCACGCGTGCCAATCAAGCCGTTGTGGCAAGCAACCGACCGTTTGAGATCCTCATCGGCGTGGCGATCATCTACGGTCTCCTCGATGCCATCCTGATCGGCATTCAGGCATGGTGCGAACGGCATTGGGGCCATGCCAGAAGGCGTGCGTCATGAATTTCGACACAGCAATCCTCATCGACAATCTGCCTGATCTGATCAAGGGCATACAAACCACGATCTGGCTGTTCCTTGCCATCATGGTGCTGTGCACGCCACTGGCGCTTCTGGTCGCCCTCGCTAGGCTGTCGCGCAATCGCTTTCTTCAGATCGCCGGCGCCACCTATGTCAACGTCATCCGCTCGCTGCCGCTGCTGGTGATCCTGTTTTTCACCTTCTACGGACTGCCGGCGCTGGGCGTTTTCGTCTCTCCCTTCGTTGCAGCGATGATCGGCCTGACGATCGTCACGACAGCCTATCTTTCCGAGGATCTGCGCGGTGCGCTGATGGCGGTGCCGCGCGGGCAGTATGAGGCAGCCGATGCGCTCGGCCTGTCGCCCTGGCGCTTTACGCGGCGCATCCTCATTCCCCAGACATTGCCCATCCTGTGCGCGCCCTACTTCACCCGTGCCATCGTCACCGTGAAAGCCACGTCGATCGCCTCGATCGTCGCCGTGAGCGAGATCACCGCGGAGAGCATGGCGAAAATCACGGAAACCTATCGATCCGTCGAATTCCTCGCCTTCGCCGCGGTCGTCTATCTCCTCCTGAGTTCGATACTTGCTCTGCTTCAGGCTTGGGTCCAACGCCGCGTGAACCTGCCTTGACCGCCACGAAAGACATGCTGATGGATCATCTCGATTCCGCCGAACCGGCCCCTGGCACCCGCTTCATGCTGGAGCTTGTCAACCTGCGCAAATCATGGGGCGAGAAGACGGTCCTCAGAGGGATCGACCTGAGGGTGGCGCCGGGACAGGTCGTCTCGCTGATCGGGGCGTCGGGGTCCGGCAAGTCGACGCTGCTGCGCTGCGTGAATTATCTGGAAGTGCCGGACGCCGGCAGCGCCATACGCATCAACGGCCAGCAGATGGGCGGCGACGATCCGGCGCGCGTCCCGGCGCGGCTGCTCCGCCAGCAGCGTGCGCAGGTCGGCATGGTCTTCCAGCATTTCAATCTGTTCCCGAACATGACCGCGCTGCAAAACGTCTGCGAGGCACCGCTTGCCCATCGTCGCGGCACGAAGGCGGAAATCCGCGACATGGCGATGGCGCTTCTCGAGCGCGTCGGGCTTGCAGGGCGCGCCACGCATTACCCCAGCCAACTCTCCGGCGGACAGCAGCAGCGTGTTGCCATCGCACGCGCGCTGGCGATGAAGCCCAAATTGATGCTGTTCGACGAGGTGACATCGGCGCTTGATCCCGAGCTGGTCGATGAAGTCTTGAAGGTTATGCGCGAACTCGCAGAGGGCGGGATGACCATGCTGGTCGTCACCCATGAAATGGCGTTTGCCGAGGATGTCGGGGACCGGGTGATCTTCATGGCGGACGGCAAGATCCTAGAGGACGGCACATCTCAGGAAGTTCTGCGAAATCCGCGGCAGGAGCGGACACGCAGCTTCCTCTCCAGAGCCATGCGCAATCGCTGAGGGGAATTTCTATGGTTGCTGAGACATTTGGCGCGTCCCTTTGGTCTGCCATCACGCCCGCAGGCCCCGCCCTCGACAGTCTGACGGAGGCCCACGAAGCCGACTTCGTCATCGTCGGAGCTGGTTATCTGGGCATGAATACCGCCTATAATCTGGCCCGGAGCGGAGCTTCCGTCGTCCTGATCGAGGCGTCCGAACCTGGCTTCGGCGCATCCGGGCGCAATACCGGCTTTGTCGTGCCGACCTTGAAGCGGGCGCTTTCGCCCTCGAACGTGGTCCAGAAATTCGGCGCCAGACGCGCCGAAGCCTTCAATTCGATGATCGGCGGATCGGGGACGCATCTTTTCTCGCTGATCCGCGAGAACGGCATTGAGTGCTCTGCCGAGCAGACCGGCTGGCTGCAACCTGCCCATTCACGTGCCGCACTGGCGGCCTGCGCGGCACAGGCAAATGAATGGCAGGAGCGCGGCTTCGACGTAGAGCTGATCGACAGCGCGGAGACCGAACGCCAGACCGGCATGAAGGGCTATCACGGCGCGCTGCGCATTGGGAGCGGCGGGCAGCTCAATCCGCTCGCCTATGCGCGCGGATTGGCGTGCGCCTGCATCGAAAACGGTGTCAGGCTGTTTGCGCGATCGCCGGTCACCGGCATCGTCCGCGACGGCGACAGTTGGATGGTCAGAACGCAGTCCGGCCAGGTGCGGGCTCGCCAAGTGGTGCTGACCACCAACGCCATGGTCGGAAAACTCTGCGCCAACGTCGATGCGGCGATCATCCCGACGCGCAGCTTCCAGATCGCCACTCAGCGCTTTTCCGAGGAGATCCAGCAGCGGATACTACCCTCCCGTTCTCCGGTCGCCGACAGCAGGCGGCATCTCTTCGCAGCCCGATGGTCGCCCGATGGCCGGATCGTCGGTGGCGGTCTCGTCTATCCCGGTCCGTTCCGCATGCAGCGTACGCGGACGAGGTTTGAGAGCCGCTTTGCGCATTTCCTGCCAGAGCTCGGTCCGATCCGCGCCGAATATGCCTGGACCGGAACTGTCGCGGTAACGCTCGACAGCCTGCCAAGGCTTTTCAATCTGTCACCCGGATTGTGGGCTCCGATCGGCTGTAACGGCCGCGGTGTGGCTCTGACTGCCGCTTTCGGACGCGAGCTGGCCAATTTCCTCTCGGGACAGGTGCCGGCCGACGATTTCGTCGTTCCGGTCACCAAGCCGGAACCGATCCCGATGCGCACATTCGCGGCGCTCGGCCCCTATTTCTGGCTGCCCTACAGCGAGTTCAGAGACAAGCGGGAGACGGAGCCGTTACAGCAATAGACCGAGCGGACACACCAATCGTCTACTTGCTTTCCATCCATTGACACCGGTTCGGCTAACCCGGGCGAGCGCCGTCGCGTCGCTCGGCGACAATGCGTGATGGCGGCGCAGCCCGCGGTTGTCTGCAGTTGAAGCTCCTCCGGCGCAACTGCCAACATGGTGGAACACCCCTTCCCAAACAACTCGCAATCTCCAAATGGAAGTGCGCCGCAACCAAAGTGCATATTTTTCACGCACGACCAAAAATGCAGCAGATTCCGCTTGCATTCTCGTAGTACATGCCGTGATATATTTATAGATATGTTTCAATTGATATCTCCTGGAGCTTCGGCGCTTATGGGAATGCGAACGGAAAAAATCGGCATCTCAGATCCAACATTGCAGCGGCGGCTCGATTGGAAGCTGCGATCTTCAAACCTGATTAGCGCAACAGTTTGTTCCCAAGCGCAGAGGTAGCAGCAAATGCGCAGGTTGCTTAACGGCCATACGATCCATGGGGCCTCCGTCGGCATACTCATGCTGGACACGGCATTTGAACGGTTGCCAGGCGATATCGGCAATGCCGGGACCTGGGATTTTCCGGTCCTCTACAAGGTCGTCAAGAACGCAACCCAGGACCGGGTTTTCGGCGGGGATCTGAACGGGTTGCTCGCTCCGTTCGTCGAAGGTTGCGAGGAATTATCGGCTCTCGGCGCGGACGGGATCGTTACCTCATGTGGTTTTCTCGCACCCCTGCAGCTGCGTCTGGCCGAAAAATCGCCGGTTCCGGTCGCTTGCTCGGCCCTCATGCAGGTTCCGATGGTGCAGAGCCTGATCGGTCCGGCAAAGCGGGTCGGCGTCATCACGATCGACGGCGCAAGTCTGACGGAGGCCCATTTCCTCGGTGCCGTGCCGATGGAGCGGATCTGCATCGCCGGCATGCCGTCCGACGGCGTGATGCGCCGCGACCTGCGGGGAAACGCGCGCGCGGTGAATCCACAGGCCCAGGCCCAGGAGCTCTGCGAAGTGGGGCGTTCCCTGGTGGCGAGCCATCCCGACATCGGGGCGATCGTCGTGGAGTGCACCAACCTTGCCCCGCACTCGAAGGCGCTTCAGCGGGCAACCGGATTGCCGGTTTTCGACATGGTGACTTTGGTCAACTGGTTCCAGCAGGCGCTGCGTCCGCGCAGCTGGGCCGCCAACTGACCGCATTGAATATTGAGAAGGAAAGCCTATGACCATTTCTTCAAAAGAGACTTTTACAAATGGCGGCTTGTTCCGCAGGACGGAATTGTCTCTGCTGAAGCCGACGGCCGGCATGGATGCGGTTCCCCTCACCAATGCGAAGGAGCGCCTTGCGCAGCTGGAAGAGCAGGTCCAGCGCGACCTCCGATATCTCGACTACCCGGCTTATCCATGGGTGAATCCGCGCCAAAGTGAAGCCGGCGAACACATCTGGGACGTCGTCGTCGTCGGGGCCGGCCAAGGCGGGCTGGCGCTAACCTTCGGCCTTCGTCGCGAAAAGGTCGACAACGTCATCGCGCTCGATCGCGCGCCGGAAGGACGGGAAGGTCCCTGGATCACCTACGCACGGATGCTGACGCTGCGATCTGGCAAGCATGTGACGGGTCCCGATCTCGGGATCGGCGCACTCACGCCGCAGGCCTGGTATATCGCCGTCTATGGTGAGGAGGCATGGGCACAGCTCGGCAAATGGTCGCGCGTCGTCTGGCAGGATTACCTGATCTGGTATCGCAAGCTCCTGGACCTTCCGGTGCGCAACCAGACCGAAGTGACCGGGCTCGCTCCCGAGGGTGAACTGATCCGCGTGACGGGCTACGACACCGCGACGCGAGAGCCGCTGTCATGGCTGGCGAGAAAGGTCGTTCTGTCAACCGGCATCGAGGGGAACGGCGCCTGGCAGCTTCCTGATCTGCCCTTCGACAATATCCCGGCAGATCGCTTCATGCACACGAACTGGGAGTACGACCTGTCCGATATCAAAGGCAAGCGGATTGCCGTCCTCGGTGCGGGCGCATCCGCGTTCGACACGGCCGCCACGGCACTCGAACTGGGCTGCCTCTCGGTGACGCACTTTGTGCGCCGCAAGCAGATCCCCGTCGTCAACCCTTTCCGCCTGATGGAACGCGCAGGCTTTCTTCACCACTTTGCCGAGATGAGCGACGATGAGCGCTGGCAATGGATGATGGCAATTACCAAGAACGGCCAGCCGCCGACACAGGATGGGGTGAACCGTTGCGCGGCCCACGCGAACTACCATTTACTGACGGGCGTTACCTGGCAAGGCTTGCGGATGGTGGGTGACGAAGTCGAACTCACCCTGAGCGACGGCTCCGTTCACCGCGTCGATTTCCTAATCCTTGGCACCGGTTACAGCATCGACGTTTCACAACGGCCGGAACTTGCACCCTTTGCAGACAAGATCCAGCTCTGGGGCGACATCTACGATGCTCCCGAGCACGAGCGTTCCAACGCCGTTCTGTCCTACCCGTATCTTTCCGGGGATCTTTCATTCCGCGAGAAAGTGCCGGGAACCGCTCCGTTTCTCAAAAACATCCACAACTTCACGTTCACGGCCACCGCGAGCGTCGGCTATTCGGGCGCGTCGCTGACTGGCATGAAATACGGGATACAGCGCCTCTTGAGCGGCATCACGGAATTCCTGTGGCGGGAGGAAGCACATTATTACCTCCGCGAGATCACCGCCTACACCGATATCGATCTGGATACGGAAGAACTCATGAATGTGGCACATAGAAATGCCGCCGATGACGAACGCTTCGGCAAGATATCGAAGGCTCTAGGCTGAGAGCCTTGCGATTGCCCCGCGAGTGGCCGTCGATGCCACCCGGGCAAATGGTATTGAACGCGCCGGCACCCTGCCTGCGCTCAAAAAGGGGAACCATAATGAACAAATTTCGTAAGGGCCTACTGATGCTGACGGCACTTTGCGTCTTGCCGTTGGGCGGAATCGCACGCGCCGATCAGGCTATCAACCAGTCGGTGACCGCCGATCCCGCACTGCATGCAATGCTGCCTCAGAAGATCCGCGACGCCGGTGTGATAAACTTGGCGACGGATGCGCACCATGCGCCCTGCGACTTCTTCGAAGAAGACAACAAGACGTTTACCGGATGGGAAGAGGACTTCCGTCAGGCGCTCGC
This sequence comes from Rhizobium sp., assembly GCA_036398815.1. Lineage (GTDB taxonomy): Bacteria > Pseudomonadota > Alphaproteobacteria > Rhizobiales > Rhizobiaceae > Rhizobium. The sequence goes on along the minus strand of DASWOH010000275.1, from coordinate 19,993 downwards.
CAAGAAGCTCGGGATTACGATCAAGCCGGTTTCGATTGCCTTCGACGGCCTCATTCCTGGCGTCCAGAGCGGACGTTACGACGCCGCAATGCAGTGCATCTCGGATACTGTCGCCCGCGAAGAGCAAGTGGATTTCGTCGACGTCTCGATCTCGACGAACGGCATCTATGCACTCGAAAGCAGTGGGGTAGCCGACGACCCGCTTTCGCTTTGCGGACTGCGCAGCGGATCGCAGACGGGCACGACCTACGGTCAGACGGTCAGCAACCTCCTTTCGCCTTATTGCGTCGAACATGGCAAGGAACCTATCGCCAAGAACGACTTCGGCTCTCAGGACGCTACCGTGCTGGCTCTCCTGTCTGGCCGCGTCGACTTCCTCGTCAACGACGCATCGTCGGCAAAATACATCAGAGAACACTCCCAGAAGCCGATCAAGCTGCTCGTTCCGAAAATCCTGCCGCAATGGGTAAACGGCATTGTCCTGAAAAAGGGCAGCGATGAACTCGCAGAGGCGTTGCTTGCCGGGACCAAGGCTATTCTCGCGGACGGCACCTACGACAAGATCATGCAGAAATGGGACCTTCAGCCCATCATCTTGCGCGAGCCCGGCATCAACCTGACCGGCAAGAAGACCAAGTGATTTAAGAGCCCGGCGGGCGCTGCCTGCCCCGCCGGGCCACCGGACGGCAAGATTATCTCAGCGCGGAGCTCACATGAGCGCAGATCAGACAAGCCAGATACTTTCGGGCGAACCGTATTCGTCAGCCGCAGGGACTCCTCAACCTGTGATGCCGTCCACCGAGGCTTTGCCTCAGGAGGCGCCTGTCGTCATTCCGGCCGGAAGACGACGGGACAGAATTGGCATCATAGTCCTCTTTTGCGCGCTTGTCGGCGTCGCCGCGGAACTCGTGCGCAATACGCATTTCGACTGGCCTGTCGTCTTCAGTTATCTGTTCGCGCCGATTGTAATGAGCGGCCTCGGCCTGACGCTGTGGCTGACGGTAGCCTCAATGGCGATCGGAACCGCGCTGAGTATCGTGTTGGCCGTGATGCGCATGTCGTCGCGAATCTGGCTTCGTGTACCGGCCTCGCTCTACCTTTGGTTCTTTCGCGGTACGCCGCTGCTGGTCCAGCTGATCTTCTGGTATAATCTGGCATTTCTTTACCCCGACATATACATCGCCATCCCCTTCGGCCCGCTGCTCTACGAAGGATCGGTCAACGATCTGATAACGCCCTATACCGCGGCCCTGCTTGGCCTTGCCCTCAACGAAGGCGCCTACATGGCGGAAATCGTGCGCGCGGGTATCCTGTCGGTCGATCCGGGCCAGCAGGAAGCGGCCCGCGCACTCGGCATGACGAACGGAAAGATTCTGCGCAGGATCGTGCTACCGCAAGCCTTGCGCGTCATTATTCCACCGACAGGCAATCAGACCATCAGCATGTTGAAGACGACATCGCTGGTCAGCGTCATTGCTCTGTCCGATCTTCTGTACGCGGTACAAACCATTGCGTCCCGTACGTTTGAGACCATACCGCTGCTGATTGTCGCCTGCCTCTGGTATCTGGCGATGACATCGCTGATGAGCCTGCTGCAGGGTTGGCTGGAAAGACATTTTGCCTCCAAAAACAATGAAGGAGCCGTAAAATGAGCGTTTCAATGGTGGCCGCCCATAAGGTAAGCAAGAGCTTCGGCACGCACCAAGTGCTGCAAGGAATAGATCTGACAGTTGAAAAGGGGCAGGTAGTTTGCCTCATCGGACCGTCGGGCTCCGGAAAATCGACCTTTCTGCGCTGCATCAACCATCTCGAGAAAGTCGATTTCGGCACCCTGCATGTCGATGGCGAGCTTATCGGCTACGAGCAGCGCGGCAATCGCCTCTACGAACTGAGCGAGCGCGAGGTCGCCACCCGCCGGTCCCGCATCGGCATGGTGTTTCAGAGGTTCAATCTTTTCAGCCACATGACGGCGTTGCAGAACGTCATGGAAGCGCCTGTCTCCGTCCAGCGCCGTAGCAAGGCCGTTGTCAGGGAGGAAGCGGAAGGGCTGCTCGCGCGGGTCGGGCTTGGACACCGCCTTGACGCCTATCCGCACCAACTGTCGGGCGGGCAGCAGCAGCGCGTGGCGATTGCCCGCGCTTTGGCCATGAAGCCCAAGCTGATACTATTCGACGAGCCTACCAGCGCACTCGATCCGGAACTCGTCGGAGAAGTGCTCGATGTCATGCGTCAACTGGCTTCGGAAGGGATGACGATGGTAATCGTGACGCACGAAATGCGCTTTGCCGAAGACGTGGCCGACAAGGTCGCCTTCATGGACGGCGGCCGTATAGTCGAATGCGATCGTCCGGAAGCCCTGTTCCGCCATCCATCGCACGAGCGGACGCGCGCGTTTCTGTCACGGGTCATTCAGGCAACTTAGCGAGAAGCCGATCGGCAATGGAACAGTCTTAGCCCGCGAAACCTCGCTTGGTATTATCAGGTTTACGATAACGCCGGGAACGGCCGGTTAGCTTGCCGGCGCGTCCTGAATATTTGGTCCCGGCATTTGGTGGATCGGATTTAGTCTGAATCGTCTCGGCCGATTTGCCCCTCGTTTGCAGATGAACTTGTAGGCTGTGAGACCTCGAAGGATCTTTAGTCTGCGGTCGAAATTGTAGGCTGGTAGAAAATTGCCGGCGACACGACGAGTTGCCTTCTCGTGAAGTTCGACGAAAGCGAACTTCGACGTCCGATCGACGGCATCAACGCTGAGGTCGCCCTTGCCGGCAAGAAATACGATGCCTGCCGTCTCACCGACGAGATCGCCGGAGAGGTGCTGAGGTCGTCATCCCGCGAAGCGCAACCGCATCGAGCGCTTCTTCAACAAGCTCAAGCAGTCTGGACGCATCGCGGCCGATACGTCGGGCGCAAAATGATTGTCGCGAACGACTTGTTGTGTCACCATGGGCACGGGAGGAAGTTTGAATGCTGTCGACGCTGTCGCACATTCGTGAGATCGAATGCGTTGGCATGGGGGGACGGAGCCCGCGTGACACGCCCGTCATCCTGTCCTGGCTACGTTGCCTGAACGATTACAAGCTCGATCCGACGGTCGCCCAGGAGGCCTATATCGTGCCGGATCTGAAGCTGCGCGAGCATCGCGAGCAAGCGGAAGAGCTGATCCGTATCGGCCGTTCCGGCCTCGAAACACTGTTCAACCAGATCGTGGAACAGAACTATGTCCTCTTGCTTTCGGATGCCCGCGGGGTGACCGTGGATTTCATGGGCGACCCGACCTTCGACAATCAGCTGCGAAAGGCGGGGCTCTATCTCGGTTCGGAGTGGTCGGAGAGCCGGGCCGGCACCTGCGCTGTCGGTGCCTGCATCGTCTCAGGCGAGCCGGTCATCATTCATCAGGACGATCACTTCGACACCAGCCATATCGGGCTCACCTGCACGGCCGCGCCGGTATTCGACACGCTGGGCGATCTGACGGCCGTGCTCGACATCTCGCAACTGCGTTCGCCGACCGCCAAGGCCAGCCAGCAGCTGGCGCTGCATCTGGTCGCATCCACTGCGCGGCGCATCGAGCTGGCCAACCTGATGACCCGCACCCGCAACGACTGGGTGCTGCGTCTCGCCCGCTCGCCGGAATTCCTCGACGTCGATCCCGACGCCGCCATCGCCCTCGACGGTAGCGGCCGCGTCACCGGCATGACCCATGGCGGGTTCGGCGCGCTCGCCCGCTCCATGAATATGCGCGGCCTCTCCACGCGCGATTTTCTTGGCAAGCCGATCTCCGACATCTTCGACATCGATATTGACGATCTGGCGCGTTTCATGCGCGGCCGGCCGAATGGCGAGCGGCTCCTCAGGGCGCGCAACGGGCTGGTGCTTTTTGTAAGCGCCATCGCGCCGGCCGTCAGCATCCGTTCTCCCGCCACAGCCGAGACACGCCTGCCGCGGGCGCTCAGGGACTTGAGCAACGGCGACGAGGCGATGGAACGTTTGCAGGCGCGTGCGGCAAAACTGGCGGCCCGCGATATCCCGATCCTCATCCAGGGCGAAACCGGAAGCGGCAAGGAATATCTGGCGCGGGCAATCCACGACAGTTGCGGCAGCAGTGGCAATTTCGTCGCGGTCAATTGCGCGGCAATCCCCGAACATCTCATTGAATCCGAGCTTTTCGGCTACACGCCGGGCGCCTTTACCGGCGCCAGCCAGAAGGGCAAGCGTGGTCTGATCGAAGAGGCGAGCGGTGGCACGTTGTTCCTCGACGAGATCGGTGACATGCCGCTCACGCTCCAGAGCAGGTTGTTGCGCGTGCTGTCGGAAAACGAGGTGCAGCCGGTTGGCGCGCTGAAAGCGCGGGCGGTCCGCTTGCGGGTCCTTTCCGCCTCGCATCGCGATCTCGCCGAGCTGGTAAAAGAAGGTCGCTTTCGCGAGGACCTCTATTATCGGCTGAACGCCACGACGCTGACCTTGCCCGCCCTGCGCGAGCGCCAGGATCTTGGCTGGCTGATCGACCAGCTTCTTTACCGCATCGAAGAGGAAAACGAGCAGGGCTACCGGATCGAAAAGGCGGCGCGGACGGCGTTGCTTCAGTACAACTGGCCGGGCAATCTCCGCGAGCTTTCCAATGCACTGCGCGTGGCGGCGGCGTTGTCCGAGGCCGGTGTCATCGATATGGGTTGCCTGCCGGAACACCTCTTCGCGGACCCCGCAGCAGCCTCATCCGGCGATGACGACGAGCTGCGGCGCGCGCTCCACGATTGCGGCGACAACATCTCCGCCCTCGCCCGCAAGCTTGGCGTCAACCGCTCAACCATCCATCGCCGCCTCAAGCGCCTCAACTGACGCAATGCCTGCAACACCTGTTGCAGGCGATCTGTTGCATACGCGTGTCTTGCCGATGCATCACATCCGCAACCTATTGAGAAGAGAGCGAAAAAATAACTGCCGCCATTCTGGCACGCCGCTTGCTCACTTCCTCTGCAAGAACGATGGGAGGAAATACAATGAAGGCTCTGCGCTTTCACGCGGCAAAGGATCTGCGCATCGAGGATGTCGATGCCCCACCTGCGCCTGGCCCGGACCAGGTGATCGTTGAGAACAAGTTTTGCGGAATCTGCGGCACGGACCTGCACGAATATGCCTATGGCCCGATCTTCGTGCCCAAGGAGCCGCATCCTTTCACCGGCGCACACGGGCCGCAAATCCTCGGCCATGAATTCGGCGGCGTCGTCAAGGCGGTCGGCGAGGGCGTCAGCCATGTGAAGCCGGGCGACCGGGTCTCGATCCAGCCGCTCATCATGCCGCGCCAGGGAGATTATTATGCCGATCGCGGCCTCTTTCATCTAAGCTCCAATCTCGCCCTCGCCGGCCTGTCCTGGCATTCGGGCGGCATGGCTCAGACCGCGCTTCTCAACGACTACAACGTCCAGCCTATTCCAGATGCGCTGAGCGACCAGGAAGCCGCCCTGATCGAGCCGACGGCCGTTGCCGTCTATGCCTGCGACCGCGGCGGGGTGACGGCCGGCAATAGCGTCCTCGTCACCGGCGCCGGGCCGATCGGCATTCTGGTCGCCATGGCCGCCCGCGCCGCAGGCGCTTCGCAGCTCTTCCTCTCCGATCTCAACGACACGCGGCTTTCGCTGGCGGAGGAGGCACTCGGCGAGGTTCGCACGATCAATCCGAAGACGGAGGGCGGCGTCGGCTGCGATGTCGCCATCGAATGCGTCGGCAATGAACATGCACTGAAGAACTGCGCCGATGCCGTGCGCAAGCGGGGCGTCGTCGTGCAGACCGGGCTTCACCCCGGCGAGAACCCGCTGAACTGGTTCGACGTCACCTTCAAGGACATCGATATTCGCGGCTCCTGGGCCTATCCGACCCATTATTGGCCACGCGTCGCGCGGCTGATCGCCAGCGGCCAGATCCCCGCAACCCGCATCGTCACCAAATACGTGTCGCTCGGCGAAGCGATTACGGAAGGTTTCGACCAGCTGCTTGATCCGGCCGGCAAGCATCTGAAAATCCTGATCGACCTCTCCAGATAGGCCGGTCCGCCTTGCGGGACGGTTGAGGAGCCGTCTCGTTTTCACTGAGCAGGAGGAGAAACACATGCTCGACAAGACCCCCACCGCACGCGTTCAGGCGCTTCTCGATACTTTCGGCGCAGCCCTCCAAGCAGGCCGGATCGACGACGCGGTGAACCTCTTCGCCGAAGAATGCTACTGGCGCGATCTCGTTGCCTTCACCTGGAACATCAAGACCGTCGAGCGCCGCGATCAGGTGCGCGACATGCTGCGATCGCAGCTCGCCACCGCCAGGCCTTCCAACTGGAAAGTCGCTGCCGGCGAGGAGGCCACGGAGGCCGATGGTGTGCTGGAAAGCTGGATTTCGTTCGAGACGGCGACCGGGCGCGGCTATGGGCAGGTGCGCTTCAAGAACGGATTGATCTGGACGCTGCTCACGGTGCTCTCCGAGCTGAAGGGTCACGAGGAAAAAGCCGGCTTCACGCGCCCGCTCGGCGCCAAGCACGGCCAGAACCTTGGCGGCAAGACCTGGAAGGAAGAACGCGAGGAAGAAGCCCGCACGCTTGGCTACGACAAACAGCCCTATGTGGTCATCATCGGCGGAGGCCAGGGCGGCATTGCGCTCGGCGCCCGGCTGCGTCAGCTCGGCGTGCCGACGATCATTCTGGAAAAGAACGATCGTCCCGGCGATTCCTGGCGCAAGCGCTACAAGTCGCTCTGCCTGCACGATCCCGTCTGGTACGACCATCTGCCCTATATCGATTTTCCAAAAAACTGGCCGGTCTTCGCGCCGAAGGACAAGATCGGCGACTGGCTGGAGTTCTACACCAAGGTGATGGAGCTGAACTACTGGACCCGCTCCACGGCCAAATCGGCAAAATGGGACGAGGCGGCGAAGGAATGGACGATCGTCGTCGACCGCGACGGCGAGGAGGTCGTGCTCAGGCCGAAGCAGCTTGTCTTCGCAACCGGCATGTCCGGCAAGGCGACTATCCCGGATTTCAAGGGGCGCGAACGCTTCAAGGGCGAGCAGCACCATTCCTCCCAGCATCCGGGGCCGGACGGCTACAAGGGTAAGAAGGTCGTTGTCATCGGCTCGAACAATTCGGCCCATGACATCTGCGCCGCACTCTACGAGGCGGGCGTCGACGTCACCATGATCCAGCGCTCGACAACCCATATCGTCAAATCCGACACGCTCATGGATATCGGGCTCGGTGCGCTTTATTCCGAACACGCGCTCGCGAACGGTGTGACGACGGCCAAGGCCGACCTGATCTTCGCCTCGCTGCCCTACCGGATCATGCACGAGTTCCAGATTCCGCTCTATGACAAGATGCGCGAACGCGATGCCGAGTTCTACGCCGCGCTGGAAAAGGCGGGCTTCCAGCTCGACTGGGGTGCCGACGGCTCGGGCCTCTTCATGAAATACCTGCGCCGCGGCTCCGGCTACTACATCGATATCGGTGCCTCGCAGCTCATCATCGACGGCAAGATCAAGCTTGCCGCTGGCCAGGTCGAGGAGATCACGGAGCACTCCGTGAAACTGACAGACGGCACGGAAATCCCGGCTGATGTCATCGTCTATGCGACAGGCTACGGCTCGATGAATGGCTGGGTCGCGGACCTCATCGATCAGGCAACGGCCGACAAGATCGGCAAGGTCTGGGGGCTCGGATCCGATACGCCGAAGGATCCTGGCCCTTGGGAAGGCGAGCAACGCAACATGTGGAAGCCGACGCAACAGGAAGCCTTGTGGTTCCACGGCGGCAACCTGCATCAGTCGCGTCACTATTCACAGTATCTGTCACTGCAGCTGAAGGCGCGCATGGAGGGCATTCCCACGCCCATCTATGGCCTTCAGCCGGTTCATCACAAGAGATAGGCTCTCGCCGCCACAATGTCGCGATCCCGCCGGCTCCACCGCCGATGCCGGCGGGAAAGTCTCCGCCGAAGCTTGGATGACGCTCAGCCTGATCGAGACCATTCCCCTTGAAGAGGTCAGCGCGGATCGCCTCGACCAGAATCGAGAGACGATGGACATCGCATTGCACAACGGAGGGCCGGCAAGCTGATCAGCATCCGGCAAAGCCTTGGCGATTGCCTCGCCATAACCGTCGTCGCGATCGATATCGACGGGTGCGCACGGGAAGTATCCAACACGCGGTCTGGCAGCAGAGTGACCGGTCGGTGGCGCTCCAGATCGCAAACGATCGTCCCGTAGGTTTGGCCGCGTCGAAATGCAAAATCATCGATACCAATGACAGACAGCTCGTCACTCCGTTGGACAAGACACCGACGCACCACCCGCAACGATGTGTCGCTGCTCACCGGTATCATCAAGCGAATGGCAAAAGCTGCCGCAGGCCTGCCACCCAATGCAAGACCAAGATGATGGACGATCGTCTCAAATCGTTGGGTGCACCGACCACAACAAGCCGGGACGCTTTCTTCGAGGTCGGTGGCGGTGAAGCAGAACCCAAGGGTCGGTCAGCACCTGGGTAATATTGAAGCCGGATCAGTTACGTTTCATAGGGATTTGCGTGGATCATGCCCGCCTTGAGGTAAATCGTTCTCGATCCTGATTATGCCCGCCTGACCTGCAAGTGGGCTAAGCGGTGATAGCGGACTGATGTCATGTCCCTTCTCCAGAAGCTCCGCCTCGAAGCCGGTCGGCTCCAGCTTCAAGGTATCGCGGCTGTCCGAGAAGGTTCGTCCCAGTAGAAAGCGGGGGGCCGCCAGCGCCTCGGCGGGTGCCATGTCCAGGTCGATGCAATGGCGAAGCAGGACCGTCAGGGTTTGCGGCTGGCCGTCGGCCCCTTGCGTGCCGTAAAGCAGCCACGGCTTGCCGTCCTTGAGCGCGATGCCGGGATTGAGCGTATGGAAGGGACGGCGGCCCGGCGCCAATCTGTTAGGCCCTGCCTTCAGAGAAAAGCTGGCGCCGCGATTGTGCCAGATGATGCCGCTGCGATCGAGGCAGCAGCCGCTGCCCCAGTCGAAATAGGTACTCTGAAGCGCCGAAACACAGCGGCCAGCCTGATCTCGCGCTGCGAAATAGACCGTGTCCGCAGCCTGGAACACATGAGGCCATTCCCTGGCCCGCGCGCGATCGACCTCGTTCGCGCGGCTCGTCAGATGCTCAGCCGATAGCAGCAGCGACGGCAGGTGAGCTGCCTGCCCGCTATCATCGATCTGCTGTCGATCCAGAAAGGCACATTTCACCGCCTCGACCATCAGATGGTAGTTATCGACAGCCGTCTCGGGCCGGCCGAGACGATCGAGAATTCCCATGATTTCAAGCGTTGTCACACCCTGGGTCGGCAATGGAGGCGCATGTAACGTCACGTTGCGGTAGGGCAGGCTCAGCCCGTCTCCGACCTCGCAGCTGGTGGCTTTCAGGTCGTCTGCCGCCACGACGACGCCGATATCGGCAAGGTCAGCCCGAATTCGCTCCGCCAGGGTGCCGGTGTAGAAGCTGTGCAGTCCCTCTTCCATAAGGACCTCCAGGCTCTGCGCCAAGGCGGGCTGCTTCAGCAGAGAACCGGTCGAAGCCTCGTTGTACCGGGAAAAACCCAGCCACGTCGCGCTCTCCGGCGCCCGCATGGCGCGCCAGAACTCCTGGGACGGCGTGACCTCTATGCCGTCTCGAGCCGCCTGCCGGGCCGGACCCAGCAGGCGGGCAAGATCGGGGGCGGACACCCCGCTCAAGGAAAGCGCCGCTGCCCAGGTCGACACGGCGGCAGCGGAGGTCAGGATCGATCTCGGACCGCGTTGCTCGATTTGCGAAATCCTGTCGGCAAAAGCGAAGGCATGTCCGATTCCGGTCAGTGAACGCACACGACCACCGGCGTCCGTCGTCATCCAGACGGCGTCACCGCCCAGTCCGCAGAAGTGCGGCATGGCCACCGACAGGTACGCACCCATCGCAACGGCAGCTTCGGCCGCGCTGCTGCCCTCCGCCAGCAGGCGGTTTCCGAGCGCCGTCGCCTCGGGATGCGGACTGATTGCCAGGGAGTTGCCCATTCTAGCCTCGTGACACCGGCTGGAGTGAAATCCGAAACCTCATAATTTGTCCTTTCGCAGCACAGCCGATTGGCGGTGCCCAACGCTAGCCGATCGGGTAGGCGGAAACCAGAACCGTGCCCTGCTTTCTCCGGGTTTCAGCCTCGATTTGAAAGCCGGCGCGTCTCGGCGGCAAGCTTGACCTGCATGTTCGCCGGTATCGTTACGCCCGGAGCGTCGAAGGTCTCGAGGTAGGGGACGATCCGGTCTGTCTGCTCATCGAACAACCGCTCCGTCAGCGCATCGACCAGCTTGCGGGTGCCGAAGCGAAATGCGCCGATCGACACGGCGGAAAGGCCGCCCATACTCATGGTCGCCAGCGCGTTGAAGGCGAAGACGCGATCGATGCCGGGCGCCGTCCCCGGTTCGCGCGGCGTGAAGCGATAGTGGCCGTCGAGATAGGGGAAATTCAGCCGCGGGCTGTCGACGTCGCCGTCCGGCGGCACGAAGCGATCGCACCATAATGCCACCACGGAGCGCAGGCGCGCCAGCTCCGGGCGCAAGCCCATGTCCACCGCCACGCCGGTCGCGGCAAAGACATGGTCGCCGCGCCATTCTCGTTCCGGCAGCTTTACCAGGATTTCCGACCCCGTCCATGTCACCTCTTGCCAAGGCGAGCCCAGGTGAATGTTGAAATGATCATAGCTGCAAGCCTTGTGAAAATGGTGCTCGGCCGGTGCCTGGCTGAGACCACTCATATATTTCGATATTTCCCATTTCGCCGCATCGGTGATGCGATCGGCATGGACAAGATAGCCACCGTTTTCCAGCTCGCGGATCACGTCCCGCATCGGCAGCTCGCGCCGACGGAGAAACATGTCCACCTGGCTCGCCCCCGCCTCCAGCGACGCGACCGCCATGTCGAATGCGGCAGCGCCTGCTCCGAGAACCGCCACCCGCTTGCCGCTCAGCCGGGCATCATCGAAAATGTCGGAGGAATGGTTCCAGGCTTCGGGTGGCAACGCCTGTTTGATGAAGTCCGGCGTTCTCCATTGGCCGCCGCCCTCCATGCCGGTGGCCAGAACGACCTGCCGTCCGCGCATCAGGCTTCCGTCCGAGAGCGCCAGCGTCACACCCTCGAAATCGAAATCGATGGAGGCAACGCGTGTGTCATTGCGGATGTCCAGATCAAGGCATGAGCGAAACCACCGCAGATAGGCCATCCATACTGTGCGCGGTATGCGCTTGATGCTATCCCAAACAGCCTGACCATGGCGTGCAACCACGAAGGCTTCGATCGTCAGCGACGGCAGCCCGCCGTCCATGCCGGTGATCTCTTTCGGCGAGCGGATTTCGTAGTTGCGGGCATAGGTCTCCCAAACGCCTTCGTATCCGGCCGAATTCGCGTCCAGGATGACAATATTGGTCACGCCGCGACGCATCAGTTCGAGGCCCGCCGAAAGACCACTCTGTCCGGCACCGATAATGATGACGTCGGGAATGACGACGCCACCCTCCGTCACTGGCATAACCCATGGCTTGGTGGCAAAAGAGAGCATCCGCATCTCGTCGCGGACACGCGCCCTCAGCGCGTCAAGGCGCCCAACGGCACCCGAATCCAAGTCAAACATCAACACTCCTTTGTCGCGCTGTTGCATCGCAACGATCGCGCCAAACTAGCCAATGGCCATCGCTTTAACAGCGCCGAATGGAGTGCATTACGTTGCGTCTTCGGCAACGGGCGCCGGCAGGTTCGCAAGCTCCTCCGCAAAGGCCTCCAGCCCCTGCTTCAGACGCTGCGTCATGACGGCGCTGACGGTCGATGGGCTGCGGTTGGAATGTGTCCACAGGCAAAGATCGACCTTCGGCGCCTTGGGTCCGCTCAGCGGAACGAACCGCAACGCACCGGAGCGGAGCTGCGACATGACGCCGACGGGGCTTCGAACCGCCAGCCCCAGGCCGGCCAAGGTGAGCTCCAGGGCCGCGTCGGAGGAATTGGTCTCAATAAACGGTCGGTGGCGCTTGCCCTCGGTAACAATGCGGTTGACGTGCTCGCCGCCGCCATAGCCGGTGGCGCCGAGGATCATCCTTTCGCGCGCAAGGTCGGTCAGCTTCAGCTCGCTCGATTGCGACAGCGGGTGTTCGGGACGCATCACGACCCCCAGCCGGACGGGGATCGACAGAATATGGCGTATGTCGGCCCGCGTTGGCGGCACCATGGAAAGGCCGATTTCCGCTTCGGCGTTGGCAACCATCTCCATCACGCCGGCGGCGGTCTGGATGATGATCGAATAGGTGATGCCGCGAAACTCTGCCGAGAAGGTCGTCAGTTGCGGGATCAGGAAATCACGGGCAATGCCATCCTCCACGGCGATGCGAACATGTCCGCGCCGAAGGTCGCGCATATTGTCGATCTGATCGATGGCGCGCTCGAGGTCCCGCTCCATGTTGCGAATATATCCATAGAGCACTTCACCGGCCGCCGTCAGCCGCACCCCTTCCGCTACGCGGTCGAAAAGCCGGACCTGCAACTGCTCTTCCAGCTTCAGGATCTGCCGATTGATCGCCGATGGCGCGACTGACAGGAAGTCTGCGGCCTGGCGCATCGAGCCGGCCTTGACCGACTCGGAAAAGTAGCGAAGCGCCATGATGTGAACGTGGACAAAGCTCGTGGAAATAGGTGTGTTCCTCGCCGCATGGATGAATTGGAGCCCGAATTGGGCAATGATCCGCTCAAATCAACCAACCGGTTGCCGTGGGATGCAAAGACAGCGATGGCTCTAGACACGAAACCGTCGCATGACCAACTTTTCGCACAGCCCCACCAGACCGTACAAGAGTAAAGATATGACGCATGCCAGAATAGCGGCGGCCCAGACATTGGCGATGCGGTAGCCCAAGGAATAGTAGACGATCAGATAGCCGAGCCCATGCTGAGACGCCACCCACTCCGCCACCAAGGCCGAGATCATCGAGCCGCAGGCCGACAGCTTGAGAGCCGAAAACATGAAGGGCAAGGCCGCAGGCAACCGTACTAGCCAGAGGACCTGATGCGACGCCGCAGAATAGCTATGGAGCAGCTCCAGGGTTTCCGACTCCAGATTATTCAAGCCCCGATAGGCGTTGACCAGCATGGGAAAGAAGGACAGGAAGGCGGCGATGAAGATCTTGGGGCCCATGCCGCTGCCGAGCCAGATGATCAACATCGGCAGGATGGCGACAACAGGAATGGCCTCACACAGTATGGCGAGGGGAAAGATCGCTCTTTTCAGCACTTTCCATTGAATGAACGCGATTGCGAACAGCAGCCCTATCGTGTTGCCGATCACGAAACCCGTCAAAGCTTCCGCCAAGGTGACAAGGCTGTTTTGCAAAAGCTCCGGAGCATCGGTCATCGCCGTGAAGACGATCGCGGTCGGCCCGGACAGGACGAGTTTTGAAATGGCGCCGCTTCGATAGACGACCTCCCATCCCAGAATAAGGGCGATACCGAAAATCGCCGGCAAGATGATGTTTCGCTTCAGGCAGCCGAGGAAATACATCGTCAGATCTCCGTCGCAAGCGACGTGTATCGCGCTGCCAGCTTTTCGAGGAGCGCGATAACGCCAAGCAGTATCAACGTCATGATGGCCGCCGTCAGGATTGCGGCCCACATGGTCGCCAGCTTGAAATATTGTCCGGAGACCATCACCAGATATCCAAGGCCCGCGTTTGAGGCGATCCACTCCGTCACTATCGTGTTGATGAAGGCAGCGCTCGCCGACAGCTTCAGGGCTGTAAACAGAAACGGGATCGAGGAGGGAAGCCGGACTTTCCACATGATCTGATGCCGGGTTGCGGAGAGACTGTGCAGCAGTTCCATCCGCTCCGTGTTGGTGTGCAGCAAACCTCGCATCATGCCGAGGAACACGGGAAAATAGGTGGATATGCCGACAATCAGAATGATCGGCATGCTGCCGCGTCCCATCAAAACGACGATGATGGGCGTAAAGACCACCAGCGGCAGGGCGCGGCTGGCAAGCGCATAGGGATAGAACATGTCGCGCAACACGGAAAAACCCGACATGGCAAGCGCAGCGACGATTCCCGCGGTCGTGCCCAGCAGACAGCCGCCGATCGCCTCGACCGCCGTAATCTTCGCATGCTTCCAAAGCACGGCGGTATTGCTGACAAATTCGTTCAGGATGGCGATCGGCGCCGGCAGGAACCACCGTGGCAGGAGACCAGACTCCGCAGTCCAGCTCCATATGGCAAGGAGCATGGCGATCAGGACGACGGGCGGCGCGATTGCGGCAAGGTGCGAACGGTTCATTTGCCTTGCTCCTCAACCGTCATGATCGAGTGCAAGTCGCAAATGCTGTTCATACCGGACAAACCGCGGGTCCAGCCGGATGTCCGATGTGCGCCCCCGACCGAAGTCGACATCCATGATTTCCTTGATCCGGCCGGGCCGCGGCGTCATGATCACGACCTTGTCCGACAGGATGACCGCCTCGGAGATCGAATGGGTGACCAAGAGCAGCGTCGCATCCGTCTCTTCGAGGATTCGCATCAGCTCGAATTGCAGGCGATCCCGCGTTATCTCGTCGAGGGCACCGAACGGTTCATCCATCAGGAGAAAGCGTGGACGCAAGGTCAGAGCCCGCGCAATGGCGGCACGCTGGCGCATTCCGCCCGAAAGCTCGCTTGGATAGCTTTTTTCGAAGCCTTTGAGGCCGACAAGCTGCAGTGCATCAGCGGCGCGACTTCGCCGCTCCTCCTTTGAGACCCCGCCGATTTCAAGACCGAGCGCCACATTGTCGATCACGTTGCGCCAGGGCAGCATCGTCGAGCCTTGCTGCACCAGAGCGTAGAGCCGATTGGCCCGCGCTTCGGACGGTGGCACGCCATGCAGGCTGACCTCTCCGGAAGTCGGCTGCACGATATCCGCGAACACCCGCAGCAAGGTCGACTTGCCGCAGCCGGAAGCACCGATCAATGTTGCCCAGCAGCCGCGCGGAATGTCTAGCGAACACTCGTCGAGTGCCTGCACACGATGGCCGCCGCGCTCGTAGACCACGTTCATCCTGTTTGCATAAAGACCGGCGGAATTGCGAGCCTGCTCAACACCGTGCGCGGGAGCCGCCTCGGCAGACGGCACGGTCGTCGATGTGCTCATTGAATATTCCCTGATTTCCGACTGTAACTGCGCGAACAATGGCGCGGTATCGGACTTGAAACAAACGGCAATTTGCGCTCGCGCCGTTGCCGAAACCGCAACGGATGGCGAGAGCCTGGAACGAGGTGCCGTTTTATACGCAAACCGCCGTTGCCGATCCCGCAACGCAGCCGGTTAAACCTCTGTAAATTATTGTTTTTTTAAAAGAATTGCATTGGCCGAACCGACGGATGTCTTTCTTGCTCAAAATGCCGTGGGCAGTTTAGATGCCTGACATATCGTTAGGAGAGGGTGAAAATGGAAGCTTGTGCACAGTCAGACTCCCAGTCCACGCTCCGTGCGCTGCTCTTCGACCTGCGCAACAGCGGAAGCGAATTCGCCGGCACCTTTGCCAACCACGCGCCGATGGTTCTGGTTGCGCAACAGCGGATGGGCGCAAGCGGCGATCAGTTGCGGCGATTTCTAGCCCATTACGACGCCTACAAGGGGCTGCTCCCCTTCAAAGACAGCGCGATCGGCATCGATGCCGGCAACTGGTCTCACTTTTTGGGTCAGCGTGAGCACGAAGGCGCTTACCGGCGATTTTTCGCAGCCGAGCGTTCCGCAATGGGGCTGGCAGGGCTATTGCGGCATTGGTTGCCCAAGCTGGCGCCTGGGCTCGGTTCATCGGCCTTCCACGCCTTGATGCGCACGGCCTATGCTCTTCTCAACGACGATGAGGATGAGGTCGTTCTTAGCTTGGCCTATTGGTGTGCTTGCTGGCTCGATATGCCGGCGAGGACGAACGCGCCGTCGATCTCCAGCGACCCGTCCGCCATACTGGTCTATGCCGGCTCGCTGCCGACGGCCAAAGGTCAGCCGGTGCATGATCTTATCTGGCAGAACATGCGGCAATCCTTCGCGCTGCCGGGCTTCGAGACCGCTTCGGACTGGCTCGCCATCGACAACAGCGCTCTCGAACGTTGCGCATCCGCGGCAATCGCCCTTTTTGCCGCGACGCAGGATTTCTGCGCGCTGCACGCCGTTACCGGCCTTCACTGGATTCGCGTTCTGCAGCCATGGCACGACGCGACGGACGAGATGGTGCGATATTTCTGGGCAGGCATCGCTGCGCTGATGAACGAAATGCAGTTTCCCGTGCCGCCATCGGCCGAAGCCCTGGAGAGATGGCGGACGCTTCCCTGTCCGGATTGGCCGGACATATTCGCGGCCGCCTGCCAGAGCTTCGACGAGCACGATCTCAGCCTGACCTTTTCCTGTGCACAGGAGGAGGAGACCTACCATGAGCCGCTTTACCGGCGTGCTGCCGCACGTCGTCTCGGCATGATCCCGGAGATGAAAGCCTGATGAACGAGCTTTTTGGTGATTGCATCGTCGAGGCCGGTGTCGCCCTGGTCGGGGCGGATGGGCAAGGCCGAATGCAACTGCGCCACGACGTCGCAATTCGCGTTCACAAGGGGATGATCGTGCAGATCGGCCCGTTGCGCGGCATGATGGGCGGCAACGAACATCTGCCACGCTATGGCGGTCCGGGTTTCATTGCCATGCCGGGTCTGGTCAACAGCCATCACCACTTCGGCATCACGCCGCTGATGTCCGGGGTGCCGTTCGAACCGCTCGAGTTCTGGCTGCCGCAATTCCGATCGATGCGCTCCGTCGGCCCACGCCTCGATACGCTTTTCAGCGCCATCGAGATGCTGGAATCCGGCACGACGACGGTCCATCATATCGCCAGCGGGCTGGTCCAGGGCCCGGACCAGTGGCATGAGGCTGCCGATAGCGTCATAGCCGCCTATGGCGAAATCGGCATGCGCGCCGGCTACAGCGTCATGCTGCGCGACCGCAACATCCTGACCTATGGC
Source organism: Rhizobium sp. (assembly GCA_036398815.1). Lineage (GTDB taxonomy): Bacteria > Pseudomonadota > Alphaproteobacteria > Rhizobiales > Rhizobiaceae > Rhizobium. Next base: position 2,951 of record DASWOH010000275.1, on the reverse strand, counting down.
GATGATGAGCAATTGCTAAACCGCCTGCCGCCCACGTCGCGCGACTGGTTTTCCGCCCGCCTCTATCCAAAGGGCGGCAGTATCGACGCCTATCTGGACTTTCACCGCGATCTTGCCCGCCGCCACGCGGACAATCCGCGGCTACGGATCAATTATGCCCCGGCGAACCTGCATTGGTGCTCCGATGCCCTGCTCGAAGCGGTCGGCGACGCGGCGCGATCGTCCGGCGCCCAGATCCATATGCATCTGGTCGAAACCAAGCGGCAGCAACAATTTGCGAAATCGAGATTCGGGACATCCGCGGTTCGCCATCTGCAAAAACTTGGCTTCCTGGGAGAACATGTCACCCTCGGCCATTGCAACTGGCTCGACGACGGCGACGCCGAAGCCTTGGCCGCATGCAATTGCACCATATGCCACAACGCGTCGTCCGGCCTGCGTCTCGGCAGCGGCCGCGCCGATGTTTCGGCCCTGGTTTCCCGCGGTGTCCGGGTCGCGCTCGGCATCGACCAGTCGAACATTGCCGATGACCGCGACATGCTGCTGGAGATGAAGCTTGCCTGGGCGCTGCATCGCGGCACCGATCTCTTCTCGGAGCGTATCGACGCGGCCGCCGTGCTGCGCCAGGCAACCGAACACGGCGCGCGCACGGCCGGCTTCGGCGGTCTTGCCGGTCGTCTTGAGTGCGGACAGAGAGCCGACATCGTGCTGCTGGATCGACGCAAGATAGAGCGCCCGTTCACGGATCGACGTACGCCGGTGTCGGAACTGATACTGCATCGCGCCCGCAAAGACGCCGTCACATGGGTGCTGGTCGATGGTCGCGTTGTCGTCGAGAACGGACGCGTCACGCGCATCGATCGGGACGAGGTCATCGAGGACATTCGCGGGCGGCTCGCGGCTGCGCCCACCTCTGTCGAGTTGGAAGCGCAGGAGGCGGTCGATACGGCGATGCCGGTTATCCGCGACTACTATCGGACATCGGGGTGAGCATGGCCGCCATCGTCGGCGTCACGCCAGATCGCGCGCGATCCGTCCCAGCCGCCCGTGAAGTTCGACGGACGCTTGCGCGGCAAGCGGATTGGTCGACACGCCCTCCCTGTTGACGCAGGCGCCGCCGACATAGACGGCCTTGAGGTTCCGGAGGCTGACGGCAAGCACATAGGTTCCGATCGGGTCCCAGACCGGCCCCAGATCGGGTGAGCGGGGATCGACGACGACAAAATCGGCGAACTTGCCGACCTCTAGCGACCCGACCCGATCCGCAATCCCCAATGCCTCGGCACTGCCCATCGTGTGGAGCCGAAGCATCTGCGCCACGCCCATCGCCTTTGGATCCTGCCGGGCCGCGCGCTGCATATAGATGCCCATGCGCATGTTCTGCCAGGGATCCGACACATCGGTACAAGCCTGGTCGTCGAGGCCGACGCCGACGCGCATTCCCTTCTCAATAATTCCAGGGATATCGGCAAAACCCGATGCCAGCCGGCCGTTCGATGTCGGTTGCCAGATCATGGCGCAATTGTGGGCCGCACATTTGCATTTCATGTCTTCGGTCGGATGAATGAAGTGGCCGAAGACCAGATCCGGACCAAGCGCTCCCGCCTCTTCATACCAGGTGAATTTCGAGCGCTGAAACTCCAGATTCTCGGATGTTTCCAGGAAGTGTGGCTGGTTGATGACCTTGAAGCGCCGCATGATCGAGACTTCCCGAACCGCGGTCGCCGGTTCGTCGGACCATTGCACGGAACCGGATATCGCGTGGCCGAGATGAAGGTCCTGCCGCTCGAGCCCGTCGGCATAGGCCAGGCTCTCCCCGAAGCGCGCCTCGATCTCCTCGTCCGTGCCGACCTGATCGTTAATCATGATCGAATGAATGAAGCGCATCCCGGCATCGACTTTGGCGCGGATCTGCTCGGTATTGTAGGCGCTCGGCTTGAACGCCCCATGCACCATCTTGCGTCCCTCTTCCATGAAAAAGGGCAGCCGGCTGTCGGTGAAATCGTAGGCGGTCGTGATGCCGTTCGAGAGGAAGTCCAATGCCCCATGCAGGACAGCCCAATAGATATCCTCGGCATCGCAGTGGCGGGTATAGCGGGTCATGTGATCCGCCCACGCATAGAGGGCGCTGTCCTGCCCCAACCCGCGCGAGCCGGAGGTCGACAGATGCGAATGCCCGGAGACGAAGCCGGGCGCCACGAATGCCTCCTCGACGTCGACCGTCTCGAAAGCATCGGACGGAGCCTTGCCCTCGCCCAGATCCGCGACCCGACCATGTTCGTCCACAGCCAGCCAGCCGGCGAAACAATCCGGCCGCTGAGGATCAAGCGTAATCAGCCTGGCGTTCTCGATCACCAATTTATACGTCATGAAAATCTCCAGGCATAAAGGCCAGGCTCCTTTTCAAGCCCGGCCCTATCGTTGAGGTGCGCCAATTTATCGCTTGGTGGGTTTGACCGCCTCAAGGATCTCGTTCGTCAGCATGCTGTCCGTATCGATGACGGTGCTGGTGAGACCGGCTTCCCTGGTGTTTTCGGCCGTCTCCTTCCAGATCTTCGGGTCCAGCCACATCAGGCCCTTTTCCTTCGTCAGCGGGCTGGTCATGTAAGCGACTTGCTGCTCTGCCTGGTACACTTGCTGGTTCAAATCGAGACCATCGGCGAAAGCACCGTCGATCATGAATTTCGCAGCCGCCGCGGGGTCCTTGAAGTACTCGTCCCAGGCCTTCATTTCTGCGCGCATGTATTTGATCAGCAAGTCTTTGGAACCGGGCTTGTCATAAAACTTCTGGTCGACGAAATACGCGTTCATCTGACCATTGAGGCCGTAGTCGCCGAGGCTGATGACGTTGACCGGAACACCGAGATCTTCGATCGAGCGCGGCTCGTTGAAGGCGAAGGTGGTGATCATGCAATCGATGCTGTTCGCGACGATTAGAGAAATGTCATTGG
>DASWOH010000274.1:0-2465 GCA_036398815.1 Rhizobium sp. | reverse complement strand
GCGGCCTGATCCAAGGCCGGCAGCTCGTGAAAGGACAACCATGGCAGATCGAATTGACGGAGGAACGGATCCTCACTCTGCGCGCTCGCGCACAACGCAATAGACGATCGAGGAGAAAGGCATCATGAAATCATTGGTGACCCCAGTGTTTCCGTCCATTCGTCGAAAGGTAGATTGCTGGTGATCAGGGTGGCGCCGAGCTCGTAACGCTGGGAGATCAGCTCGAACAGCAATTCGGCGCCGGTCTTTGACAGTGGCACAAAGCCCAGCTCATCGATGATGAGAAGCTGGTATGCAGCCATTTGCTTCTGGAAGCGGAGCAGACGCCGTTCGTCACGTGCCTCCATCATCTCGCTGACCAGGGCTGCGGCCGTAGTGAAGCCGACAGACAGGCCCTTCTGGCAGGCGGCCAGGCCGAGACCGAGCGCGACATGCGTCTTTCCCGTGCCACTCGGTCCCAGCGCAATGACGTTCTCGCGGCGCTCGATCCATTCGCAACGGGAAAGCTCCAGCACCTGCATCTTGTTGAGCTTGGGGATGGCGGCGAAGTCGAAGCTATCCAGGCTTTTGACGACCGGGAATTTGGCCGCCTTGATCCGACGTTCGACCTTGCGGCGGTCCCGCTCGATCGTCTCCCGCTCGGCAAGCCGGAACAGGTAGCCGACGTGATCGACACCTTCGGCGGCGCAGAGCCAAGCCAGCTTCTGGTGCTCGCGCTGGAACGTCGGCAGCTTCAGCGCCTTGAGATAATGGGCAAGCAGGATATAGGGCGTTTCGGCGGTCATGCGGCTTCTCCCGCATCAGACGACAGAAGGCGCATATATGCCTTTGCCGAGGTCTTCTCGACCGTCGCTCGTGGCAGGTAGGGATAGATTGTCAGGTCCAACCGCGGCGGCCGGCGCTCCACCCGGCACAGGATCAGATGCTTGACGGCGTCGAAGCCGATCGCGCCGAGCTGAATGGCCTGCTTCACGGCCCCATGCAGGTCCGCAAGGTCGAAGCCCTCCAGAAGGCGGAGAACCTGCACATATTCCCGCCGGCCATGCTTTGCCATGCGGCCTTCCATCAGCCGGCGCAGCGTCGCGAACTCGTCCGGCAGATCCCAGCCCTGCAACGGAGCTGCCTGATCCAGAGAATTGATCTTCTGCTCGATCAGCGGCAGCCGATCACCACCTCATTGACATAGCCCCGAACCCAAACATCCTGGTGGCCGTAGGCGACCGGCACGGAATAGTCGTTCGTCTTATAGCGGGCCAAAGACTGCGCCGTGACCTTGGTGCTGACCTGGTCGCAGGCGTCGAAGGGCGATGCCGGCAAGGCGCGCATGGCATCCAGGTCCCGCTGAAGCCGCTCGCCGATCGTCTCGCTCTCGCCGCGTAGCTTGTCGCTCTGGCGCTTGCGGCACTGCTCTTCCAGAAAGGTATTGAACGCATCCCATGTCGGAAACTGCGGGATCGGCACCATAAAATTACGTCGGGCATAGCCGACAAGCCCCTCGACATTCCCTTTATCGTTGCCCTTCCCAGGACGGCCATAGCGATCTCGGATCAGGTAGTGGGACAGGAAGCCGCTGAACAGCGCCGCCCGCTTGCGGGTACCATCAGGCAGGATCTTTGCCACAAGGCAGCGATCATTGTCATAGACGATCGACTGCGGCACGGCCCCGAAGAACGCGAACGCATGGATGTGGCCATCGACCCAGGCTTCGGCCACTGCCGCCGGGTAGGCCCGCACATAGCAGCCGTCACTATGCGGCAGATCGAGCACGAAGAAGCGCGCCTTTTGCTCGACGCCGCCGATGATTACCGTCGCCTCGCCAAAATCGGCCTGCGCATGGCCGGGCGGATGCGACAGCGGCACGAACACCTCCTGTCGGCGCTGATCCCGCTCGCGTATATAATCCTTGATGATCGTGTAGCCGCCGGTGAACCCGCATTCGTCACGCAGGCGGTCGAACACACGCTTGGCCGTATGGCGTTGCTTGAGCGGCATCTTCAGATCTTCGTCGAGCCAATGCTCGATCGTTGACACAAACGCATCCAGCTTCGGACGCCGGATCGGTGATCGCCGCTGATAACCAGGCGGTGTCGAATAGGCCAACATCTTGGCCACGGTCTCACGCGATATGTTGAAATGCTTCGCTGCCTGACGCTGCTTCATGCCTTCCGAAACAGCCAGGCGAACCTTCAGATACAATTCCACGGTGTAGATCCCCACGCCCTCCTGCTCTCGTCGCAGAAGGGTAAATAGGTGGCCGGGTTTTATTCCGGCGCAGCAGGACTATCCCGCCGCTACCGTGGCAGACTTTTGCACCGCCGCTCTCATTCCATCGTCACCCGACAATTCTTCTGATGGACGAACCCATGAATCATCTTGACGAACATGCCATCGATCGTGAGCTGAAATGTTTGAGGAATTTACCAATGACGCGTATTATCGTCACACACAATACGCGTGTCGCGAGC
>DASWOH010000273.1:0-57722 GCA_036398815.1 Rhizobium sp. | reverse complement strand
GTCGCTGAGCGAAGAGGAACGCGATGGCGTGGCACGGACGGTCATCGAGACCGTCGCCGGCCGTGTTCCGGTGCTGATCGGCACCGGCGCGGAAGACACGCGCGAATGCGTTCGTCTGAGCCAAAAGGCGGAAGCCATGGGTGCGGATGGCGTCATGATCATTCCGCCCTTCTATTCCACGCCAACGGATGACGAACTGGTCCATCACTACCGCACGGTGGCCGAAGCGATCTCCATCCCGATCATGGTCTACAACAACCCGGCAACGGCCAATGTCGATCTGAAGCCGGAGCTGGTGAAGCGTATCGCCGAGATCAAAGGCTGCGATTACATCAAGGAATCGACCCTCGAAGTGACACGGGTGCGTGACATCATCCGCCTGGCGGGCGACAATATGACCGTGTTCGGCGGCATTCTCGGCTTCGAATCCTTCGTGATGGGAGCGGAAGGCTGGGTCGCCGTCGCTTCGAACGTGGCGCCGGGGCCGATGGTCCGCATTTTCGAGCTCGCCGCCGATGAAAAGAAGACCGATGAAGCACGCGCGCTTTACCTGAAGTGGCTGCCGATCATCCAGGCCGTCGGTGGGCAAGCCTATGTCGCCGGATCGAAGGCGCTGCTGACGCATATGGGTTTTGCCGCTGGAACGCCCCGCCCGCCGCGCCTGCCGCTGCCGCCGGAACAGGACGCGGCCATGAAAAAGCTGGTTTCGGACTTTGGTCTGACGTTCAGCGCCTGAGGATCGAGAAATGTCCGCCTCCCTTGCCAACCCGCATTCCGGATCGGAACCAGCCGTCGAGTTCTTCGTCGACGGCGTGGCTTTCCATGCCGAGCGTGGGATGACGATCGCGGCGGCGATCGAAGCTGGCGGACGGCATGATTTCTCGCAGGGCCTCAAGGGAGAGGCCCGTGGCCTCTTCTGCGGCATGGGCGCATGTCAGGATTGCCTTGTCACGGTTGACGGCAGGGTCAGCCAGCGTGCCTGCATGACGTCGGTCACGGAAGGAATGCAGGTGCGCCGGCCGGCTTCAAAGCCAGCGCCTACGGCGGACCATGCTGACCTCTGCGAGGTGCCGGCGGAGATCCCTTGTATCGAGATGGACGTGCTGGTGGTTGGCGCCGGGCCAGCTGGCCTGGCGGCTGCCGAGGTCGCAGCAGCAGCCGGAGCGAGCGTAACCTTGGTCGACGAGCGCGCTATTGCCGGCGGGCAATATTTCAAGCAGCCCTCGACATCGAAGGCGGCTTTGCGTCTCAGCGATGACGAGCAGGTCCGATCAGGCGCCGACCTGATCCGGTATGCCCGGGCTGCGGGCGTGTCGATGATTGGCGGAACACTCGTCTGGGGCGCGGAGAATGAAGAGGGCGGTCCACGGATCGCATGCTACGGTCCGCAAGGTGCCTTTTATTGCAAGCCACGAATGATCGTGATCGCGACGGGAGCTTATGAGCGGCCGCCAGCCCTACCCGGCTGGACACGCCCCGGTGTTATGACGGCAGGCGCGGCGCAGACGCTGCTGAGAAGCTACGGCACGGTGCCCGCCGGTCGGATTGTCATTGTCGGTAACGGGCCACTCAACATCCAGGTTGCCAATGAGATCCGCAAGGCTGGTGGCTGCGTGGTCGCGCTGGTGGAAACCGCGTCCGCACCATGGAAGCAACCGCTTGCGGCGCTCAAGCTTCTGGCCGCTGACAAGGCGCTTGCAATAGGCGGATTGCGGCAGGTGGCCGCCTTGCGCTCCGCCGGTATTCCGATCCTCTGGGAAAGCCGGGTTGCGTCGATACATGGGGAAACGGGCGTCGAAGCCATCACCGTGATCGGACCGGATGGCGAAGCGAGACTTGAGGCCGATACCGTTCTGATCGGCGGCAGCTTTGCATCCTCGAACGAACTTTCCAGATTGCTCGGTTGCGGCCACGAGGTCATCGATGGCGATCTCGTTGCCACTACCAAGGATGATGGCGAGACGACGCTTGCCCATATCCATGTGGTCGGAGAAGCCGCCCGTTTCGGCGGCGCGCATATCGCCATGGCGCAGGGCCGGCTTGCCGGGATTGCCGTGGCACGCAAATTGGGCTTCGACGTCACGCCCGATCTGCTCGCTGAACGCAGGCTGGCGCGGCATCGCGTCTTTCAGGCGATGCTTTGGACCGTCTTCAAATCGGCTCGCCCGATGGGCGATAAACTGCCTCCGGATAATACCGTCATCTGTCGCTGCGAAGACGTCACCTATGGCGCGCTGAGGGCGCTTGGTGAGCACAGCGCCAGGGACATTGCGACACTGAAGCGGTTGTCGCGTGCCGGGATGGGGCGCTGTCAGAGCCGCTATTGCGGCCACGCCATCGCTGCCGTTGCGGGAGAGAAACGCGCCGCCGGAGAGACGCGTGGTTTTCTGGCGCCGCAGATGCCGTTGCGTCCGGTGCCGCTGGCAGCACTTGCAGTCGAAAAGCCGGAATGGGGCGGCCATAAGCGGGCGCTGCTGCCGGAAAAGCCGCCGCTGGAAAGCCGCGAGCCATTGCCGCTGTCCCAGACCTCGACGCTGGTGATCGGTGCGGGAATTGCCGGGCTGTCGACGGCCCTATTTCTTGCCCGCGGAGGCGAAGAAGTTACCGTATTGGAGCGTGCCTTTCCGAATTCGCTGGCCTCGGGTGGCAATGCCGGCAGCTTGCATGCGCAGCTTCTGTCCTTCGATCACGGCGCTCGGGCCGAAGGCGGCGGCAGTGCGGCGGCACAGACGTTGCCTTTGCAGCGCGATTCCATCGCCCTTTGGGCCGCCCTGCAGGATGAGCTCGGCTGCGATTTCGAAATGAAGGTGACGGGTGGCCTGATGGTTGCCGAGACCGAGGCGCATATGCGCTTCCTCGCCGAGAAAGTGGGCGTCGAGCAGCGGGCCGGCATCGATTGCAGGCTGATTGGCCAGGAGGAATTGCGAGCCCTGGAACCGGCCCTATCGCCGGATTTTGTCGGTGCCGCCTATTGCTCGCAGGAAGGCAAGATCAACCCGCTGGTCGCCACGCAGCATATTCTTGAAGCAGCACGAGCGAAGGGCGCCCGTATCTTCGAAACATGCGAGGTCCTCGGCATCGTGGCCGGTCCGGATGGCTTTGAGGTCACGACATCGCGCGGCCCGATCCGGGCAAAACGCATCGTCAATGCGGCCGGCGCTTTCTCATCGCGCATCGGATCGATGCTCGGCCTCGATATTCCGGTCTTCGGCGCGCCGTTGCAGATGGTGGTGACGGAAGCCGCCGCGCCGTCGCTCTCTTGCCTCGTTGCCCATGCCGACCGTCATCTGACCTTGAAGCAGGCTGCGAACGGCAATTTCATCATCGGCGGCGGCTGGACGGCGGGTCTCGATCCGGTGCATCAGCATCCAAGGCCGCTGCTGTCGAGCCTCGAGGGCAATCTCTGGGTCGCCCAGCATGTGGTTCCGGCGCTGCGCAAACTGCATGTCATCCGTAGTTGGGCGGCGATGAATATCAATATCGATGGAGCGCCGATCCTCGGCGAACATCCGTCGCAGCCCGGCTACTTCAGCGCTGTCACGTCCAACGGCTATACGCTTGGTCCCATCGTCGGCCAGCTCACCGCGCAGCTCGTCCTTGGCCAAGAGACCGGCAGGGCGCTGCAACCCTTTTCCATCACTCGTTTCGCGAAAGGCCGCTCATGATCGAAATCAGTGGCGTCTCCAAATTCTACGGCAACTACGAAGTCCTGAAGAACTGCTCCGTCAATGTCGAGCGCGGCGAGGTCGTCGTCGTCTGCGGTCCGTCCGGCTCCGGCAAATCGACGCTGATCAAATGCGTAAATGGCTTGGAGCCTTTCCAGAAGGGATCCATCCGCGTTCACGGCATCGAGGTGGGCGATCCGAAGACTGATCTGCCGAACCTGCGCACCCGCGTCGGCATGGTCTTCCAGAATTTCGAGCTTTTCGCGCATCTGACCATCATCGACAATCTCATGCTGGCGCAGAAGATCGTGCTTGGGCGCAGCGAGACGGTCGCAAAGACCAAGGCCATGCAGCTTCTCGATCGCGTCGAGTTGGCCGATCACGCCAATAAATATCCAAGCCAGCTTTCCGGCGGCCAGCAGCAGCGCGTCGCCATTGCGCGGGCACTTGCCATGGACCCCTTGGCGATGCTCTTCGACGAGCCGACCTCGGCGCTCGATCCGGAGATGATTTCCGAAGTGCTTGACGTCATGACCGGTCTTGCCAAGGACGGCATGACGATGATGGTCGTCACCCACGAAATGGGGTTTGCCCGCCGCGTCGCCACCCGCGTGATCTTCATCGATCAGGGCGAGATCGTCGAGGACCGCCCAAGCGAGGAATTCTTTGTCGGCAAGCACAATCCGAGGACGGAAGCGTTCCTCGGGAAGATCCTGCAACACTGAGGAAGCGATCCATGTCCGACTTCGATCTCATCATTCAGAACGGCACGGTTGCAACCGCGTCCGACGTATTCAAGGCCGATATCGGCATCCGGAACGGCAAGATCGTTCAGATCGGTGAAAACCTTTCAGGCGCTGAGCGCATCATCGACGCGTCGGGAAAATACGTGCTGCCTGGTGGTATCGATAGCCATGTGCATATCTCGCAGCCATCTGGCGACGGCATCGTCATGGCGGATGATTTCGCCAGCGGCACGCTGTCGGCGGTTTTTGGCGGCAACACGACCCTCATGCCGTTCTGCCTGCAGCAGAAGGACATGTCGCTGCGTGAGGCGCTGACGGCCTATCACAAGCTCGCCGAAGGCGAATGCTATACCGATATCAGCTTTCACCTGATCGTCTCGGATCCGACGGAAGCGGTTCTCGGCCAGGAGATTCCGGCGCTGGTGGCGGATGGCTACACATCGCTGAAGGTCTTCATGACCTACGAAGGCCTGCGGTTGAGCGACGGGGAGATCCTGAGAACACTCGACGTGGCGCGGCGCACCGGTGCCACCGTCATGGTCCATTGCGAGAACGAAGATGCGATACGATTCCTGATCGAAAAGCACGAGCTGGCCGGCGATGTCGCCCCGCGCGCCCATGCCTCGACGCGGCCGATCGCCGTCGAACGCGAGGCCACGCATCGCGCACTGTCGCTTGCCGAGATCGTCGATATCCCGATCGTCATCGTTCACGTTTCGAATGGCGAAGCAATGGAGGAGATCATGCGGGCGCGGACGCGCGGCATCAAGGTGATCGGCGAAACCTGCCCGCAATATCTGACGCTGACCGCCAAGGATCTCGACGGAATGGACTGGGAAGGCGCCAAATTCGTCTGCTCGCCACCGCCGCGCGACGAGGCGGCGCAGGCCGATTGCTGGCGCGGGATCGAGACGGGTGTGTTCGAACTCTTTTCCTCGGATCATTGCCCGTTTCGCTACGAGGATGAGCGCGGCAAGCTGAACCCGAAAGGCAGTACCAATTTTCGGCATATTCCGAACGGTATCCCCGGTGTGGAGACGCGCCTTCCCATCCTGTTCTCACAGGGCGTGATGACGGGCCGCATCGACCTTCCGCGCTTCGTGGCGCTGACCTCGACAAACCACGCGAAGACCTATGGCCTCTATCCGCAGAAGGGCACCATCGCCATTGGCGCCGATGCCGATATCGCCATATGGGACCCGGCCATAACCCGCACGATCCGCCACGCGGACCTGCATGATGGTGCCGATTACTCGCCCTATGAGGGAATCGAGATCAACGGCTGGCCGGTCACCACCATCGTCGCCGGCAAGATCATGGTCGATGACGGCGTCCTGACCGGCCCGAAGGGGCATGGCAAATATTGTTCCGCAAATGTGGGGCCGACAAACGACATTACCAACGCAAGGAAAGACATCCAATGAAATTGAAGATCACCGCCGGCCCCTTCGAATTCGATGCCGTGCTTGAAACCGCGAAAGCCCCCAAGACCTCAGAGGCTTTCCTGAAGCAGATGCCGTTCGAAGGCCAGATCGTGCATGTCCGCTGGTCGGGCGAGGGCGTCTGGATTCCGCTCGGCGACCTCGATTTTGGTGTCGGATATGAAAACCACACCAGTCATCCCGCACCGGGGCATATCATTCTCTATCCCGGCGGGATCAGCGAAACCGAAATCCTCCTTGCCTATGGCGGTGTCGATTTCTCCTCGAAAATGGGCCAGCTCGCAGGCAATCACTTCATCACCGTGACCTCCAACCTCGACAAGTTGCCCGAACTTGGCCGCTTGACCCTGTGGGAAGGTGCACAGACGATCCGGTTCGAGACGGTCGAGGGCTGAGGCTCAACTAGTGAACCGCGATCACGGACACCGAGACGGTCCGTGATCGTCTTGCTCGATCGGTATGCACTTATCCGATCGACATCAGGCTCGCATTCCCGCCGGCGGCGGCTGTGTTGATGGAGGTCGTCACCTCTTCCAGCAGCCAGTTGAGGCAATAGGCATCAGGCCCTTTCGCAATCTCTTCGCTCGATGCGCCCTGGACGAGAACCAGTGGCCCCGGAAGAGCAGCGATAGCCTGCACCGCTGTCTTTATCCGGTCCGCATCTCCTTCGATCAGCGCGCCCGCAAAGGGGCCGTCCGCCGTCCAGTCATTAGACCAGGAGATCCGGCTGGCGACCTTTTCTGGCAAGTCGCGAAGCTCGTCCTGAAGCGCGGAGGCGGCATCCACCACGATGGAATTACCGGTGGCAAGCGCCGCCGCAAGCTGAACGTAGAGGCCGAGCGCCGTCTGCGGCACGAGTAATATCTTGCCGCGAGGATGCAGTTGATAGAGGTTCATCTCGCCGACGGGGCCGGGCAGTTCGATGTTGAGGCCCAGCGATGACCCGCCAGCAATGGCTCGCGCCCGCTCTGCTGCTTGTGGCACTCCCTTGCCGTCGAGCCAGGTTAGGAAATCGCTTGCGGCCAGGTCCGTCTTGACACTGGCATCCCGAAGCGGCTCGGTCGGGGAGGCGACCAGCCGGCGAAGATAGAGGGGGCCGCCGGCCTTTGGCCCGGTGCCGGAAAGGCCGCGCCCGCCGAATGGCTGGACACCCACCACGGCGCCGATGATATTCCGATTGACATAGAGATTGCCTGCCTTCACGCGCCCGGTGACATGCGCGATGGTGCCATCGAGCCGGGTATGCAGCCCGAAGGTCAGTCCGTAACCCGAGGCATTCACTGCATCTATCAGCTTGTCGAGCTTCTTCCGCTGATAGCGGATGATATGGAGAACCGGCCCGAACACCTCCTTCTTGAGATCTGCCAGATTGTTGATCTCGATGATCGTCGGCGCGACGAATGTCCCCTTTGCAGCGGCGGTCGGAAGGTCGATCTGCTGTATCTTGCAGCCCAGCTTGCGCATGTTTTCGATATGATCGTCGATGCCCCGCTTGGCGTTGTCATCGATGACCGGGCCGATATCGACAGCCAGCTGATCGGTGCGGCCGACCGACAATTCGCCGAGTGCGCCGCGCAGCATGGTCAAGGTCCGGTCGGCGATCTCCTCCTGTAAGCAGAGGACGCGGAGGGCCGAGCAGCGCTGTCCCGCGCTGTCGAAGGCCGAGGCGATGACATCGCCGACGACCTGCTCGGCGAGCGCGGAGGAGTCGACGATCATGCCGTTCTGACCGCCGGTCTCGGCGATCAGCGGGATCGGCTTGTTGAATTTCGACAGTCTCTCGGCAAGCTGCGCCTGGATGAGCCGGGCCACTTCCGTCGATCCGGTGAACATAACGCCCGATGTCTCCGGGGCGCCGACAAGGGCAGCGCCCGTTCTGCCGCTGCCGGGTACGAATTGGAGTGCGCCACGCGGAATTCCCGCTTCATGAAGGATGCGAACGCCTTGTGCCGCAATCAGCGGCGTAACCCCGGCAGGCTTGGCGACGACCGGATTGCCGGCGACGAGCGCGGCCGCGATCTGGCCGGTGAAAATCGCCAGCGGAAAATTCCATGGGCTGATGCAGACGATCGGACCGAGCGGGATGCTATCCGGCTTCAACACCTTGCGCGCCTGCTCGGCATAGTAGCGCAGGAAGTCGATGGCTTCCCTGACTTCGCCGATAGCGTTGGCGGCTGATTTCCCCGCCTCCCGCATCACCAGACCGATCAGCGTTTCCATCTCCGCCTGCATCAGCTCCGCGGCCCGTTCCAGCCGGGTTGCCCTGTCCGCCGGGCTGATGGCCGCCCATTCCGGAGCCGCTTCGGCGGCGAGACGCATCACGATGGCCGCGTCGTCGGTGTCCAATTCGGTGACGTGACCAACGAGATCGGAATGATCGGCGGGATTGAGGATCGGCCGGGTTTCGCCGCGTTCGAACCCATCCGCGAGCAGGGGCTTGGCGGCCCATTCCGTCGCCGCCGATGCCTGTAAGCGCTGGGCAAGGCCTGCGAGCGACGTTTCGTTCGATAGATCGATGCCGGCTGAATTCCTGCGGACGTCATGGAAGAGATCGGCTGGAAGGGCGATCTTGTCGTGCTGAGCGCCAACGACTTTCATCGCGCGCACCACTTCGACCGGATCGGCAATCAGGTCGGCGACCGGAACGGCGGGGTCGGCGATCTTGTTGACGAAGGAGGAGTTGGCGCCATTTTCAAGCAGGCGCCTGACGAGATAGGCAAGCAGCGTTTCATGCGTGCCGACGGGCGCGTAGATCCGGCAGGGGCGATCGAGTTTGTCGCTACCCACGACCTCTTCGTAAAGCGGCTCGCCCATGCCATGCAGGCATTGGAATTCATACTTGCCGACAGAGAAGTCGCTACCGGCCATGTGATGGATCGTCGCCAGTGTCTGCGCATTATGCGTGGCAAATTGCGGGAAGATCAGATCGGTCGCCGCCAGCAGTTTCTTGGCGCAGGCGATGTAGGAAACGTCGGTGTAGACCTTGCGAGTGTATACGGGGAAGCCATCGAGGCCGTCAAGCTGGGCGCGCTTGATCTCGGCGTCCCAATAGGCGCCTTTGACGAGACGCACCATCAGCCGGTGGCCGGAGCGGCGGGCGAGATCGATGATGAAGTCGAGGACGTAGGGGCACCGCTTGCCATAGGCCTGCACCACAAAGCCCATGCCGTTCCAGCCGGCAAGATCGGGGTCGAGGCAAAGTGCCTCCAGAAGATCGAGCGACAGCTCAAGCCGGTCGGCCTCCTCGGCATCGATGTTCAGGCCGATATTGTATGTCTTGGAGAGAACGGCAAGCGCCTTCACCTTCGGCAGCAGTTCGCTCATGACCCTTTCGGTCTGCGAACGCGCATAGCGCGGATGCAGGGCGGAAAGCTTGATGGATATGCCGGGGCCTTCATAAATGCCGCGGCCGGCCGAAGCCTTGCCGATCGCATGGATCGCTGCCTCATAGTCGCGATAATAACGCTCGGCGTCGGCCTGCGTCGTCGCGGCTTCGCCCAGCATGTCATAAGAATAGCGGAAGCCCTTCGCCTCAAGCGTGCGGGCGCGCCGCAGCGCCTCGTCGATGGTCTCGCCGGTAACGAATTGCTCGCCCATCATCCGCATGGCCATGTCGACGCCACGACGAACGACCGGCTCGCCGCAGCGCGCGATCAATCGCGTCAGCGCGGCTGACAGCCCCTTGTCGTTCACGGTCGAGGTGAGCTTGCCGGTAACGACCAGCCCCCAGGTCGCGGCGTTGACGAACAGCGAACGGCCGCCGCCTAGATGCGACTTCCAGTCGCCATCGGCGATCTTATCCCGGATCAGGGCATCGCGCGTGGCGGTGTCCGGAATGCGAAGCAGGGCTTCGGCGAGGCACATCAACGCCACGCCTTCCTGGCTCGACAGCGAATATTCATGCACCAGCCCCTCGACCCCGGTTCCCTTGTGCTTGGCGCGAAGAGCCTCGATCAATCGCCGGGCAGTCTCCTTGACGGCATTCCGGACGGCCTCCGGCAAGGTTGCGGCCTCGATCAGCGGTGGAAGGCATTCCGTTTCCGGACGCCGGTAAGCTTCGGTGATCGCCCGGCGAAGGGGACTTTGCTCGCGGATCGGGGGCGCGAATTGCGCGAATGGCGGGGCGGTGGGCGATGTCGGCTGATCGGCGAGTTTGGCGGTGGCTGTCATGGTAACCTCAAGGTGCAATGGTCAAAAATGCCGATCGCCTGATAGGCGTCTGTTGCTTGGCTGGAGGGATGCTCCAACTGCTTCGAGAGATCATATCTCAGCCGCAAAGGGCGTTCTGCCTTGATTTTGCGGATATGCAGTCATATTGAACTTCAATATCTGCAATTTCAAATTGGATTGCCTATAGAAATGACAAAAACAAGTGAAATAGACCAGTTCGACCAGAAGATCCTCGATGCGCTCGTGGAGGATGGCCGCATGTCGATAACGGACCTTTCCGAGCGTGTCGGCCTTTCCAAGACGCCCTGTCAGGCGCGATTGAAAAAGCTGATCGACACAGGTTACATCGACGGCTTCAAGGCAATTCTAAACCCCGCCAGGTTCGGCCTCGATCATGTCGCCTTTGCCGAGGTGAAGCTGACGGATACGCGTGAGCAGGCTCTGCTCAGCTTCAACAATGCCGTCAAAAAGATCAAGGAAATTGAAGAGTGCCACATGATCGCCGGCCGCTTCGACTATCTTCTCAAGGTCAGGACGTCGGATATCCGCCGATACCGGATCGTGCTCGGCGAAAAGATCTCAAGCCTGCCATTCGTGGCGAGCACATCGACCAATGTCGTCATGCAGGCAGTGAAGGAAAGCTGGTCCTAAAGCGCCGCGAATTGTCGGCAAGGACAGCACCCATGTACTTGAACATCGCCGGAGCACGACTTCGGCCCGGGCACCATCGATCTCGCATGACGGGATTGGCAAGGCACGGCGGACTTCGATCGCAACGAGGACGATTGCCCAAGGCGCTGGGCGAGACCCCCATGGTAAAGGTGCAATGGTCGCAGGTGCTGAAGCCTTCAAGGGCTACGGCCAACTGTGAGCCCGCCACACTTGAAATAGTCCCGCGCTTCCGGCAAACAGCCTGTGGAACGGGGGCGTGAATATGCGGCGCATCTACATTGTCGGTATCGGAACGGGAAATCCCGAGCACCTGACGGTGCAGGCGATCAACATCCTGAACAAAGTCGACGTCATCTTCATCCCCAGCAAGGGCGCGGCCAAGGCCGAACTTGCCGAGGTGCGGAGAGACATTTGCCAGAGCTATGTTACGAACGAGACTATTCGCTTCGTCGACTATGCCGTGCCGGTGCGCCAGACGGCGGATCGCAGCTATGTCCAGAGCGTCGATGACTGGCATGCGGAACTCTCGGCAACCTATGAACGGCTGTTCCAGGATCATCTGCCGGAGAACGGCAGTGCCGCCTTCCTGGTCTGGGGCGATCCCAGTCTCTACGACAGCACGATCCGCATCATCGAGCGGGTCGATGCACGCAAACGCATTGCCCTCGACTATAGCGTCATTCCCGGTATCACCAGCATCCAGGCGTTGACGGCGAGCCATCGCATTCCCCTCAATCTCGTTGGAAAGCCGGTGCAGATCACCACCGGCCGCCGGCTGGCCGAGAGTTTTCCGGGCATGGTCGAAACCGCTGTCGTCATGCTCGACGGCGAGCAAGCCTTCAGCAAGATCGACGATCCCGACGCTTACATCTATTGGGGCGCCTATCTCGGCACGGAGGATGAAATCACCATTGCCGGCCGGCTTGCCGATGTGTCGGATCGTATCGTCGCGACCCGGGCGGACGCGCGGGCAAGGCACGGTTGGATCATGGATATCTATCTGCTGCGCAAGGGCCGGGATTTCGACGACCAGGCATGAGGCGGCGAGCGCCACCGCCAAATTATTTGCCCGCCGATGCGGATTATGTCAGGACATGTCCCTTGGAAGGATGGTCTCATGGCGGCGGCCGACAGGTACAGGATGGAAAGGCAAGACGTCTCCTCGCGACAGGCGGCCGATGCCCCTGCCTGTGTTCCTGACGTGCAATCGATGGCGCGTGGCGCCTGCCCGTCACTCAGCGCCCCGATGGCAACCGGCGATGGGTTGCTCGTGCGGCTGCGCCCGACAACACCGGGCCTGACCATCGTGCAATTTCGGGCGCTCGCCGAGGCGGCTGACAGACACGGCAACGGGCTGATCGAGATCACGGCGCGCGGCAATCTTCAGCTGCGCGGCATGACGACGGACAGTATGGCCGGCCTCGCGGCGGACATCGATCGCGCCGGCATCGTGCCGGAGAGTGGTGTTGCCATCGAGGTTCCACCGCTGAGCGGGCTGGATTCGCTGGAGATCGCCGATGCCCGGCATATGGCCATGCGGCTTCGCCTGGCAATCGCAGCGCTTGATCCCCAACCCAAGCTGGCTCCCAAGCTGGCCATCATCATCGATGGCGGCGGGCGGCTGACGCTGGATGCGATATCAGCGGATATCCGGTTGAGGGCGGCAAAAGCTGACAGCGGCTCGACCGTTTGGAGCCTCGCAATAGGCGGAACGGCGCAGACAGCGAAGGCTCTTGCATCTTTGGCCACTGAACAGGCCGTCCCGGCTATTATAGGGCTGCTGAAAACACTGGCGCTTCTTGGGCCGAACGCACGCGGCCGCGATCTCGACGCAGCCAGTCTCCGGTCAAGATTTCCTTCGATGCAAGACAGTGCATTCAGCGCCGCCCGCCGGCATGTTTCGCCGCTCGGCATTCATCGTCTTGGCGATAGCAGCCTCGCTCTTGGTCTGCGGCTATCCTTCGGGCAAATCCATGCCAGAGATATTCTGAACTTCCTCGACATCACCGAAGCCGCCGGAGCAAATGAAATCCGGACCGCGCCGGAACATGCCCTGCTGGTGCTGGGTCTTGATGACGGAGCGGTTCAGGACGTTCAGCGGATCGCGGTCAATCATGGCTTTCGAACATGCGCGGATGACCCATCGAACGATATAGACGTCTGTTCCGGTGCGGGGGCATGCGCTTCTGCTTTTTATGCCACGAAATCGGCGGCTGTTGACTTGCTCGACATGGCACCCCTGCTGCTCGACGGCTCGCTGACCGTGCATCTGTCCGGCTGCCGCAAGGGCTGCGCACATCCGGGCAAGGCAGCCCTTACTATTGTCGGAGCGCCATTGGGCTACGGGATTGTCGTAAATGGGTCCGCATCGAGCGAGCCCATGGCCTACATCGGAAAACAAGAGCTGAAATCGGTACTCGCGCGGATGAACCGGCTGGTACGGAATAATAAAGGTGCTGGCGAATCGGCGGAGGACTGTCTTACACGGCTTGGCGCCGATGCGGTCGTTACAGCGCTACGACAGGGGTAGGAATGCCAGAGTATGATTATATCCGCGAGGGGAATGCGATCTACGAGCGCTCTTTCGCGATCATCCGCAGCGAGGCTGATCTGTCGCGCTTCTCCGAGGCGGAGGCCGATGTTGCCGTTCGCATGATCCATGCCTGCGGCCTGGTTGACGCATCCGAGCATTTTGTCTTCTCCGCTGATTTCGTTTCTGCCGCACGCGGAGCCCTCTCGCGTGGCGCACCGATCTTCTGCGATGCCGAGATGGTCGCCCATGGCGTCACCCGTGCCCGCCTGCCGGCCGCCAACGAAGTGATCTGCACGCTGCACGATCCGCGCACGCTGGACCTGGCAAAGACGACCGGCAATACACGCTCGGCCGCCGCGATGCATCTTTGGGGCGATCGTATGGCCGGCTCCGTTGTCGCCATCGGCAATGCGCCGACGGCTCTGTTCCATCTTCTCGAAATGCTGCGCGACGGCGCGCCGAAGCCGGCCGCCATCATCGGCATGCCTGTCGGCTTCGTGGGTGCTGCGGAATCGAAGGATGCGCTGGCCGAGAATTCCTACGGCGTTCCCTATGCCATCGTCCGTGGCCGGCTTGGCGGCAGCGCCATTACCGCCGCCGCACTCAATGCATTGGCGAGGCCCGGCCTATGAACGCGCATTCCACCGGCCGGCTGATCGGCGTCGGCACCGGCCCCGGCGATCCGGATCTCCTGACCGTCAAGGCCGTGAAGGCACTGGAAAAGGCTGACGTTGTCGCCTATTTCGCCAAGCAGGGAAGGGGCGGCAACGGCCGCGCCATCGTCGAGGATCTGCTGCGAGCCGACGTGGCGCTCCTGCCGCTCTATTATCCCGTGACGACGGAAATCGACAAGGACGCCCCGGAATACAATCGCCAGATCACCACCTTCTACGACGCGTCGGCCGAAATCGTCGCAGCGCATCTGAGGGACGGGAAAACTGTCGCGGTGCTCAGCGAGGGTGACCCGCTGTTCTACGGCTCCTACATGCATCTGCATGTGCGTCTTGCCGACCGTTTTCCGACGGAAGTCATTCCGGGCGTGACGGCCATGTCCGGCTGCTGGTCGCTCGCCGGCCTGCCGATGGTGCAAGGGGATGATGTTCTCTCTGTCTTGCCCGGCACCATGGCGGAAGGCGAGCTGGCGCGCCGTCTTGGCGATACCCAGGCTGCCGTGATCATGAAGGTCGGCCGCAACCTGCCGAAAATCCGCCGTGCGCTCGAGTCTGCGGGGCGGCTCGAAGAGGCCATCTATGTCGAGCGCGGCACGATGATGAACGGCGCGATGACGCCGCTTGCCAACCGAGGGGATATTGAGGCCCCTTACTTTTCGCTGATCCTCGTTCCAGGTTGGGAAGGCAAGCCATGAGCGGGCGTCTTTATGTCATCGGCACAGGTCCCGGCAATCCGGAGCAGATGACGCCGGAGGCGCTGGCCGCTGCGGCTGATGCGACAGAATTCTTCGGCTACGGCCCCTATCTCGATCGCCTGTCGCTACGCCCGGATCAGATCCGCCATGCCTCCGACAACCGTGAGGAACTGGATCGGGCGAAGGCAGCACTAGAGCGGGCCGTGGCCGGTGCCAATGTCTGCGTCGTCTCCGGCGGCGATCCCGGTGTCTTCGCCATGGCGGCGGCAGTCTGCGAGGCGATCGACAATGGACCGGACGCATGGCGCAATGTCGATCTCGTCGTCGTGCCGGGCATTACCGCCATGCTCGCCGTTGCCGCGCGCATTGGCGCGCCGCTGGGACACGATTTCTGTGCTATATCGCTGTCCGACAATTTGAAGCCCTGGGCTATCATCGAAAACAGGCTTCGCTCGGTCGCACAGGCAGGACTGGTGATCGCCCTTTATAATCCGATCAGCAAGGCACGCCCCTGGCAGCTCGGCAAGGCTTTCGAGATATTGCGGGAGGTATTGCCGGCCGCAACGCCTGTGATTTTCGGCCGTGCCGCTGGACGGCCGGATGAACGTATAGCGATTGCGCGGCTTGCGGAGGCCGAGGCATCGCATGCCGACATGGCGACCTGCGTGATCATCGGCTCTGCCGAGACGCGCGTTATAGTCCGGGACGGAAAACCCGATCTGGTCTATACGCCGCGCTTCATCAAGGAAGAGGCGAGATGATCGATACGGTGCAGCGCAGCCTCGACAGTTTCGACAGCCGGCAGGCCGCAGGCATGCGCGCGCTCGACCATGATCACCTCGATACCCAACTGCCGCGCAGCCTCGATCTTCGCATAGGTGGCTTCGCCACCGCTGTTCTTGGCGACGACCGCATCGATACGGTATTCCCGCAGCATCGCCAGTTCGTCTTCCAGGCGGAACGGACCCTTGGCATGGATATAGGTGACGTCAGGCACCGTCAGCGTCGGCTCGACCGGATCGACGCTGCGCACCCAGTAATGATGGACGGGCGCGGCATTGGCATGGTGAGCCTCCTGCCGGCCGATCGCCAGGAAGACGCGCAGAGGGGAAGGGCCGAGTGCCGTAATCGCCTCGGAAACGCTCCGCACCGGACGCCAGCGGTCGCCCTCAACCGGCAGCCAGGCTGGACGTCGGAGCGCGAAGGCGGCAATGCCGCTGCGACCGGCGGCATCGACGGCATTGGCGGAAATGCGGGCGGCGAAAGGATGGGTCGCATCGATCAACAGATCGATGGCTTCATCCTTCAAGTAGCGCGCAAGCCCTTCGGCACCGCCGAAGCCGCCAGTGCGAACGGGAACCGGCTGCGGAGCCGGATCGGCGGTCCGGCCCGCCAGCGACAATATGACATCGAGATCGGCGCGGACCGCCAGCGCTGCCGCCAGCCGGCGGGCTTCCGTCGTGCCACCCAAGATCAGAATGCGGGTTCCGCTCATGTCTGAGATACCTTCCGCTCAACGTTGGCTCACTCTTATCGGCATCGGCGAAGACGGTCCAGCCGGGCTCGGCGACGAAGCCAAGCGGTTGATCGGATCGGCCCCCGTCGTCTTCGGCGGCGCGCGGCATATCGAGCTCATGCGTTCTTTGATCAAGGGGGAGGCACATGGCTGGCTGAGCCCCTTCGAGAAATCCATCGAAGCCGTGCTGGCCCTGCGCGGCAAGCCGACTGTCATCCTCGCCTCCGGCGATCCCTTTTTCTACGGCGTCGGCGCAACGCTTTCGCGACATATCCCTGTCTCGGAAATGACTGTCATCCCAGCGCCGTCTTCCTTCAGCCTCGCCGCCTCGCGCCTCGGCTGGCCATTGCAGGATGTTACAATCCTCTCGCTGCATGGCCGAGCGATCGACCTTATCCGTCCGCATCTGCATCCGGGACGTAAGATCCTGGCCTTGACCTCGGATGGGCGGGGGCCAGCCGATCTTGCCCGCTTGTTGCAGGAAAGCGGGTTCGGCCAATCGATGCTGGCAGTTCTTGAAGCCTTGGGCGGACCGAACGAACGTGTTTCCACGCAGAGAGCTGCCGATTCTGCACTCTCCGGCATCAATGATTTGAACGTTTGCGGCATCGACGTGGTGGCGGGTGAGGGCGCGCGTATCCTGCCGCTCGCAGCCGGGCTTGACGACCACCTGTTCGAGCATGACGGCCAGATCACCAAACGAGAAATCCGGGCGATGACCCTCTCGGCGCTTGCGCCGCGCCGGGGCGAATTGCTGTGGGATATCGGTGCCGGTTCCGGTTCCATCGGCATCGAATGGATGCTCGCCGATCCCTCGATGCGCGCCATCGCCATCGAATCCTCCAGTGACCGTGCTGCCCGCATCCGTAATAATGCCGCGAGCTTCGGTGCTCCCGGGCTTACCATTGTCGAGGGACAGGCGCCGTATGCCCTTGCCGAGCTGCCCACGCCCGATGCGATCTTCATCGGCGGCGGCGGCAGCGATGCCGGCGTCATGGAAGCGGCCATCGCTGGATTGAAGAGCGGGGGGCGGCTGGTCGCCAATGCGGTGACGACCGAAATGGAAGCAATCCTGCTTGCCGAACATGCCCGCCGTGGCGGCTCGCTGATCCGCATCGATATCGCCCGCACCGCGCCCATCGGCAGCATGACCGGCTGGCGGCCCGCCATGCCGGTAACGCAGTGGTCCTGGGTCAAGCCATGAGAAATGAGGTAGCTGAATGACGGTGCATTTCATCGGAGCGGGACCGGGTGCAGCTGACCTGATCACCGTGCGCGGCAGAGACCTGATCGGCAAGTGCCCGGTCTGCCTCTATGCCGGCTCGATCGTCTCGCCGGAGCTTGTGCAATATTGCCCGCCCGGCGCCCGCATTGTCGACACCGCGCCGATGTCCCTGGACGAAATCGAGGCCGAATATCTGAAAGCCTCCGCGTCCGGTCAGGATGTCGCGCGCCTGCATTCCGGTGATCTCTCGGTCTGGAGCGCTGTCGCCGAGCAGATCCGCCGACTGGAAAAACACGGCATCCCCTACACGCTGACCCCCGGCGTTCCCGCCTTTGCGGCCGCCGCCTCAGCGCTTGGGCGCGAATTGACCATCCCGGCTGTTGCGCAAAGCCTTGTGCTCACCCGCGTTTCCGGCCGCGCCTCGCCGATGCCGAACAATGAAACGCTGGAAAAATTCGGCGCGACGGGCTCGACGCTTGCGATTCACCTGGCAATCCATGCGCTCGGGCAGGTGGTCGAGGAATTGACACCGATTTACGGCGCGGATTGCCCGGTTGCGATCGTCGTCAAGGCCTCCTGGCCGGACGAGCGCATCCTGCGCGGCACACTCGGCACGATCGAGGCCAAGGTCGCGGCCGAGCCGATCGAGCGCACGGCGCTGATCTTCGTCGGTCCATCGCTCACCGCCGACGATTTCCGCGAAAGCTCGCTCTATGATCCCGCTTATCAGCGCCGTTTCCGGGGCAGGGAATGATCAGCGGCGGGTGCCGTTGCAATTGCCGCCGAAATTTCCTCTAGTCGGTGCATTCGCAAAAGGGGAAAGAGATGCAGCGCATCACCATTACCATCGATGACGATCTTCTGGAGACGATCGACAACATCAGCGAACAGCGTGGCTATGCCAGCCGCTCGGAAACGCTGCGCGACCTTGTGCGCGATGCCGTCACCCGCGAACAGGCAGCCGTCAGCAGCGAAACGACATGTTATGCCACGCTTAGCTATGTCTACGAACACGAGACCCGCGATCTCTCACGTCGCCTGACGACAACGCAGCATCATCACCACGATCTCTCGGTCTCGACGCTGCATGTCCATGTCGACGGGCACGATTGCCTGGAAGTTTCCGTGCTGAAAGGCAAGGTCGGAGAGATCAAATCCTTCGCCGACAGCGTGGTCACCCAACGCGGCGTCCGCTTCGGGAATTTGCATGTCATTCCGTCGGAGCATGGCCCACACGATCATGGGCCACATTCACACGATTGATCCGCGAGATTCGGTTGGAATCTCGCTTCGCCGCCATCAGACCTGCGCGGACAAATAGGCCATGCTTTGCTTCAGCGCCTCCACCGGTTCCTTCAGCGCATGCACGTCCGCTGCAAAGGGCTCGAAGGAGAAGGGGCCGGCATAGCCGGCGGACAACAGCGCCCGCATCTGGCCGGCATTATCGAGACGGTCATTCGCGTCGACCAGAACGCGATGCGCATCGAGCATATCGGAAACTGAGATAGCGGGATCGCTGACGCCGGAGATATGGACCAGGCCAGTGAGCGTGGGGAAGGTCGCCGTTTCGCCGGCGAGGTGATGATGGAATGTGTCGTGGACGAGGCGGAAGGTCGATTGGGCGCCAAGCGCTTCGATCGCAGCGGCGGCTTCGGTCTTCGAGCGCAGCGAGCAGATCTCGAAACCGAGCGGCTCGACCAGGCCGATAATCCCGGCTTCCTCCAGCAACGGCTTCAGTGCCGTCAATGCTGTCAGGAGATTGTGCCGGCGAACCTCCGGCTCACGGCCGCTGCCGTCATTGACGGGAACGAGCACCAGCGCCTTGGCACCGCAATCCCGAGCATAGCAGATCAGTTCGGCAGCCTCTTTGGCGCCAACTTGCTTCCACTCGTTGAAACGCTGTAGCGCGTTGATAGAAATGAGCGTCAAGCCATGCTGCGCAGCAAGTGCCTTGACGGCCGCCGCCGGCGTGCCGTCGATGATCGCGTTGCCGGCCAGGTCATTGCGGATTTCGACGCTGTCGATACCGAGGCTTCTCGCCGTGGAGAAGAAGGATTCAAGGGGCAGGGATGGCGCGCACATGTGATTGAGCGCGAAACGAATGGAACTCATGCGGGTATTCCTCCTCATCAGCCGGCTGGGCAATTGCTCGACCGTACATGCCACAGATGACTATCCAGAATCGCACGGCCGATCCATCGGCGAGCGGCGGCATCGTCCATCATCGATGATAGAAATATCCGCGCAATGATGGAATTTCATCATTTTCGGCTAGATGTTCTCCGAGATGAAAATTTCGAAGGGCAGGAAGGATTGGCCCGGCATTGCCGCCTCGCCGCGTTCGACGGCGCCGATCATCAAGCCAAACAGTTCCTTGCAGAGCGAGGGAAGTGGGGTGCCGATGACCATGGTGACCACATCATCGGCAAGCGCCGCCCTCGATTCCGTGGTCAATTCATTGACCACGGCGATCAGCTTGCCGGCAAGCCCTTCCTCGCGGATGGCGGAAATCGCGCCCTCCATGCCGCCGCCGCAGACATAGAAACCGATGAGGTCGGGATGCTTCTGCAAAAGGTTCAGCGTTGCCTCGTGGGTGATTTCCGCGGTGTCCAGATTGATGAGCGTATCCAGTACCTCGAAATCAGGGGCGTTCTCGCGGAAATAGGAGCGAAAGCCGATCTCGCGCAGTTCATGGCCGTGAAAGCGATGACTGCCGACGAAGCAGGCGACCTTGCCTGGGCGACGCGCGGACTTGGCGATGGTCCAGGCGGCGGTGCGCCCGACTTTGCGATTGTCGACGCCGATATAAGTTTCGCGCACGCCTGTCGCGAAGTCGGAGAGGAGCGAAAAGACGGGAATACCTTTCTCCTTCAGTTCCTCCACTGCGGCCGTCACCGCCGGATAATCGGGTGCGACAAGCGCAACCGCCTGGCTCCGCGCCGCCATGGCCTTCAGCTTCTCGACGATCGCCGTGGGGGTCGAGGCGGCGACGAAATCGACCTGGGCATGGACGCGCGCGGTGGCGACCGTCTGTGCCGTCGCGGCAATCTCCCTGGCGAAGGACTGATAGAAGGGCTGAAACGGCTTCTGCAGCACAAAGCCCAGCCGGTATTGCGGCAGGTCTTCGAAGACGCGCTGTCGCAGCAGGCCCACCGCATGGTAGCCGATCGACTGCGCGGCCTCATAGACGCGCCGGGCTGTCTCCTCGCGGACCCGATGCCGCCCGTTCAGCACGCGATCAATCGTCGCGACGCTGACGCCGGAGGCTTTTGCGAGATCGGAAATCGTCGGGCGGCGCATATGGGCTCCTGAGGTGATTTATCAGGGATGACGTGCCGAAATGATGGCTTTTGATAGATTCCATCATTCTCGCATTGAGGCAAGAAAAAACTCGGCCTATCCTTTCCGACATGAGGTGCGGCGCGCTTGTCGATGCGTATCGCGGGAGGAAGAGATGACCGAGACAATCAAACGCGACTACAGCCTGCTGGGTCCAAGCGGCAAGCGGGCCGTCGAGACCGGACTGGCGGCGGCGGAGTGGTATCACACGGATATTCCCCGCAAGGAGATGAAAGCGCTGATGCAGCGCTCCGACAAGGCCGCCATTCGCGACACGATCATCTGGCTGGGCAGCATGGCGATCTTCGCCGGCCTCGGTATCTATTTTTGGGGCTCGTGGCTCTCGGTTCCCTTCTTCCTCGCCTACGGTGTGCTCTACGGTTCCGCCTCCGACAGCCGTTGGCACGAGTGCGGCCACGGCACGGCGTTCAAGACCCGCTGGATGAACGACGCGGTCTACCAGATCGCCTGCTTCATGATCATGCGCAATCCGGTGACCTGGCGCTGGAGCCATACGCGCCACCACACCGATACCGTCATCGTCGGCCGCGATCCGGAAATCGCCGTCATGCGGCCGCCGGATCTCCTGCGTCTGGTCCTGAATTTCTTCGGCATTCTCGATGCGGCCTATGGCATGCTGGATATGGTCCGCAATGCGTGCGGCATCGTCAGCGCCGAGGAAAAGACCTTCATTCCCGAGCAGGAACAGCCGAAGGCGATCCGTATCGCCCGCATCTGGAGCGTCATCTATGTCCTGACCATTGCCGCTGCCGTTTACATGGGCTCGATCCTGCCGCTGGTACTGATCGGACTGCCGCGGCTTTATGGCGCCTGGCATCATGTGCTGACCGGCCTGTTGCAGCATGGCGGGCTCGCCGACAATGTCATCGACCACCGGCTGAACAGCCGCACGGTGATGATGAACCCGATCAGCCGCTTCATCTACTGGAACATGAACTACCATGTCGAGCACCACATGTTCCCGATGGTGCCCTATCATGCGCTGCCGAAGCTGCATGCGATGATCAAGCACGACCTGCCGCAGCCTAATCCGTCCATCTGGTCGGGTTATCGCGAGATGATCCCGGCCTTTCTCCGCCAGCTTCGCAACGAGGATTATTTCCTGAAGCGCGAGCTGCCGCCGACAGCGCGGCCTTATCGGGAAGAATTCCACAATGCATTGCCCGAAGCGGCACAATAACCGGCAAGAAATGCAAACAGGGAGGCAAGTATGAGCGGCAACTGGATCGAGGTCTGCGCGGCCGATGCGATAGACGAGGAAGATGTCATACGCTTCGACCACGGTGGACGAACCTTCGCCATTTATCGCAGTCCGGAAGACGATTATTTCGCCACCGACGGTCTCTGTACACATGAGCGGATTCATCTCGCCGAAGGGCTGGTCATGGACAACATCATCGAATGTCCGAAGCATAATGGCCGCTTTGACTACAGAACCGGCGAGGCCAAGGGCGCACCCGTTTGCGTCAACCTCAAGACCTATCCGGTCAAGGTCGAAGATGGCACCGTCTTCATTGAGGTGTGAAGGGAAAAAGCCATGCCGCATTTTATCATCATCGGAGCAGGGGAATGCGGCGCCCGCGCCGCCTTTGCGTTGAGGGAGAAGGGTTTTGATGGCGACATCACCCTGATCGGCGCGGAGCCGGTCGCACCCTACGAACGCCCGCCGCTCTCGAAGGAAGGGCTTGTCCACGCAGCCGAACCGAAGTTCGTGGCGACATTGGAGCGTTACACGGAACGGCGCATCGACTTGCGGCTGGGCATTGATGTGATCGACATCGATCCGACTGCCAAGGCGATCATGCTCGCCGGCGAAGAAAAGCTTGGCTACGATAAGTTGCTGTTGGCAACCGGAGCCTCTGCACGCGCCTTTCCCGGTGTTGCGAGAACCGGCGAACGTATCCGCGTGCTTCGCACCCACACTGACGCTTGCGTCTTGCGATCGGCGCTCCATCCCGGTCAGCACATCGCCATCATTGGCGGCGGCTTCATCGGGCTCGAGCTGGCGGCCACGGCGCGCAAGCTTGGCGCGGAGGTTACTGTCATCGAGGGCCTGCCGCGCGTCCTGAAGCGAGGCGTGCCGGAAGAGATTGCCGAGGTCATAACCGAGCGCCATCGGCGGGAAGATGTCGTTATCCGCTGCGGCGAGACCATTGTCGCTGTCGAGGAGGGGGCGGACAGCGCGGTTATTCGCCTAGGGAGCGGCGAGATCATCTCCGCCGATCTCGTCCTGGTCGGCATCGGCGCCCTGCCGAATGTTGCACTGGCGGAGAAAGCGGGTCTTGCGACCGACAATGGCATCGCCGTCAGCGAGCGGCTGGAAACCTCCGAAACCGATATCTTTGCGGCCGGCGATTGCTGCTCCTTCCCGCTGGCGCTTTATGGCGGGCGGCGGGTTCGGCTGGAGTCCTGGCGCAATGCGCAGGAGCAGGGAACCCTGGCCGCTGGCAACATGCTCGGCGAAGGGAACGGCATCTCGGCCGTGCCGTGGTTTTGGTCCGATCAATATGATCTGACGCTACAGATCGCCGGCATCGCCGATGGCGCGACGACAATGCTCAGGCGCGATCTTGGCGACGGGGCCTTCATTCTCTTCCATCTCGATGACGCCGGACGGCTTCTTGCGGCCAGCGGCATTGGCCATGGCAACGCCGTCGCGCGCGACATCCGCCTTGCTGAAATGCTGATTGCCGCCCGCGCGCACCCTGATCCGGAGGCGCTGACGGCAAGCCATGTCAAACTTAAATCGCTTCTAGCCGCGTGATCTGCGCCTAAAGACCTAGCTCACCCTTGACGAACGGCCGTGGACGATAAATCTCTCCTCATCTGATCATCAAGGGGGACACGATGAAGATTCTCGGCATATCGGGCAGCCTCCGCAAGGGCTCCTTCAACACGGCGTTGCTGCATGCCGCCGTCGAGCTGGCGCCGCCGGGTGTCGAGTTCATCGCCGCAACCATTCATGGCGTGCCGCTTTACGATGCTGATCTCGAGACGGACGAAGGCATTCCGGAGAAGGTGACCGAGCTGAAGGAGCTGGCGGCCGCCGCTGATGGCTTGATCCTGTTCACGCCGGAATACAACAACTCGCTTCCCGGCGTCTTCAAGAACGCCATCGACTGGATGAGTCGTCCGTCGGACGATATCGCCCGCATTTTCAAGGCAAAGCCTGTCGCCATCCTCGGTGCCTCGCCCGGCAATTTCGGGACGATCCTCAGCCAGAGCGCCTGGCTGCCGGTGCTGCGAACGCTTGGCACCAATCCCTGGTTCGGCGGCCGGCTGATGGTCTCGCGCGCCAGTGGTGTCTTTGACGCCGAAGGCCAAATCATCGACGAGAAGGTGAAGCACAACCTCGCCGCCTTCATCGAAGGATTTGCCGCTTTTGTCGAAGATGCGAAAAAGAGCTGATCCGCACATTTCGCGCGGCAATACTTCTTCCAAAGCCTATGATTGTAGGACCGTATGGTCTATTGTGATCGGCAGCGTCGGTTCGGCCGGCGCTTCCGGGGCCGCATACAATCTTCCTTCGAGCCGAAATGAAATCCAATACCGCCGGTTATGTCTTCACGCTGTTGGCGATCAGCATTTTCGCCATACAGGACGGCATCTCCAAACATCTGGTCAGCGTCTATCCGCCGCTCTTCGTGGCGATGATCCGTTATTGGGGCTTTATGCTCTTTGCGATCGCGCTGGCGGCGCGGTCGCCGGGCGGGTTGCGTGCGGCCGTCCATACGAGGAAGCCCGGCTTGCAGATCGTCCGCGGGCTCCTGCTCGCCTTGCAGATCGTCGTTGCCATCTCGTCCTTCGTCATGGTCGGCCTTGCGCATTCGCAGGCGATCTTCTCGTCCGGGCCGCTGATCGTGGCGCTGCTGTCGGTGCCGATCCTCGGCGAAAAGGTCGGCTGGCGGCGCTGGCTGGCGATCTCGATCGGCTTTGTCGGCGTGCTGTTGATCCTGAAGCCCGAAAGCGGCGTCTTCGACATCCGCTTCCTGGTGCCGCTGGCGGGCGCCGTCGTGTTTTCGCTCTATGTCGTCATCACCCGCTATGTCAGCCGGGAGGATTCGGCGATGACGAGCTTCTTCTATACGGGAATCGTCGGCGCGGTCGCGATGAGCGCCGTCGGACCGTTTTTCTGGACACCGCTTCTGCCGCGCGACTGGGTCTTCATGGGCCTGCTCTGCCTCACCGGCGTCACGAGCCATTATTTCCTCATTCGTGCCTATGATCTTCTCGACGCGGTGGTGATCCAGCCGCTCACCTATCTGCAACTCGTCTTCTCCGCCATCATAGGCGTCGCAATCTTCGGCGAGACGCTCGGCATCAACATGATCATCGGCGCCGTGATCGTCGTCGGCGCGGGCATTTTCACGATCTGGCGTGAAAATGCCCTGGCCAAGGCCCGATCGAAGGGCATTCGTCGGTAGAGGCTTTATGCCTCCACCGCGGTGCGCGGATGGTCTTCGGTGTAGTAGCTGACATACTTCTGCCGATAGCGTTCGGTGCCGCCGAAATCACTATAGCGCGACAGTTCCGACATATCGGTCTTGTTCAGGATGACGCCGAGGATGCGCGAATTGATCTGCGGTTCGTGTTCCAGCAGGTCCTTGACAAGCCTGGTCGGCGTCGCGCCCCATTCGGCAACGAGCAGGAAGGCATCCACCTGCGGTGCAAAGGCCTTGGCGTCGATGACAGGTCCCAATGGCGCAAGGTCGACGACGATATAGTCGAACATCTTCCGGGCATTCTCCATCAGGTTCATCATGCCCTGCGAGGACAGAAGCTCGCTGGTGTGGAGCAGATGATCGCGCAGCACCACAGGCAGAATGGCAAGCTTGGTGCGCGGATCGACCTTGACGGCGCTTGCCCAGGGGACTTCGCCGAGGGCTGCCTCGATGAGCCCGACCTGCGGAGGCGTTTTCAGCGTCCGGCTCAAACCCGGATTACGCAAGTCGGCGTCGATCAGCAGCGTGCGCTTGCCGCTGCTGGCGAGCAGGGCGGCAAAATTGGCGGCCGTCGTCGACTTGCCTTCTCCGGGCAGCGCCGAGACGACGCCGATCACCCGGTTGGCATGGCCCTGCAGCATGACATCGCTGGCGAGCTTGGCGTTTCGCAGGGTCTCGGCGAATATCGAACGCGGCGCCTCGACCGAAACACGCATGATGCGTTCGAAGGCAACACCGTTTTCGCCCTCTTCGACCGCCGCCGTCGCCATTGCCGGCACCGGATCGGCCTTGTTCTTGCGGCGATTCTTCTTCTTCGGGAAGCCCTGTTGGCCAAGCAGCGGCAGATAGCCCAGGAATTTGAGCCCGAGCGCTGAGCGCACATCGCCTTCGACGCGGAAAAAGCGGTCGCGGAACTCCTGGAACGCCGCAAAAGCACCACCGGCCATCAAGCCGAGAATGACCGAAAGCGCCATGACGAGCGTTTTCTTCGGGCTCGACGGCGCGGTCGGAACGCCGGCCGCGGATATGACGCGTGCCTTGGCGATCGGGAATGACCGTTGCTGCGCCGCGGCCTCGAAGCGGCCCAGATAGGATTCGTACAGCGTCTTCAGCGCCGTCGCCTTCTGGTTCAACTCATTCAGCTGCACCAGGGATTTGTTGGCCTCGGAGTTCTTTCCGACCATGCCCTCGATGCTTTCACGCAACGATGTCGCGCGCGATTGCGCCACGTCGTATTCGTTCTTGTAGCTCGCCGTCAGTTGCTGGAGTTCCTCATAGATCTGACGGGTGATGTCCTGGCGCTCCACCTTCAAGGCCACGGCCTGGGGATGGTCGGCGCCGAAATTCTGCGTCACATCCTGTTCGCGCTTCTGCACGGCGAGATAGCGGGTCTTCAGGTCCTGCAAGACGCTGTTACCGGACTGGCTGGACGAGATCGTCGCATTTTTCACCGCATTGTCCGGCCCCTGGTCGATGATCGACTTGTACTGGTTATAGCGGGCGGAGGCGCTGGCGGTGTCGGCCTGGGCAATGATCAACTGTTTGTTCAGATCGGAGATCTGCTGCTCCGACATCAGCTCGCCGCCGGTCGAGGTCAAGCCATTGTCGGCCTTGTACTTCTCGACTTCGAGCGATGCCATCTGCGCGCGCTGGCGCAGATCGTTCAGCCGTTCCTGCAGCCAGACGGACGCGCGCTCGGTGGCATCGAAATTGGCGTTGAGCTGGTCGGTCAAATAGGCGTCGGCATAGGCGTTGGTGATCTTCGCCGCCAGTAGCGGATCGGTCGAGCTGAAGGATACGGAAACGACGGAACTGCGGGTGACGCGCTCGACCTTGAGAGCGTCCTGCAGCATGGCTGCGACCTGCTGACGTCGCGCCTCTCGCGCTTCCGCGGGCGTCAAGGGAGGCTTTGCAGGTTTGAAGACGCTGGCGATCAGCTTCACGCCGGATTTGACCAAAGCGATCGGTGACTGCGGCGGATTGAGGAAAGTGGCATTGTCGACGAGACCGGCCGTATCGACGACGCGCAATGCCATCTCGTTGGATTTCAGGATCTCGACGGCGCTGGCTATATCCATGTCAGCCTGCTGGCTGCTGGCCGGCGGCGGTTGGTCCTCCGCATATTTGGTCATGTTTTCATCGAGCAATATCTGCGTCGCCGACGTATAGTTCGGGGTGGCGATCAGCAGATAGGCGATCGCCAGCGCAACGAAGATACCCACGCCGAGCATGATGGTACGGATGCGGCGGACCACGACCGCCATGAGGCGATCGAGGTCAATGAAGCCATCATGCTCCTCCGTTTTGGGGGTAGCGCTGTGGAAGGTGAAGTTTTTCTGATGCATGGCGACCACCTTGTCGGAGAAGCCTAATTGAATGACGACTCGGGCCTGCGGCCGCCAGGGCCGCAGGCGGAAGTGTGTTGGTTCAAGCTGCGGTCATCTGCGCTTCGTGCGAGAGGACCAGGCTTCGGATCGAGTCATAGACGAGACCGCCGATATCGGCACGCGCGAGCGCGAAGGCGACGTTCGCCTCGATGAAGCCTTGCTTCGATCCGCAATCGTAAGTCCGTCCATTATAGGCTTGAGCATGGAAACCCTGTGTTTCGGACAGGCGCAGCATGCCGTCGGTGAGTTGGATCTCGTTACCGGCGCCGCGCTCTTGCCGGGCCAGGATATCGAAGATTTCGGGCTGCAATATATAACGACCATTAAGGTAAAAGTTGGAAGGCGCTTCCGAAGGATGCGGCTTTTCAACCATTTTGGTCACTCCGAAGCCATGGCGAACCGGCGCTCCCCTGCCGATGATGCCATATTTCGACGTCTCCTCCGGCGCGCATTCCTCGACCCCGACGACATTGCCGCCGACTTCGTTATAGAGGTCCATCAATCCGGCCGTGCAGCCGCGCAGACCGTGGCAGACCATGTCGGGCAGCAGCAGCGCGAAGGGTTCGTTGCCGATCAGGTCGCGGGCGCACCAGACGGCATGGCCGAGGCCAAGCGGCGCCTGCTGGCGGGTGAAGCTGACGGAGCCGGCGCGCGGCAGAAGACGTTCCAGTTCGGAGACCTGCGTTGTCTTGCCTGCCCTGTTCAGGGAGGAAATCAGCTCCGGCGTATCGTCGAAGTGGTCCTCGATCGACGATTTGTTGCGGCTGGTGACGAAGACGATGTGCTCGATACCGGCTTCGATGGCTTCATCGACAGCATATTGCACCACCGGACGATCGACGATCGTCAGCATTTCCTTCGGCATCGCCTTGGTGGCGGGGAGGAAACGGGTTCCATTGCCGGCAACCGGAATGACTGCTTTTCTCACAGGAAGCTTACGGTCCATGGCTCTATCCTTTGTTAGAGTGAGGGCCTGCGCCCAAACTGGGGAGGGAGGAGGAGATTTGCGAGGCCGCAGCCACTTCATCGCCCGTAAGGACGGTCGTTTCGTCACTCCCCCGAAGGGAGGCGGCGAGACGGCGAAGGCGAACTGCAATCGGCATGCGCAGATGGCGAACCGCGCGTGGATTGCTGCAGGCAATCTTCAGCGCGGCCGGGAGGGCGCCATTCTTGAGGCTGTCGATCAGCATCAGGAAGGACAGTACGTCCTTCAGGTTCCGCGTCCGTCGCCGCTGTGCGGCAAGGGCGGCGGCACCAAAAGGATGTTCGGCAAAAAACTTGGCATCGGCGGTGATCATCGCCTCGACATGCTGCCGCTTCAGCACCCGCGAGATCGAACCGTCGCGGATATAATAGAGGTAGCCTGCCATCGGCTCGACCGCGCAGACGCCACCCCTGGCCAGCGCGGAGGCCAGAAAGATGTAGTCCTCGCCGA
Organism: Rhizobium sp.; assembly: GCA_036398815.1. GTDB lineage: Bacteria > Pseudomonadota > Alphaproteobacteria > Rhizobiales > Rhizobiaceae > Rhizobium. Next base: position 28,763 of record DASWOH010000273.1, on the reverse strand, counting down.
TCCTGAGGGCCTCATCGAAGCGCAGGTGATGCTTCTCCAGGAAGGCCCGCTCGAAGACCGGCTTCATGTAGCCGAAATTATGCTCGGACTGGAAAATCATGTTCGAGGAGATGAATTTCGCGAGCGTCATCAGCGGCATGCGTGTGAGTACGGCCTCGGGAAACATGGTGCCCGCGGGCTCGTTCTCTCCCCGGATGACATCGAGATTGTCGACTGCGATTTGCGCCTCGGCTTTTTCAGCGCGGGCGATCAGCCGTGCCATGCGGTCCGGACGGAGCGCATCGTCGGAATCGAGCACGGCCACCCAGCGGCCGCGCGCCGCATCCAGCCCGGCATTGCGCGCAGCGCCTGGGCCGCCGTTGCGGGGCATGGCAACCAGGCGCACGCGTGGATCGGGGTGGCTGCCGACGAGGTCCCGCGTGCCGTCGCTGGAGCAATCGTCGACGACGATGACCTCCATGCTGACCGCGCCCTGCGCAAGCGCGCTGTCGATGGCGCGCCCCAGCGTGTCCTCGGCATTATAGGCTGCGATGACGAAACTGACATCAGGGATGAAATCCGTCATTGCGGCGCTTTCTCCAGATTTCCGTATTGCTCGATTTCACGGACGCCGAACAGGCCGCTGACGACGCCGGCATGCATGATGCCGCGCAAGCCGTAACGATGACGCTGTATCGCCAAGGGGGAAAGAAGTGCGGCGGCGGCGAAGCAGTAGGCGGATTTGGCTCCGGCAACGGCAATTGCCTTCCCGCGGCCAAGACCGGCCGCCCCCTCCAGCAGCATCCGCCCATGCGTCTGTCCCATGCGGAAGCGCCGCTTCGAAAGCCACGAAAGCGTGGCGCGCCCGCTCGGTACGGGCTCATAGACCAAGGCATCCTCGGCAAAGGCGATGCGCCCGCCCGCCTGGTGCATGTGGGCGAAGAATTCCGTGTCCTCGCCGCCGCTGCGTCCGAGCGCGAGGTTGAAGCGGCGACCGGCGAGCGAGGGCGCCTTGCGTCGCAAAAGCACGTTGCAGGTATAGCCGGTGCGGATATCGCCGGCGACCCAGACGGGCAAGGTCGAGTGGAAATCGCCACGCCGCATCCAGCCCGGCGCCACATTCGGATAGACGGCGCGCACCGGACCCAAAACCGCGTCGGCTCCCGTCGTATCCGCCGTCACCAGCAATTCCGCCAGCCAATCCTCCGAAGCGGTCTCGTCGTCATCGATGAAGGCGACGAAATCCCCGGCCGCATGCTCCAGGCAGGCATTGCGGGCAATGGAAATGTTCGATGCCGGGCAATGCACATAGGCAATCTCGAAAGGCACGGCCGAACGCATGGCTTCGACGCGATCGCGTGCACTCGGCGTCACGTCGTTATCGGCGACGATGATGCGGACGAGGGCGCCGGTCGGAACGGTCAGGACCGCCAGAGACAACAAGGTCTGGTCCAGCTCGACGCGGCGATAGGTACAGATGGCGATATCGATCTTCACGCGCGGGCTCTCAAGGTTCTGCGTCATGACACCACCCTGCGCCCACGAAACTTGAGGACTTCCATCCAGAAGCCCATCGACCAGGCGAAATGCATGACCATGGCCGAAATGGCGGCAAGCGGTCCGTACGGATTTCTCTGGCCAAGCGCGATCCAGAAGCCGTAGGCGATGCAGGCAAAGGCCCACAGGCTGATGGGAATGACCGCGATCCAATTGAGGATGGCCAGGAACGCACCGACGAAGATCGGCACGACGGCAAGCGGCAGCATCTGGCGAACGCTCGGCATGCTGCGATGCTTCAGGATGTTGCGTGCCCGGCCACGGCCATAGCCGAGATATTGCCGGAAAAGCGTCGGGATGCTGGAACGCGGATAATAGGTCATCGTCGTCTTGTCGGTGAGCCAGATGCGATAGCCGGCCTTGCGCAACCGGTAATCCAGCTCGGCATCTTCGTTGTGGCTGAAAGTCTCGTCATAACCGCCGACGGCGCGGAAGGCGGCAATGCGCATCAGCGCATGGTGGCCATGATCGGCCCAATGGCCCTTGGCACCCTCGCGATGCTTCGAGCCGCCATTGCCGAGCTTCGAGTTCTGCGCCACCGCCGTTGCCTTCTGGAAGGCGCTGAAGCCCATGGTGCGCATGGCGACGACGACCGAATCCGCCTCGGTCGCATCGGCCTCCTCCACCAGTTTCTGGCAATAGTCATCGGGGTAGTCGCCGTGGGCATCGATGCGAATGAGATAGTCGTATTCGTTGGCGAAGGTCTCGACGGCGAGATTGATCGCGGCACTTTGCAGTCGTTTCGGGTTGTCGAGCAGGAGAATGCGCGGATCGGCTCCGGCGATCTCCTTGACAATATCCCGCGTCCTGTCCGTGCTGCCGCCATCGGCAACCACGATCCTGGCGTCGAGTTCGTCCAGAGCGCCACCGAGCGTGGCGATCAGCGGCTCGATATGCTTCTCTTCGTTGAGGCAGGGGATGACGATCAGGCAGCGCATATGCTTGGGATCTCCAGTTTTCATTGCAATCCACCTCTATTGCGATGCAGTTGGGGGAGGGCCTGTAGTTCGGCGGTTTGCTCATTGGCGCGGGTGAGGGAGGCCAGCCGCTGCACCAGGCCGTGACAGTCGGCATGATCGGTCATCCATTGCCTGCGGTCCTGCGCGGCCACTGCGTCGAAAGCGGCTAGATAGCCTTCCTCGCTCATGTCGCTCATGAGCGTGACGAGATGCGCGGGATTCGCCTTGTCGAGTGTCAGGCCGATTTTCCGGCTCGCCAGGAACCGTGAAGTCTCGGTGCCGTCCATGGCGATCGGTACGGCGCCGTAAAGGCCGCCCTCGTAGAGCCGGTTCGGCAGCAGCCAGCTTGAATTCAGGCCCTCTTCGAAGAAATCGATCGCCCAGGAGAACTGCACCTCGCCATAGATCGTCGAGAGATCCTCCGGGTTCTTATAGGGCCCGCCGAAATGCATGAAAGGCGCGTCCCGCACGATGCCATCGAAGTCGTCGAACTCCGAATAAGCCGGCCGGCCGCGCAGGATAACCTCGAAACGCCCGTCCATCCGGCGCGAAAACTCGTCGAGCAGCGCCAGCGATTTGCGGCAGCGAAGTGCGCCGAACCAGCCGATCTTCCAGGGCTGGCCCTCGGTCGGCACTCGAGGAGAGGCAACAGCCGTATCATCAAGGCCGTCGAGCGCCAGAACCTTGTTCTCCAGTAACACGATCGGCAGATCCAGGCCGGAACGGGGGCGGAAATAACGTTCGACGAAGGCAGGCGAACTGGTGAGCAGCAGCGCGGCGTCCGCCCCGAAATGACGTTCCACACCACGAAGCGCGCCGCCAAGCGCGTCCTTGCGCAGCAGCAGCCGGTGAATGTCCAGACACTCGTAGATAACGGGCATATCGCCGCCGAAGATCGATCTCGCGCGCTTGGCCAAGGCCAGCATTTCAAGATTGCGGCCGATGATCACGTCCGGCTTCTCGACCGAACGCAATGAGCGGCGCAGTTTCAGCGCCGATTTGGCAACGGCCGCTATACGATGGGTGAACTGCGCGTCGCGCGTCTGCCCGAGCTCGATCGGTTCGATACCGTGCACGGCCGCCAGCGCGTTGTCGTCGCGCCGGAAGCCCGCCAAAGTCACCCGTGCTCCGCCCGCCTGCAGCATCAGCACCCGCCGGCGGACGGCGGGGTCAGCTAGATCATGGACGAAGTAGAGAATATGCAGCATTCAGACTTCCGTTTTCGTGCCCGGCTGAAGCCAGGCGTCTCGTTTCGTTCGTGTTGCATCGCGGCATCCTGCCCGGCTGCGAAACGCGGTTTCCAGCCGGACTGACCTAGTTCAGCTTGCAGGCGATCGATTCCGGGAACTGGCACTTGTCGCCTTCCGCTGTGAAGGCGACGCGCTTGATCTGCATGGTTGCCGGGCTGCCGCCATAGGCGAACTTGCCCATCCAGCCGCTTAGCGTGTCCGTGCCCCAGAGGCTGAAAAAGATCTTCTGGGCATGCGTCGGTATCTTCGAAGGGTCGGTAACGTCCTGGACCAACTGGCCGTTCACATAGTAGCGAAGCCGATCCTTCTCCCAGACGAAGGCGTAGTCGTTGAAGCCTTGATCGGCGCCGCCGGGGACCGGAACCAGTTTCTCGTTGCCGCCCTTGGCAGCGATGTATTGATTGAGTTGGACCTGTCCGGAGTTCTTGCCGAGAACCTCGAAATCGATTTCGTCATGCGGCCTCTTGTCGGTCGGGCCGATATAGGTGAAGAACGCCGAATTGAGACCGGAGCCGGTCGCGGTGCGATAGCGTGCCTCATAGGTGCCGTAGCCAAAACGCTTGGTCGTCTGGATCTCGCCGCAGGCATAGTCGCGCTGGCCGGTCTTGCCCTGGGTGAGCTGAAGCTGCAGCATGCCGCCTTCGAGGCCGACCTGTTTCTTCGACCATGTGCAATTCTGGTGCGGGCCGTTGTTCCAGCCATCCGAAATGTACCAGCGGCTGCTGTCTATCCTGTCGAAATTGTCGACGAAGGAAGTGCCGTTCGGCTGGTCTTCCTGCGCGGAAGCCACGCAGGGACCAAGAGCGGCACTCAAGATGGCCAGTGAGACAAGGGTAAGTCTGCGCATGTAGGCGGTCGGTTTCGTCATGTATCACCTTTGCTCCGAAGTCGCCTGCGGGAGATCGGCGGTTGCCGGTGTTTCGGCACGCTGCCGTGTTCGGCTGCCGGTCAGCAGGTTATAGAGGGAGGGCAGGGCGGAACGCGCCACACCGTTGGTCAGGGGCAGCACCATCAGGGTGATGGCGCAGGCCAATAGATAGAAAATCGGATAGTGTTCACTGCCGCCGCGGTTCCAAAGAACCCATAGGCAGAACAACAACGGGAAATGGGCACAGAAAACCCAGAAGCTCAGGCCGCCGGTTCCCGCCAAACTCTGGCCGAGCCGGCTCTTGATGAGGAGCGCCGACAGCGCCCAGAAACCGGGAATGCCGACGATCACCATGAGGTTCCGGCTTATTTCGAGCCACAACGGAAACTCCGGGCCAGTGAGATACGCGGCCGTGGCCAACAGCGCGGCCAGGGCAATAAAGGCCGGGCCGATCACCGCGGCATAACGATCGATGATCGTCAGATCGACGCGATGGAGACTGAGATAGATGCCGAAGCTGAAGCTGAAGAGGATGGAATTCCTGAGCACGATGCCGAGCGGGATCGGCAGCGCGGCCAGCAACAACAGGCCCGCCAGCGTCAAAAACGGAAAGCGGCTGATCAGCATCGCCAGCAATGGCGACAGCAGGATGCAGACGAAGAGATCGCGCAGGAAATAGAGAGGCAGGTTGATCGGCGTGCCTTCGATGGCGAAAAGAAGCGTCGAAAGCATGCGCGGGCTGGCGTTCGAAAGATCGGGCAGAAAACCGTCGCCGATGCCGAAATACTGCAGGATCAGCACGAAAAGAAAGAAGGCGCTGTTCCACAACAGGAACGGCAACAGAACGGTCTTCGCCTTGCGGCGAACGGTCTTGCCGTAATCCAGCTTTGCCGTGCCGTGACGGAAAAGAAGGTAGCCGGAAATGGCGCTAAGGCAGGGAACGCCGACGCGAAAGAGACTATCGCGCAGGAAGACCCGGAACCAGTCGAAGAGCCCATACGCACCGTTGAACGGGCTGGAATCCGTATCGAATGGGATATGTACAAACACGATGCCCGAGATGAGCACGATGCGCATGAGGTTTATCCGCGAAGACACGTTGGCAGTCACATTCACGATGTCCGTCACCCCTTTTCCAGGTCGCTCCCCCTCGCGACCGTTTCAACCAGAGCAGACTAGAGCCCACACGCATAACCTAGGGCGATCTCACGAAAGGAAATATGGCAGTGCAGCAAAAAACAAGAAAGAACGGGCTTCAACTGCTGTTATTCCGGGACAAAAAGGATCGAAGAACAGATGATTCAATGGCCCTATATCTGTAGAAGTCCCTGGTATTAAAAGGATTTAAGTATGCTGAAATAATTCGTGAAACGGCCCGTGGCTATATAAGACGCCAACATCACTTTTTTCGCAATAGGTGAACATTTTTTTGCACCGCCACAAAATCCGTGATCAAACATGAACAGAATGGGGTAGCGGTGCAAGTTAGCTAAGAAAATCGGGCTGAATTACTCAGCGGCAGGTTGAGTTTCCGCCTTCGGCATTCTGCGCGAACGGACGAGTTCCAGGATTTTGCGAACCAGCGCTCTCTCGGTCAGCAGGACAAAAGCGAGGTAGATCGCACCCCCCACCACCGAGCCCACGACGATCTGCAGGACGGCACTCGGCATCGTCACCTTCAGATGGTCGAGCATGAAGCGGACGATAAGCGCCATGATGAGGGCGGTGATCATCGGGCGGTTGCTGACGTAGAGGCCCTGGAGGAACGGCGTGCCGTCGGCGCGGAAGACCGCCCAGGAATAGAAGATCAGCGTGATGACGCTGACGATGCAGAGCCAGACCATGGCGTTGATCAGATCGCCCGTCATTGCCCCGTAGGCGACGGCGGCCGTGGTGACGATGGCGCGGACGACGGCCGACCAGAACAGGACATTGCCGCGGCCGACACCCTTGAGATAGGGAATGAAGGTGCTGCAGGGCGTCAGGATCGCCTTGGAGAGCGCCAGCAGCCCGAGCACCGGCCAGGCATAGGCCCATTTTTGCCCGAACAACACCAGCATGGCCGGCTCGGCGATCGCCCATAGCCCGAACATCATCGGTGCCAGAAGCACCGTCGTCACTTGCGTGCTCAGCATCAGAGCATCCGAACGGCGCTTGCGGTCATGCATCATGTGGCTGAAGGCCGGGAACAGCACGCCCATGACCGCCGAGAGCACGACCTGGTTCGGGATGCTGGCAAAACGGTTGCCGGCGGAATAGGCGCCGGCATCGGCCAGGCCGAGGTAGCGGGCGATGATCACCATCGGCGACTGGAAGGTGACGAAATTGGCGATCTCGGACCCCATCATGCCGAAGGAGAACTTCGTCAGTCCCCTGACGCGGCTGAAGGAGAAGGCGAACCGGGGGAAATAGCCGGAGACGGTGTAGAGGCCGACAAGACGCACGATGCCAGAGACGAAAAGCTGCGCAACGAGCGACCAGACGCCAAATCCGAAAAAGGCCAGAGCGACCGCGACCAGCGCGCCGGAGGATTCCGAAATCATGCTCCAGACCGCGTCCTTACTGAAATTCATCCGCCGCGCCAGGATCGAGTAGGCGACATCGGCGGCAAGCTGGATGGGGATCATGAAGGCCATGATGCGCAACAGGTAGGCTGCCTCCTTGGCGCCCAACAATGTTGCGAAGAAGTCGGCGAATACGTAGAGAACAACGGCCATCAGCACCGATACCGCCAGATTCACCCAGAAGACGGAATGGATGGTCAGCATATCCTCCTTCTCCTGGATGACGAGAGAGGAGGTGAGCCCGGCGCCGCCGATCATGGCGAGGAATTGCACGACCGTCAGTGCCACGGCGACGACGCCGAACTCCTCCGGAGTAAGGATGCGCGCCAGGATGGGCACGGTCACGAATTTCAATCCAAATGTACTTGTCTTCGATAAAACGCTCCATCCGACATTGTTCGTTATCGAACGGACACTAACTGTTGAGGTCATTGCGACATCCTATCTTTTGGGAGCGGCTGTATCAGCGATGGAGATTGTCGAAATATGCACGGCCGCGACCCTGGGAGGGGGTCGCAAACTTTTTGTTGAAAACCGTAAGGCGAAAAAATGGAGTCAATTACGATCGTTATTCCCTTCTACAAAAAACAGACAGGCATTCTGCAGCGCGCATTGAAGTCGATATCTAGGCAGGTGTTTCAGGATTTCGATATCCTTGTCGTCGATGATGAATCGCCGCTTCCGGCGGAAAGTGAACTTCAATCGCTCACAAACGAGGAGCGCGCGCGCATTACGGTCATCCGCCAAACCAATGCCGGTCCGGGCGGCGCACGCAATACTGGCCTTGATAACGTGCCGGCTTCAAGCCGTTTCGTCGCCTTCCTCGATTCCGACGACGAATGGGCGCCGGAGCATCTGAGCAACGCTTTTGAGGCGCTGACGCGTCACGACGCCGATTGCTATTGGGACTCGATCCACGGCGGCGAGGGATTTTCCTACCATTTCGGCATGGACGAACTGGCGAAATCCCCCGATGCCGTGCGCCTCTCCGACACGCCCTCAATCATCGAAATCCCCGATATCGCCAGCGTGATGCTGAAAGACTGGGGCTTCCTGCACCTTTCCTGCATGGTGATCGGCCGGCCGCTGTTCGAAAAGATCCGCTTCGAAGCCGCGCTGCGGCTGGCGGCGGAGGATGTGCTGTTCTTCTGCGACTGCATCCTGGCGGCCAGGCGGGTGCTGCTTTGCGAGGACGCCGGCGCGCTGCGCGGCGAGGGCATGAACATCTTTCACAGCATCGACAATGATTCACCGCAGTTCCTGCGCCAGCAATTCAACACCTGGACGGCGCTCAACACGCTGGAAGAGCGGTTTTCGCGCCGGCCGCAGGATATTGCGACCATTCGCGCCTGTAAGAACCGCGCCCGACAACAGGCGCTCTGGAGCCAGGCGCGGCAGTTGAGGCGGCATAAATGGCCGCAGTTCGGGCTGCTTGCAAAATGGGCGGTGCGTGACCCGGGCATATTGCAGAGTGCGATGCGGCTTGCCGCGGGCAAGTTTGCGCCCTAGTTTTCGCACTGCAGCAAAGCTGTGCATGTCACATTCTAGAGCCAGTGTATGTTCAGCTAAGGTCTAGATCAGCAAGGAGTCCTGTATGAAGCCGTTCCACTGGGAATCAACCCATGGCAATTTCGGTGACGATCTCAATCTCTGGCTCTGGGATTTTCTACTCCCCGGCCTGCGCGATGTTCATGAAGAAACACTGCTGGTCGGTGTGGGAACTGTTCTGAACACGCTGCTATTGCCGCCCGATGGCCACAAGCTCGTCATCGGCAGCGGTTTCGGCTACGGCTCGCTTCCCGACACGAGCGACAGGAACATATGGGATATCCGTTGCGTACGCGGTCCGCTGACGGCGGAAAAAGTCGGCCTTCCCAAGGAGATGGGCATCGTCGATCCGGCCGTCATGGTCACCGAGATGCCGGAATTCAAAAATCTGCCGAAGACCAAGCGCCATACCTTCGTGCCGCATTGGGAGTCGGCCGCCGCCGGGCTCTGGCAGGGTATCTGCAAGACCGTCGGCCTTTCCTATCTCGATCCGCGAGGCGAGGCGAAGGCTGTGATCCGGGAGATCGCGACATCCGAGTTGATCGTTGCTGAGTCCATGCATGGCGCGATCCTTGCCGACGCCTTCCGCGTACCGTGGATTGCCGTCAGCACGTCGCGGGCGATCAACAGTTTCAAATGGAACGACTGGGCCCACTCCCTTGGCGTTACCTATGCGCCGAAACATATTCCCGTCTCCACCCGCGCCGAGGCGATCGCCAAGGGCGCCCGCTTCTGGGGCGTCGGTTTCGAACGCGACGAACAGGCCGCCGGGGAACTGGAGAAGCAGAGGCAGGGCGAGACCGTGCTGGCCGACCCGCAACAGACCACGCTTCGGGTCATGGCAAAGCAGGCGCTTGCCGTACCCTCGGCGCTGGCACTTTGGCAGGCCAGCAAGGCGATGCCGCAACTCAGCAGCGACGCGGCGCTTGCCGGCTGCAAGGAGCGCTTCATGACGGTGATAGAGGGCGTGCGGCGCGACTATTTCTGACGCACCGAGGGATTATTCGGGCGCGGCTTGCAGGAGATAACGCAGGCCGTTTTCGCCCGAATGGGCAATCGGCGTGCTGCCGCCCTTCCGAAACCGTTCGGTCTTATCGGCGAAAATACCGCCGGCTATGGCTGGAATGGCGGCGGGCTTGCCCAAGGCATAGGACGCGGCAGCACTCATGCCCGATTGCGACTTGATGTCGAGAAAATGCCGCAGTTCATACCGGCCGCGAATATGCTGCTCATGGCGGCGGATGGCCGCCGCATCGGCCGGTGACAGCCCGCCGGCTGCGAGGATCGCCCGATCGGCCTCATAGAGCCGCCGCAAATCGTCGGTGCGATGCCGGCCGCTCAGGGAATTGCTGCGCACCACGGCGCCGTAACCGCAGCTATGAATGATCTTGTAGCGCGCGGCTTTGGCAAGCGCCCGCACATAGAGGTCGTAATCCTCGCCGAGACGCAGCGCCTCGTCGTAGCGTAGCCCGTGCTTGTCCAGAAACGATCGGCGCATCAGCGGCTTCAGGAAACCGATCTCGCCGCGCCGCACGCCGCGTTTGGAAATATTGCCTTCGACAAAGGCGACCAGATCCAGGAAGCGCGGCTTCGGATCGAAATGATCGAGCATGGTATAGGCATCCGAAACCGTATCGGCGTTGACGAAGGCGATGTTGTCGGCGACGAAATCCCAATCGTTGCCGGCAAGCAGCGGCTTGAAGCGCCCCGGAAAAAAGAAATCATCGGCGTCGAGGATGCTGATCACCGGGGCGCGCGAAATCTCGATTGCGTGATTGCGCGCCGCGGCCGGCCCACGATTTTTCTCGAATTCCTGGATGATCAGACGGCCGCTGCCATCATCGGCCTGACGAGCGGCGGCGGCCGTGCCGTCGGTCGAACCGTCGTCGATGATGACGACCTCAGCCACTTCCGGCTCGCGCAACGCCGAGGCCACGGCGAGACCAATGGTGTCGCTGGCATTCTTCGCAGCAATGATTACGCAGACATTGTTTTCGGCACTGTCGATCAAGTCAGCCTCCATGGTTCTGTCGGAGACTTAGGACGACAACATCCATCCGGCAACCGCATGGTCACCAAAAGATGCGCCGAGCGGCGACGTCAGGGATTGAAGGGTTCGGAACGATTGAGGTTGGCGGCGGGCAGGCCGCTAACCTTGTCACCTTCGCGCGCCGGCATTGCAGCCGAGCCTTCATTCAACAACGCGTTCCGCGCATTGCGTTCTTTCCACACCAGGAAAAGAACGCCCGCGAAGTAACCGACCTGCAACAGGATTGCGCAAATCACAGTTTCGATCAGCGTGATCGAAAGCGAGTGCGTCAGGAAATAAGTCGCAATGGCGAATACAGTCAGAGTGCCGGCCATGCTGATGAAGACGCGGGGTGCGTACATGAGGTTACCTCGCGCCCACGAATATCTGAAAAAAAGTAATCAAGGTCTTGCCTCCCTCAGTAGACCCAGAACTTATATATATTTTATGATTCATTGAGATTCAACCAAGCGACGACAATACGTTACGAATTGATACGACCCTAGGGTCAAGCTCGTTAAAACTACGCCTCCAGAATGCGTACAATTGCATTCGTTATGTTTTTTCTCTCAGCGCCCCTCTCTTCAAGGTTGTTCGTAAAAAATTCATATGCAATTTTCGTGGTGCTAATCGATTAATGCAATCGATCCGAATTTCAAACAATTCAATCAACTTTTGTTACAAAGTCGCGCTATTGCCTCGGTCAATATGTGCGTCGCAATATCTTGCTGCGGTGCAATATTTTTGGTCAAAAATCATGATTTTTGGAAACATTAAAGAGTGTTTGTAGTTTATTTTGACAATATCAGGCTAAAATAGCCATAGATATAGCCTTTAATATCCCAATACTCTATCAGAAGAAACGTAAAAATTGAATTTCTCGGGGAATTATACGATAGATAATCTGTATATTATCTGAACTGAAAATGACTGAACTTGGAGCCCCCCTCACGTTGGCGGTAAAACCATACCGTGAATTGGCATAGCCATAAAAAATTGGCTTAAAAAAACCAAATCCCATCCTACACTCCTCGCTGCATCGCACTAACTACGCGTCCGAGACATTTCCGACCAATTCGCCAACATGAATGGAGTCATCTCTATGAAGTCTGCGACGAGATCGGCCACATCGGCTTTTTTCAGCGCTGCGGAAAGCGACGTCTTTCCGCCAACAGGTGGAATCCTCAAGAGGGCATTCGACGTCACAACCGCCTTGCTGGCATTGATCCTCATCAGCCCGCTGTTCCTTATGCTCATGCTCCTGGTGAAGTTATCGGACCGGGGACCGATCTTTTACGGCCATCGCCGTATCGGTCACAACGGCAAGAGCTTCCGCTGCATGAAGTTCCGTACCATGGTCGTCGACGGTGACAGGGTGCTGCAGGCTTATCTGCAGGCCAATCCCCGCGCGATGGACGAATGGCGCGCAACGCGCAAACTGCAAAACGACCCCCGCGTCACCCTTATCGGCGCGGTGCTTCGTAAACTGAGCCTCGACGAACTGCCGCAGCTCCTCAATATCATCCGCGGCGAAATGAGTGTCGTTGGCCCCCGTCCCGTCGTTGAGGACGAGCTGGAACGCTACGAAACCTCCGCGATCTACTATCTCCAGTCTCGCCCTGGCCTGACAGGCCTGTGGCAGGTCAGTGGCCGCAACGACGTCTCCTACGAGAGCCGCGTCGCCTTCGATACGCATTATGTCAAAAACTGGTCGCTCAGCAGCGACATGATGATTATCGCCAAAACCATTCCCGCGGTTTGCCTCTCACGCGGCAGCTACTGACGACGAAGCAGATCCCGCAGGGAAGGTTCCTGCGGTTTCCCCGCATCTGCGGGGCTGCAATTTAATAACAGGGAAGATCCTGCATGATTGAAACTCAGCCTTCTGGTAGGCTTGTCGGCGCAACCACACCTTTTCGTTGCGCAGCTCTCATTCTCCTCAGCCTGTGCATGGTATCAGGCAACGCCCATGCTGATAGCCTTCCCGGATATCACTTGGGCGTCATGGACAAACTGCGCATTCGCGTTGCCGAATGGCAAACGGCAGAGGGCACGATTCGCGACTGGTCGGTGATTTCGGGTGACTACACGGTCGGTCCCTCCGGTTCGGTTTCCATTCCCTTCATCGGAGACATGGCTGCCAGCGGCAAGACGACGGATGAGATCGCCGAAGCGATCGGTCTCGGTCTGCAAAAGCAATTCGGCCTGCGCGACCGTCCTTCGGCTTCGGTGGAGCTTTCGCAATACCGGCCGATCTATCTCTCCGGCGAGGTCCAGAATCCGGGAGAATATCCTTTTGCGCCCAACCTGACCGTTCTCAAGGCGATCAGTCTGGGCGGCGGCATGCGCCGCGCCGAGGCCGGCCAGCGTTTCGCGCGCGATTTCATCAATGCCAAGGGTGACGCCGTCGTCCTCATGGCCGAACGCGGGCGGTTGCTGATGCGCCAGTCGCGTCTTTTGGCCGAGGTCGCCGGCAAGGACCAGATCGACGTTCCGCCGGAGCTGCAAAAGTTGCCGCAATCGGCCGACATGCTCGCCAGCGAAGACGCCCTGATGAAGACGCGCAGCGTGCGCATGAAAACGCAATTGCAGGCGCTGGCAGACCTGAAGGTGCTGCTGCAAAGCGAGGTCGAGGCGCTGGCGAAGAAGACCGATGCGCTCAGCCGCCAACTCGATCTCGCCAAGGCCGACCGCGACAAGGTCGAGAGCCTCGCGGAAAGAGGATTGGAGCTTGCCTCGCGCAGGATTTCTGCCGAGCAGCGCGCTTCCGACGTGGAGACCAATCTGCTGGATACCGAGACGGCATCGCTGAACGCCAAGCAGAGCATCAGCAAGGCCGATCAGGACGAGAACACGCTGCGCAACGATTGGCAGAATTCGCTCGCGCAGGATTTGCAAGACACCGATACTCAATTGGAAACCCTGCAGCTCAAGCTCTCCACCAGTCAGGCGCTGATGCAGGAAGCGGTCGCGCAATCGGCGGATGCCAGCAATATCGATGCCGGCGGCCAGGGTGTGAACGTCGTCTATACCATTGTACGGGATGAGAATGGTCAGGCGAAGGAAATTCCGGCCCAGGAGAATACCCTGGTCTTGCCCGGCGACCTCATCAAGGTGAGTGCCGGTCTAGCCATGCGATAAGGAGAGTCGATGCGGATCCGCAAATCGACCTTTATTCGTCCGGGCAGCAACGCCACCTATGGTACGGTGGCGATTGCGCTCTCCTTTTTCGCCTTCGCCTACTCCTCCCGCTTGGGGCAGGTTTCGATTCTCGTCTACTATGCACTGTGGTTTCCGCTGGTGCTGATCGACTATCGCAGCGTGCTCGGCAGCTACACGAAGCAGCTTTGGATCTTCGCCTTCGGCGTTTTCACCTGCCTCTCCATCTTCTGGTCGGTCGTGCCTCCGGTTACCGCCCGCGCCGCAATCCAGTACATGACGCATATCATCTGTGCGCTGATAGCCATGCGCACGCTCGATATCCGTACCCTGACGCGCGGCGGAATTGCCGGAGCCAGTATCGTGCTGCTCTATTCGTTGCTATTCGGCTATTACGCCCTCGACGCGATCGACGGCACCTATAGCTTTGTCGGCGCTTTCGACTCGAAGAACCAACTCGGTTTCTATGCCTCGCTCGGCATCTATTTCGCTTTCGCCGCCGTCTTCATCCTCGGCGAGAGGCGTATCTGGCTGATTGGGGCAGGCGTTGTCGGCCTCATGGCCGCCTACTGTCTTCTTGCTTCGCAATCGGCGACGTCGGTGTTGGTCACCGGGCTGGTCGTGATGCTCTGCATCGGCATGCGGATCATCCTGTTTCTGTCGCCACGACAGCGCAAAAAACTGTTTGCCACCGCAGCCATATCCGGGATCATTCTCGCCGTCGCCGGCGTTTATCTCGGCGCCGTCGATCTTGTGCTCGGTGCTTTCGGCAAGGACTCGACGCTGACCGGTCGCACCTATCTCTGGCAACAGGGCATCGCAGCAGCGACGTTGCATCCCTTCTTTGGGATCGGTTATCAAGCTTATTGGGTACAGGGCTTCTCCGAGCCGGAACGCTTGTGGGAAGAGTTCTACATTACCTCCCGCGCCGGGTTCCATTTCCACAATACGTTCATCGAAACGGCGGTCGAAACCGGCTTGATCGGCGTTTTCCTGCTGGTGTCGATATTGCTGACGGCGGTCATCGGTCACCTCAAGCGGTTTCTCAACGACATCAGAAACGATGAATCCTATGTTCTGTTCGGTCTGGCGACGCTGCTTTTGATCCGCGCCTTCGTCGAGATCGACATTCTCAATCCCTACCAGGTCGGCTCGTTCCTGTTGTACTTCATAGCAGGAAAGCTGACGATGAAGGCGCGAGCGCCACGGATGGTTACGCCCGTCTCCGACGATCGGATGGAGCTTGGACCGCCTGTGAATTGGGAGCCTCAGACAGGCAGATGAAAACTCTTTATGGCATTCAATATCTCCGCGCCTTCGCGGCTATCGCCGTGGTTCTTTTCCACGCGGCGGAACGCAGCGGCGCCCATTTTCAGATTGGGGCGGCTGGTGTCGACGTCTTCTTCGTCATCAGCGGCTTCATCATGTGGACAATAAGCGAACGCCGACCCGTGACGCCGGTGCGGTTCCTGTTCGATCGGCTGCAGCGCATCGCGCCGTCCTACTGGATCGTCACCGCCATCATGATCGCGGGGGCTGTCACCGGGCTGTTTCCGAACATGAAGCTGACAGCCGGCCATATTCTCGGCTCGATGATTTTCATTCCCGTGCGCTCGCCGAGCAATGGCGAGATCTGGCCGGTTCTGGTGCAGGGATGGACGCTGAATTACGAGATGTTCTTCTACGTCATCTTCGCCGCGGTGTTGCTCCTGTCGCGCCGCCTGCGGTTTGCCGGCATAGCCATCGTCTTCGTTGCCTTCGTCATCGCCGGCATCGTCTTCAATCCGCAGTCACCATTGCTGCTCTTCTACACGCGGCCGATCATCCTGGAGTTCGTCGCGGGCATTATCGTTGCCCGGCTGTGGCTGTCTGGAAAGATACCGGGCCTCGGCCTCGGCGTTGCCTTGATCGTCGTCTCGTTGTCGGGTTTTGCCGCTATCCAGTTTCTGCGCCTTGAATTCAACGAACTTACCTGCGGACCGCTCGCCGTGGCGCTGGTGCTTGGCACAGTATCGCTGGAGCGCAGAGGAAAGCTGCCCGACATCCCGTTGCTCACCTATCTCGGCAACGGCTCCTATTCGATCTATCTCTGGCACACACTGTCAATTTCGGTGGTAATAAAATTGTTGGCGCGCACGGAGATCCCCTCCGATGTCGCAACGTTCATTTGTCTCGTCTCGGGCGTGCTGCTGGGCATCTGCGCCTACGAATTGGTCGAAAAGCCGTTGCGCGGTCTATTGAAGAGCCTGAACTGGCAAAAATCGCGCCCGTCGCCGGCGTGATTTTTGCCATAAACTCTCAGAGACGCCGCCGCCGTAACTGATCGAAGTAGACGATCACGATAATCAACACGCCGGTGATGATGCGCTGCCAGAAGGAATTCAGGTTCAGGAGGTTGGCGCCGTTGTTGATGGTCGCCAGGATGAAGGCGCCGATCAGCGGGCCGTAGACGGAACCGATCGCGCCAAACAGACTGGTGCCGCCGATAACCGACGATGCGATCGCCTGCAGTTCCCAGCCATCGCCCTGGGTCGCGTTGCCGATGGCTATGCGCGAGGCAAGCAGAACACCGACCAAGGCGGCGCAGGTTCCAGACAATATATAGGCGAAATAGATCATCCCGTTGACATTGACGCCGGACAGGCGCGCTGCTTCGCGGTTGGAGCCGACGGCGAAAAGATAACGGCCCCAACGGCTCAAATGCAGGAAGACGACGGCTGGAATCGCCACCACGATCACCATCCAGAACAGGCTCGGAATACCGAGAAAATCCGCGACCGCGAAATTTGTGAAAGCGTCGTTGACGATGTTGATGCTCGAACCGTTGGTGATGAGCAAGCCGATGCCGCGCAGAGAGGTCAGCGTCGCCAGCGTGATGATGAAGGGTGGCAAGCCCATGCGCACGATGCCGAAGCCATGGAATGCCCCGATAAGAACCCCGAAGAGCAGGGTTATGAGGATAGCGGCCCAGATCGGAACTCCGGCCTGGAGCAGCCAGGCGACGACGACGGTGCAGAAGCCGACGATTGCGCCAACGGAAAGATCGATGCCCCCGGTGATGATGACGAAGGTTTGCCCAAGCGCAAGGATGGCCGTCATCGACCCCTGGCGTGCCAGATTGGTGATGTTGAGCTGCGTCCAGAACACGTCTGTCGAGAAGCCGAGCACGACCCATAGCGCAATCAAGAGCAGGATCAGCGTCAGGCTGAAGAGGATGCTCATCTTACGCCGCGGTGCAACGGCGGGGCCTTCTGTCGTGTTCGCGACCATTCTTGTTCTCCTCTTTCGATCTTTTTATCGTTCAGACGCCGATGGCCTCGCCGAGGACTTCCTCATGCGTGGCGGCGTGAAAATCATGGCTGGCGACCAGCTGGCCGTGGCGAAACACATGTAGACGATCGGCAAGCTCGTAAACCTCGGGCAGGTAGGAGGATATGACGATGATGCCCGCGCCGTCGCGCAGCAGCTTGGCGAACAGCCGATAGATTTCCGCCTTGGTGCCGACATCGACACCCACCGTCGGCTCGTCGAAGATAAACAGCTTGGCGCCATGGCTCAGCCATTTGCCGATGACCACCTTCTGTTGATTGCCGCCGGACATGGCGGAAACCAGGACCCGCCGGTTAGGCGTCTTGATGCTGAGATCGCGGATCTGCTTGTCGGCGTTCGCGGCCTCACTTTTGTTGTTGATGATCGGACCACGGCTTAACCGCTTAAACACGGGCAAATTGATGTTGAGGCCGATCGGCAGGTTGAGGCAGAGCCCCTGATCGCGGCGGCTTTCCGGCGCGAGCGCGATACCGAGCTCCATCGCGTCGCGTTCGTTGCGGATTTGGACCTTACGCCCCTGCCAGTATATTTCCCCCGCCGAGACCGGTTGACGGCCATAGAGGCCGAGCGCGAACTCGCTGCGGCCGGCGCCGATCAGCCCATAAAGCCCGACGATCTCGCCAGCCCGGACAGTCAGCGAGACATCCTCGAAACCGGGACCGGAAAGGCCGCGCGTCTCCAGGATCGTCTCGCCGATCGGGATCTCTTCCTTATGATAGATCTGTTCGATCGAGCGATTGATCATCAGCTTGATCAGTTCGTCGTCATTGGTCTCGGCAATCAGGCGGGTGCCGACATGCGTGCCGTCGCGCAGCACGGACACGCGGTCGGCCAGCTCGAAGACCTCCTCCATGCGGTGGCTGATGTAGACGATCGTCACGCCTTCGCTTTGCAACCGGCGGATCAGCTTGAACAGCTGCGCCGATTCCTTGCGCGTCAAATAGGCGGTCGGCTCGTCGAAGATCAGGAATTGCGTGCCGCGCATGGCGGCTCTTGCTGTTGCGACCAACTGCTGCTGACCAATGGTGAGAGAGCTCAGCAAGTCGGCGGCCGGCAGTCCGAAGCCGAGGTCGTCAAGCACCGTCTGGGCCATAGCGACCATCTGCTTCTTGCGCATCAGGCCGAAGCGATTCACTTCGTCACCGAGAAAGAGATTGGCGGCGACCGTCAGATGCGGGCAAAGGACGACCTCCTGATGCACGGCGTTGATGCCGCGCGCGATCGCTTCATTGGGATTCGCAAGGGCGACCGGATGGCCGCACCAGAATATCTCGCCGTCCGTCCTGGTGATGACGCCGGTCAAAAGCTTGATGAGCGTCGACTTGCCGGCTCCGTTTTCGCCGACAATGGCGTGGATTTCGCCGGCCAGGAACGTGATCGTCGCCGGTTTCAACGCCTCGACATAGCCGTAGCGCTTCTGCAATCCCTTGAGTTCGAGGATAGGTGAGCCGGCCGGAACGCGACTTGCTTCCGTCTTGATCGTGTCATCGTGCCGATGGCTGATTTCTTCGAGGCTCGTCATGGGTTTCCTCCCTCTGGCATCACCGCGCAGTCGCCCGAAAGGCGGACAGACAGAAAGGCTGCGGCCGACGAATCGGCCGCAGCCTCTGGGCTTTACTTGACCTTCGGATTGATCAAGGCCTCGATCTTCGGTTCGCTCATATTGGCCTTGGTCACGAGGTTGGCGCCGGTGTCGACATTGGCTTCAACCTTTTCACCCTTGGAGACGGCGAGAGCGGTCTTGATGCCGTCGTAACCCATGCGGTACGGGTCCTGAACGACGAGGCCGGCAATGGCGCCACTCTTGAGGAAGCCGAGGGTCTTGTCGTCGCTGTCGAAGCCAATGACCTTGACCTTGTCACTGAGCTTGTTTTCAGCAATGGCCTGGCCGACACCCTGCGCCATGATCAGATTGGAGGCAAAGACGCCAACGATCTTCGGGTTTGCCGTGATCAGGTCAGTCATGATGTTGAGGCCGGTCGTTGCCTGACCGTCAGCATATTTATCGGCGACGACCTTCAGGCCCGGATACTTGGTCTTGACCTGATCCAGAAAGCCCTCGCGGCGCTGTTCGAGAGAGCCGGCACCGGGCGTGTTGGTGATGATGACGACATCGCCTTCGTCCTTGCCGGTCATTTCCTTAATCGCAGCGGCAAGGCCATCAGCAGCAATACGGCCGCCCTGCACGTTGTCGGTGGTCAGAAATGACTTGAAAGCCTTGGAGTCGGCGCCGGAGTCGATACCGATAATCGGAACGGACTTCGCTGCTTCGTCAACAGGCTTGCCGAGCGCTTTGAACTCGGTCGGCGAGATGACGATTGCGGCCGGCTTGCCGGCGACAGCGTTTTCAAGAATGCTGATCTGACCGTTGACGTCGGTTTCAGCCTGCGCACCCAGCTCGGGCACCTTGACGCCAAGATCCTTGCCGGCTTTGCGTGCGCCGGCGAGAACGATCTGCCAATAGAAGGATGTCGTGTCCTTGACGATGATCGGGATCGTCACTTCAGCCGCGAAGGATTGCGCCGGCATGGCGACGGCGATCATGGCCGCGCCGGCAAGACCGGCAAAGGTGCGGCGGGACAGAAGGGATTTAGCGATGGTCATTGATTTCTCCTCTCAACGCGCTCTTCTCCTGCACACCGGCCGTTGAACGCTTGCGGCTCGGTACCGTGAACACCAGATGGTTCACGCATTGCGGAGCGGCACATAGCCACCCCGCCAAAACAGGCTTTCCTCCTCCACGAGCCGTCTCTCCCGACGGCCCGATAGCTCCTTATTTCTTCACTAGACCCGAACGGCGCCGTCTCCCAACGGCGGCGCGACCAGGGTCAATCCTTCGAACTCCGCATAAAGGCTCGCCGGAAGCTTTAGGTCCACGAGCTGCATGTTGCGGGTAAGACTTGATGCTTTCGCCGTGCCGATCAGCACCGAAGCCACGGACGGCTGGCTTAGCGGAAACTGGATGGCGGGTGCGGCAAGCGGCAGGCCGTGACGGCGAGCGATTTCCTCCATCGCCCCCACTTTGGCCAGAACATCCGGCGTCGCCGGAAGGTAGTCGAAATGCGCGCCGGGTACGGGGCCGGTCGCGAGAATACCGGAATTGAAGACACCGCCGACAACGAGCGACGTGCCCTTCTTTTCGCAAAGCGGCAGCAGTTCGGCGACCGCCGAACGGTCAAGCAGCGTATAGCGGCCGGCAAGCAGGATGCAGTCGATATCGGCTGCATGCATGACATCGAGGCAAACGGGCACCTCGTTGACGCCAAGACCATAGGCTTTGATCGTGCCCGATGATTTCAGCTCCTCCAGAGCCTTGATGCCGGAGCCGAGCAGCTGGCCAAGATAATGCTCGTTCAGCGCCTTGCCATGGGTGTAGCCGCCGATATCGTGGACGTAGAGAATGTCGATGCGGTTGAGGCCGAGGCGGGCATAGCTGAACTCCACCGATCGCATGATGCCGTCATAGGAATAATCATAATCCGCATCGAAGGGCAGGGGATCGACATAACCGTAATTCGGGACCTTGTCGGTCGGAACGGGTCGCATCAATCGCCCGACCTTCGTCGACAGCACATAGCTGTCTTCCGGCTGACCGCGCAGGAAATCGCCGACATATCGTTCGCCGAGACCGAAGCCATACCAGGGGGCGACGTCGAAATAGCGGATGCCGCTATCCCATGCCGCCTGCATGGTTTCCATGGCCTGGTCGCGCGGGCAAGCGCGGTAAAGACCGCCGAGTGCCGCGGCGCCGAAACTGATTTCGGTCACCTCCAGGCCGGTCCTGCCGATTCTTCTCCTCTTCATCACCTCTCCCTTGTGATGACTGCGATCGGTTTCCGTCATGCTTGGCTCATCAGAGAGCCGGGCACAGTCGCGTGAGTATTCCGTCTCTAGAGCGTCGCTCCGAGATGCCAGGGCACGAATTCATTGTCGCCATAGCCGAAGGCTTCGCTTTTGGTCTTCTTGCCGGATGCGATGTCGATGATCAGCTCGAAGATCTCACGGCCCTTGCCCGATATCGTCGCTTCTCCCGTGGCGATGGTGCCGCAATCGATGTCCATGTCCTCTTCCATCGACTGATACAGCGCCGAATTACTCGATAGCTTGAACGACGGTGCCGGACGTGAGCCGAAACAGCTGCCACGCCCGGTCGTGAAAGCGATCATATTCGCGCCGCCGGCCACCTGACCCGTCGCGGAAACCGGATCATAGCCGGGCGTGTCCATGAAGACGAGCCCATGGTCGGTCACCCGTTCTGCGTAGCTATAGACGGCGGTCAGCGGCGACCGGCCGCCCTTGGCGACGGCGCCGAGCGACTTCTCCAGAATGGTGGTCAGCCCGCCGCGCTTGTTGCCGGGCGAAGGGTTGTTGTCCAGCGATGCCCCGTGCAGGGCGACGTATTTTTCCCACCAGTCGATTTTCGCGTCGAGCTTGGCAGCGACCTCGTCGTTGACCGCGCGGCTGCGCAGCAAGTGCTCGGCGCCGTAAATCTCCGAGGTTTCCGACAGGATCGTCGTGCCGCCGGCGGCAGCCAGCAGGTCGGCGGCAGCCCCCAGCGCTGGATTGGCGGTGATGCCGGAAAAGCCGTCCGAACCGCCGCATTGCAGGCCGACGATGATTTCGCTGATCGAGATCGGCTCGCGGCGGGCCTGGCCGACCTCGTTCGCAATCTCCTTCAGGACACCCATGGCAAGCGACACGGCGCGGCGCGAGCCGCCGGCATCCTGGATGTTGAAGTGCCGCTTGCTGGCGCCGGCGCCGCTCTGGCCATAGAGCGTCAGCTGATTGACCTCGCAGCCGAGACCTATCATCAGCACGCCGCCGAAATTCACATGCCGCGCATAGCCGGCAAGTGTGCGATGCAGCGTCTGCATGCCGTCGCCGGTCGAGCTCATGCCGCAGCCTTGATCGTGCACGATCGGCACGAAACCGTCGACGCCGTCGTAATGCGGCAGGAGCGTCCGGTTTGCCTCTTCCGCGATGGCGCGGCAAACCGTGGTGGAACAGTTCACGCTGGCGATGATGCCGATGTAGTTGCGGGTGGCGGCGCGACCGTCGGCGCGGCGATAGCCCATGAAGGTACGGGCCTTGTCGGCCTCGGTCGCTGCCTCCGGTGCCGCATTGGCCGTTGCCGCCAGGCGGTCATTTTCGAAATGCAGGTTATGGCTGTGGACATGATCGCCGGCCTTGACCTCGGCAGTCGTGCGGCCGATGGCCTGGCCGTATTTCACGACGGGTGTGCCGAGCGGGATGTCACGGATTGCGAATTTGTGGCCGGGGTCGATCTTGCCTCGCGTCGCGACACCATTGGCGACCGCGACGCCGGCCTCGATGGCCGCCGTTGCCACGGCGACATTGTCGCCTTCCGACAGAAGTATCCAAGGCTGGCTGTTCAAAGTCCTCTCCCAGAAAAATCTTGTAGTTCGACATGCCTCTCCCAAGCCATTGCCGATTGATTTTGTTTTTTATCTACAATAAACATTTTGGAGTCAACGAGGAAATCATCCGGCGGTTCCGGAGGGGAGCGACGCATGTGAGCGGTGCTCCCGCGTTCGACTACTATCCGAGCAGGTTGCAGAGATCGCCGCCGACAGAGAGCAGCGAATTCATAAGCGAGGGAGGAATGGCGAGACAAAACACGCTCTTCAAGGATGCGTACAACCGCTACGTCGCCGGCTTGAAGCCGGATGCCGCCCTGCCGACCGAGCCTGAAATCGCAGCCGAACTCGGTATCAGCCGCAGCACGGCGCGCGCCATCCTGATGCGTCTAAGTGACGCTGGCATCATCCGCTGGAACAAGCGGCAGAAGACCGTGCTGCGCCAGCCGACCGAGGCGGACTTCTTTCCGCAGGAAGAAACCAATTCGCTGCACGATATCATCGAGCGCAGCTTCATGCTGCGCATTCTCTCCGACGAAGCGCAGCCGGGCATGCAGATCAACGAGCTGGAACTGGCGCGTGAGATCGGCACGGGAACCTCGGTCGTGCGCGAATTCCTCATCCGCTTCAGCCGCTTCGGCCTGATCGAAAAGCGGCCGAACAGCCATTGGATCCTGAAGGGCTTCACCAGCGAATTCGCGCTGGAACTTGCCGACGTGCGCGAGATGTTCGAATTGCATTCGGCGGCCGAATTCGGACGCATGCCGGCGGAACATCCCGCTTGGGCAAGTCTGGCCGCCATCCAGCAGGAACACTATGATCTGCTGGAGGATTTCGACGAGCGCTACCGCGATTTTTCGCAACTCGACGAAAGATTCCACCTTCTCATCCATCGCGCCTCGAAGAACCGCTTCATCGCCGATTTCTATGACGCGATCGCCATCGTCTTCCACTACCACTATCAATGGAACAAGGCCTTCGCCCGCGTGCGCAATTCACGCGCCATCGCCGAACATCTCGACTATATCGAAGCGCTGCAATCGCGCGATCCGCAACGCATCGACACCGCCTGCCGCAAGCATCTCGCCTCGGCGCGACAGACATTGCTGCAATCGATTCCGCAGAATGCGGGAGAGATTGCGGGGCCGGATATTCCTGCCGTGCGCAGCTAGCCATATTTTGCCAACGCCACATCTGAACGGCACCGGTGCATTGGAGCGACGGGCGATGTCTCTCGATGGTCCGCCGCTCCATCAGCCGATCACTCCGCCTTCAGCTCCAATACCTGGCTTGCAAAGCGCGGCGAAGACACTTCGACTGTGATCGCGCCGGCTTGGCCGGTCGCCTGCAGCCAGAAGCCCGTCGTGCCGCCCTGGAAGGCCACGGCCTCGGGACCGATCAGCTTCGCTGGACCGGTGACCTTGATCGTTGCGACGTTATTGAGGAAGGGCAGGCGCGTGCCTGCCTGGTCGAGCGCGCGGATAATGATGCGGGTCGTGTCGCGCTCAGTGGCGCGCAGTGTCAGGCTGTCGGCCATCACCTCAAGCGTGGTCGGAACGGGATCGGCGACCATGTGCAGCTCCACAACCGGCTTGCCATTGACGAAACCGGTGAAGCGCGCGTCCTCCCATTCCATGCCCCAGACACCCAATTCGTCCTGGGTGAAATGGCGATGGTCGAAAACGACCGGCGGATGCGGCAGATGCGGGAAGGTTTCGCGATCGGGGCCGAGGCGCTTGGTGAGCGAACCGTAACGCAGCTCGACCTCGTCACAATTGGTCAGCACGATCAGCGGCAGCGCGCCGCCGATATTGCGCTCGCCGCGCGCCCAGATCGTCACCGGCTTCATGATGACGTCCTCGGAGGGCTCGCACTGGCTGGCATAGGCATAGGCGGCGAATTTCGGCTCGCGGAACATGTCCATGACGCCGTGGTAGCAGATGCGGTCGCCAGAGCCGAAATCGCTGTGGGTATTGTAGTCGAACATGCACCAGCCGATGGCGCCGGAAATCGAAGGGTCGCCATAGGCGGCGTTCAGCACCTCCAGATGACGGCGCACGTGCTCGGCCTGACGCTGTTCCTGATCGTAGATCTTCGTCGGATACATGTGGCCGCCGAATTCGGTGATCAGATAGGGCACGTTCTTCGTCAGGCCGGTATTTTCCTGCTGCGGCCTGAGCGGCGTGCGCGGCCGGTTGGCGCCCGGCAATTCCTCGTTGCCGAGGATGAAGTCGTTCATCGTGTAGACGTCCTCGAGCATTTCGCTCTCGGTGATGTAGCGCACGCCGCCGGTCTGGCGGGTCGGATCGAGCTCACGCGCCAGCCGGTTGGTCTCGGTGTAGAAATCATGAGAATCCTGCGACTCGTTGATGCGTACGCCCCAGATGATGATCGAGGGATGGTTCCAGTCGCGCTCGATCATGCGGCGAACGTTGCGGATCGATTCCTGCTGCCATTCCTCGCCACCGATATGCTGCCAGCCGGGGATTTCCTCGAAGACCAGCAGGCCGATGCGGTCGCAATGGTCGAGGAACCATTTCGACTGAGGATAGTGCGAGGTGCGCACGACATTGCACTTCAACGTCCGCTTCATGATCTCGGCGTCGCGCTCCTGCGCCGAGCGGCCCATGGCGTAGCCGGAATAGGGAAAGGCCTGGTGACGGTTGAGGCCGCGCAGCTTCAGCTTGCGACCGTTCAATACGAAGCCTTCGTCGGTGAACGCGGCGGTGCGGAAACCGAATGTCGCGACATATTGGTCTGAGCCATGATCGGTCTTCAGCTCGGTTTCGAGCGTGTAGAGCACGGGACTGTCGAGGTCCCACAGAGAAATGCCGGCCAGATTGTCGAAGGTGAAGGTAACGCTGCCGCCCGAGGTTTCGGTGGTCGCGGACGCGAGCACCTTGCCGTCCGGCGCGCGGAGATTTGCGGTCACTGTGCCGTTGAAGGCGAGGGCCTGCGGATTGGCGATGTCGCAGCGAACGGTTGCGGATTTCGTCTCGGACAGCACCTTGCCGGTTTCGACCTTGATGTTGGCGATCGAAACGGGGGCTGCAACCTTGAGCCAGACGTCACGATAGATGCCGGCATAGGTGAGATAGTCGATGCGGCCGCCGAAGGGCGGAATCTCCGGATTCTCGCTGCCGTCGATCTTGACGGTCAGAAGGCTGTTGCCCTCTTTCAGACGTCCCGTCAGCCGCGCTTCGAAAGGCGTGTAGCCATCCTTGTGGGCAACGATTTCCTCGCCGTTGAGATAGACGACTGCGTCGGCCATGGCGGCGTCGAAGGTCAGCGACACTTCCCGCCCGACGAAATCGGCGCTCCAAGGCAGGGTCCTCTGATAGGTGAAGGCGCGCTGATAGGATTTTTCGTCGAAATAGTTGAACGGCAGTTCGATCGCTGTATGCGGCAGCGTGATCGGTTGCCCTTCCTGCAGGCGGCCGGCATCGGCAGCCGAGAACCCCTCGCGAAAAGTCCAGGATTCGTTGAAAGCGACAACAGAACGCATATTCGATCCTATCGATAGAGCCCGTCGCGCCTTGGACGAACGAGTGTGGCTGAAAAGAGAAACGCAGTTGCAGCGTAAACGTTATCGCCGCCGGCCGATATCTATACAGCCCCGCTGCGACGGCGCAACGAAATCGGATGCCGGAGCTAGGATTTTCTCGCCGTCCGCCTCTTGCTCGAAACCCGAAAACATACAATATACATACATTCATCTTGGGAGATGACGATATGAGCGACGATCAGGCGGCTTCCTTCTGGACTCCAGTCATCAAAAAGACGGCAGGACCGGTCTATCTGGCCATAGCTGATGCCCTGCAGGTCGATATCCGCGCAGGCCGCCTGAAGGCCGGCACGCGGTTGCCGCCGCAACGCGCACTGGCCGAAGCGCTCGGCATCGATTTCACCACGGTCACCCGCGCCTATGCCGAGGCGCGCAAGAGAGGTCTGGTGGAGGGCCGGGTCGGGCAGGGCACTTATGTAAGTGAGGGCGGACCGCCACGGCCGCAAAGGCCGGCCGCAAGCGGGCTGGTCGACATGAGCATGAACCTGCCGCCGCGCTTCGACGACGAGGCTTTGACGGCGCGGATGTGGCGCGGGATCACCGAGTTGGAAGCCAGCGGCGGTCTGGATCTGCTGCTACGCTACCAGCACCCCGGCGGCGCGATCCGTGACCGCGAGGCCGGAGCCGATTGGCTCGCCGGCCGATTGCCCGGCATTACGCCGGAGCGGATTCTCGTGTGCCCCGGCGCGCAGGGCGCATTGCTGGCAGTCGCCAGTATGCTGACGGCTCCCGGCGATACTGTCTGTGCCGCAGCGCTGACCTATCCGGGCTTTCTCTCGGTCGCGGCGCATCTCCGATTGACCGTCGTCGGCGTGGAGGCCGACGACAAGGGATTGATTCCAGAGGCTTTCGAGCAGATCTGCGTCAGCGAGCGCCCAAAGGCGCTTTACTGTAATCCCACCATCAACAATCCGACAACAACGACCCTGCCGCTCTCGCGACGCAAGGCGATCCTCGATATCGCCGCCCGCTATGATGTCGCGATCATCGAGGACGACGCCTATGGCGCACTGCCGATGAAGCCGATCGCGCCGCTGGCAGCACTTGCGCCCGAGCGGGTCTATCACATTGCCGGCCTTGCCAAATGCCTGTCGCCGGCGCTGCGCATCGCCTATCTCGTCGCGCCGGATCTGCGTGCGGCAACCAGACTTGCCGGCATCATCCGCGCCACCTCGGCCATGGCGTCGCCCCTTTCGGCCGCCATTGCCAGCCGCTGGATCGAAGACGGCACGGCTGATGCCGTACTCGCCGCCATTCGGAGGGAAGCCAGGGAACGGCAGGCTATCGCGGCTGAGTTGCTGCCCGCGACCCATCTGCTTGCCGATCCCGAAGGCTTCCATATCTGGCTGCGACTACCATCCGCCTGGTCGCGCGGTGAATTCACGGCGCGATTGCGCTCCGCCGGTATCGGCGTCGTCGCCAGCGATGCTTTTGCCGTTGGCCCTGCGCCGGAGGCGGTGCGTCTCGGGCTCGGGGCGGCCGAAAGTCACGACCATCTGCGCCAGAGCCTCGGCATTGTCGCCGATCTGCTTGCCGAAGCGCCCGCGGCCTCGACAATTGTCATCTGATTGGACAAATTGCCGCGCCCGCATATATTATTCGAAACAATATGCATACAATAATTGACAATGTATGCATTCGGCGCCATATATTCTGTAACAGGGCAGCCGGTAACCCGGCCGGCTTCGAGGTGACCCGCATGGAGCGCTTCGCCTGCGAAGCCCTAGGGCATCGCGCCAGGCGCGAAATGTCCGATTTTGGAAAGGACAGAACAATGTCATCCGATGATGCATGGCCACCGCTTTCTCCGCTCCAGACCGGCTTGCGTGGCCGCTGCCCGCGCTGTGGTCAGGGGCATCTTTTCAATGGCTTCCTAACGCTCCGGCCATCCTGCGAGGCTTGCGGCCTGGATTATTCCTTTGCCGATCCGGCCGATGGCCCGGCCTTCTTCGTCATCTGCTTTGGCTGCGTTCCGAGCGTCGCTTTTGCCGTCTGGCTGGAAGTTGCCTTCAATGCTCCCTATTGGGTGCACGCCTTCACGACGCTACCGTTCATGCTGCTGACCTGCATCCCGCCGTTGCGACCCCTGAAGGGGTGGCTGGTCGCGAGCCAGTATTTCTACAAGGCGGAAGAGGGCAAGCTGGCGCGGCTGGAAACGCCGCGCAAGGATGGCGACCTGCATCCGCATTCCGCATGATCGGGCCGCATGATCGGGCCGGACGATTGGGCTATTTACCTCGCCCGTTCCTGATCTCCTCCCCCGGACTGCGCACTGCGGCATACATGCCGGTAGTGCGGAATTCGGTGGGATTGATGCCGTAGATGCGGCGAAAGGCTTTCGAGAAATAATTGGCGTCGTCGAAGCCCGACATGATCGCCACTTCCTTGACCGGAATGAAGGCGGCCTTGGTGAGCAGCTTCGCCGCCCGCTGCATGCGTTGTTGCAGTACGAATTCGGCCGGCGGCAGGCCCTCGCTGTCGGTGAAGACGCGGGAAAAATGAGCGCGGCTGAGGCCGCCGACCTTGGCGAGTTCGCTGACCGGCAGCGGCTTGTCCAGATTGGCGCCGATATAGTCG
>DASWOH010000272.1:0-5310 GCA_036398815.1 Rhizobium sp. | reverse complement strand
ATAGTGGCAATGCCGGCTGCGATGGATGCTATGAGAATGCTGCGACGGGTAACGTTCATTTCTTTTTCCCTCTGGTTGGTCTGGACCGGTACCTCCCCGTGCGGCCGGCATTGCTTTCCGCCCGCGCTCCCCCGCAGGCGTCAATCTTCATGGCGATTTTACTCTTCGTCGTCGGCTCGCCTTCGCGGAAAATGCTCCCCATGTCCCGTGCCATCGACCGGCGTCCCAATCCTCGGGGATTGCCGATCGATGTTAGAGAGACTCGACGACTCTCGTGATGGCTTTATCGAGCGTGCTTAGTCCGAAATCGATTTCCTCCTCGGTTGAGGTGAGTGGCGGGGCGAACCGCATCACACCAGACGTATATGCGCCGGTTATGTTGGCAGACACCCCGAGTTCGAGCGCAACTTCCGTAACCTTTTGAGAGATCGTCGTACTGTTTTGCCCCGCGTAAGGAAGGAATTCCATGCCAAGCAACAACCCTCGCCCACGAACATCCCCAATGCACTCGTGATGCTGCATCAGGTTCTGCAGGCCTTTCTTGAGGCGACTACCCAAGACACTCGATCTCTCGACAAGATGATCGCGCTGGATGATTTCGAGCACCTTAAGCGCGACTGCTGCGGGGAGAGGGTCATTCACGTGCGTGGTTACAAATGTAAACCCACGACTCTGCGCGATGTCGGCAATCGCATCGGACGTCGATACAGACGACATAGCCATCCCGGCACCGAGCGTCTTCGACAGCAACAGGATGTCAGGCACCATATTGTCCCGTTCGAAGGCAAACATCTCACCACTTCGCCCGAGACTCGTCTGGGCTTCATCGATGATCAGAAGCATGCCACGACGTTCACAATGGGCTTTCAAAGCAGCCAGGTAGCCGACGGGCAGGTCAATGACGCCACCTGTACTCAGGATGGGTTCGGCAATAAATGCCGCGAGATTGCCGGTCGATTGACGATCGAGAAGCTCGAAATTGTCATCGAGTTCCTGCTGCCAGGTCACTCCGGGAAAGCGAGGCCGAAAGGCATTCGGGGCGGGGATGGCGAAAGCACCCGGCATAAGAGGACCATGACCGCGCCGTCCGAGGGAATAGGTGGCTGCGGCAGCAGCACCGGTCGAGCCGTGATATGATTGCGCAAAGCCGACCACCTCCCATTTGCCGGTAACGACCTTTGCGAGCCGGATTGCAGCTTCAACCGACTCGCCTCCGGTTGAAAGAAACATCGAGCGCGGAAGTTCTGGAACAAGTTCCGCCAGTGCCTCAGCCAGATCCACAATGGGTCTGGAAAGCATCATGCTGAACAAGTGGTCGAGGCGGCCGGCGGCGCCGTGTATGGTCTCGACGAGTTCCGGGTGGGCATGTCCAAGAACGGAACTCATTTGTCCTGACGTGAAGTCAAGAACTCGGCGCCCGGACGCGTCATAGAGCCAAGAGCCCTGAGCGCGTTCGGGGACAAAAGGGATAAAGTCTCCACCGACGCCCATATATCGCAGAAGGTACCTATCAGCTTGCATCGCGGTTTTCTCATCTGCATTCATTGACAAAATAAACTCTCTATTGCGTGTCTAGCTATCGACGCCAAAGTTGCATCGTATTCCCATTTGCGTGAGACTAGTGACGCTGGCGGGTATTAAAAGCGCAAATAGTTTGCCCCAATCGGTGAAAATAATTTGTCAGTCTGAGCGATTGCTGAACAGTCGCAGTTTTTCTGCAGAAGGTGCAGATACGTGATGCCCGTCTTGTAATGCTTCAGTGTCTCGCGGAGAATTCCAGGTCCGTTGGTCCTATCGAGTTCAGTCTTGTTTGGACTTTTCGGTCGCCTCATTTGTGAACCAGTCGACGACAGCGTCGATCGTGGAACGTGACCTTTTCGTCGATGGCGTGAAAATCCAGTAGCCTAGCCCTGGCCGTTCAAGATGAGGAAACGGTGCCACTAATGTGCCGGCGTTTAAGTCGCGTTCGACTAGAATGCTGCTTTCCAGCACAAATCCCAGACCGTCGACGGCAGCCCGTATCGCTAGGTGAGAGGGGTCAAGTTGTATTTTGTTAACAGGGTTTTTGTCGAGTTGAACACCTTGCAGGTTTAACCACTCTTCCCAGGACAAATGATTATGGAATGTGCTGATCAGCGTCTTGCTAAGTAACGAATGAGGGGATTCCACCTGGCTTTCGGCCATCAGTTTAGGACTGCAAAAAGGTTGAAAAGACTCAGATAACAGGAACGAGGCTCTATCCTTCCACATATCGTCGCCATAAACGATCTGAATGTCGGCAGGGGCATCGGTCAAGGGCGTCCAGGGCGGTCTCTCGCCTTGAAGGTGGGAGCCTTGAGCATTGAGCCGGATGTCGATCCCCGGCTGCTGGGCCAGCAGGTCAGCAAGCCGTGGCAAGAGCCAGCAATGCGCGAAGGAGGGAGGCGCCTCAATCCTCACAACATCCAAGGCACCTCCGCTCTGACCGCGTGTCTTGATATCGCTAGTGGCGGCCCGTAGCCAACGGATGCTGTGGCGAATAGATCGGGCGTATTCTGCACCCTCTGCCGTGAGCGTCACACCACGTCCTATACGGTCGAAAAGCTGCACACCCAAGATCGCCTCAAGCAGGCGAATCTGATGGCTAACTGCCGAAGGTGTCAGGTTCAATTCATCTGCGGCAGCATGGAAGCTCTCCGAGCGCGCCGCGGCTTCGAAAACTGAAATCCCGCGTAGAGGGAGCGCCCGCTCAGTCATGTAAATTCACCACACGCCCTTCCGCGCATCGACTTTGGGAGGTCAAGGATGGATGAAAGTGCATGCTTCAGCAAGACGTGAATTGGACGGCGCATATCGCTGCCCGTCTGCTGAATCCGACGTCGGGCTTTAAGATCCCGGCCGCAAATCAAAACTCCCGTTCTCGCGGCAGTGAATCATGCAGAGATAACTTGATCGATGGCTTGATTGAGTTTTGACGTTAAAGCGAGCGGAGTGGATAACCGATATGAAGGCCCGAAGCAGCCGTAGCTCTTAATGCTGACCGCACGTTCGGTCGGAGGCAAACGCAATTCGCACAGCTCTTGATAGGAATCGAACAGCCGACCCACCCCCAGGCTCAAGAGCGGCCCAAATCGCCTTTTGTTGCATTAATCACCAACGCTTGACCAGACTGCGATGCATTGAGAATTGCGATCAGCACCTCCAGTACGTGGAGGGCCATTTCGCCGTCGCAACGATGTGGTGTCCCTTTCTTGATCGCTTCAGCCATGTCGGAAAGACCAAGCCCACGATAGTCGGCAATCTCGGGATAGTCGGGCCAGCCGTGCGGGGCGCCATATGGCATCTCGGCTGTCGATATATTTTCCCAGCCCGATGGGGAACGCGCGAGCTGCACTGTACCGCCGAAGTAGTTCGGATCAGGAACCCGTAAGGTGCCCTTCTCTCCATGCAACTCTATATGCGGCATGGAATTGTTCCAGGCGTCCCAGCTCGAAGCGAAAACGATCTCAGCACCATTTGTGAAGGAAAGGAGTGCGTTGACCGTTGTCAGGGTCTCGACAGTGATCGACTGGCCAGTCATCGGTCCATCAGCGGTCACTAGACGTTCGGCCCGGCCTATGCGTCCTGTCGCCTGTACGCGGGCAACAGGACCGAGCAAAGTGCAGAGGGCAGAAATATAGTAGGGACCCATATCGAGCACCGGGCCGCCGCCGGGTTTGAAGAAGAAGGTCGGATCGGGATGCCAATCCTCCAGTCCATGGGACAGGAAGAAGGCTGTACCCGCCACGACGGGACCGATCTCGCCTTCAGCAATCATTTTGCGGCCTGTCTGCACGCCCGGCCCGAGCACGGTATCCGGTGCGCAGCCGACGCGCAGCCCTTTTTCCGCTGCGAGGGCAAGAACACGCCTCGCATCGTCGAGTGAGGTCGCAAGCGGTTTTTCGGAATAGACATGCTTGCCGCCAGACAGGGCAGCGAGAGATACCTTTGCATGCACGGCCGGCACTGTCAGGTTGAGGACGATATCGATGTCGTCGCCAGCGATAAGTTCCTCAGGCGATAGCGCCCGAAGGCCGTGCTTTTCTGCCTTGGCTTTAGCGGCCGACGGGTTGAGGTCGGCGCAGGCAACGAAATGATAACTTTCGAAAAGCGCGGCATTGGAAAGATACATTTCCGAGATATTGCCGCAGCCGATGAGACCGACGCGCATGCTCATGCCGTCTCTCCCCTTGCGAGGGAGCGGACTTCGGTAGCGCTACGTTCGGCAAACCGCCTGTAATCCGAGGGCTGGTCATGTTCGACGATCATCAGCCGCGCCGGGCTTGCCATGTAGAGAGGCCAAAGCGTCTCCCATGGCACCTCACCCTGGCCGACATCAGTCCAGCCATCCTCATCGAGATGTATCCCCTTTGGCGCCACGTCCTTGACATGGCCGATCAGGATACGGTCGGAGAGTTTTTCGACCCAGAAAACGGGATCGGCCCCGGCGCGGTAAACCCACGCGGCATCCAGCTCTAGCCAGACATCCGGTTGATCCAGCAGGTGCTCGATCGGCATCGAGCCATCGGCCAAGGCCACGAACTCGAAGTCGTGATTGTGCCAGGCGAGCAGCAATCCCTTTTCCTTGAGCTGACGCGCGAGCGCACCGAGCCGCTCTCCCAAGGCCTGCCAGCCGGCGGCATCGACCGGGCGATCCTCGGGCTCGAGCCAGGGAGCAACCACGATCGAGGCGCCAAGCGTCTGCGCCACCCGGACGGTCTCATCGAGATCGCGTTCCATGGTGTGAAGATCGGAATGCATGCTGTCCACCTTCAGCCCATGACGGTCGAAAGCAACCTTTGTCCGGGCGAGATCCTCGTAAAGGTCAGGGAATGTCTCGACATTCGTGTAGCCAAGTGCAGCGAGTGTGGCCGCCTGCTCCTCGATCGGTGGGAACTCGCGCGAGGAATACAGCATGAACGAATGAAGGTGGTCTAAAGCCATGTCAAAACTCATCAATGTCAGGAGGGAGGAATTACGACGCGAGGAGAATGCCCGCGTCAGGCGCCCAACTCAGCCACAAGCGTTCGCCCGGCTGGAACAGAGCGACGGGAGGGTGGGTCTGCGGCGCCATGACGGAGACCGGCCGAGCACTTGCCTGTGTTTGCACGAGATAGATATTGCGGCCGCCCAGGTAGGATCGCTCGACGAGGGTGCAGGCCATGGCGTTGACGCCCGGCGCCGACGTCTCGGCCGACAGCCGGAGCCATTCCGGCCGCAGCGCAAGGACCGAACCTTCGCCGCGATCGACGGTTTCGACGGCGATCCCGCCGGCAAGCGTCAGGCGCGCAC
>DASWOH010000271.1:0-2212 GCA_036398815.1 Rhizobium sp. | reverse complement strand
CCCCTGGACATTGCGAGGATCGCAGCACCATGCAGCGATGCCGACCTATCTCTTCAAGGTCGACAACGAGCACAAGCTGCAGCTCGTCACCGAACTCGGCGTCAATGAGCCGACATTCCTGAGCGACGTTGGGGTCGATATGCGAAAGAGCGCTCCCGGACGTCAGTTCCTTCCGCCGGACAATCCGAACTGGAAGCAGTTCTTCACAGCTCACTGATAACTCAAAGTGTGCCGGATCGAGTACTGCCCTCGCTCCGGCACACTTTATGCTCGAACGAATAGATAATGTCGGAGACAGGAATGGATCTTCTTGGTCAGATCGCCAGCTATGCTTATCAATATTTCGACAATTTGGGGTTTCTGCTGCTGGCAGGTGTTGGCCTTATTCTGATCTACGGCATGATGGGCGTCATTAATATGGCTCACGGCGAACTAATGATGATCGGAGCCTATATCGCCGCCGGAACTTTTCACGCAGGAATGCCCTCACCTTTCGCCATCGTGCTCGGCGGCCTCGGTGCAGGTTTCGCAGGAATCGTCATCGAGCAACTTGTTATCCGTCATTTTTACAATCAACTGCTGTCCTCCCTTGTCGTGACATGGGGGGTCAGTCTAATTCTCAGTCAGGGAACTCTTCTCCTGCTCGGCCCTTCGATCATGAATATGCCGACACCACTGGGAAGCGTGACGATCGGAAGCGTGTCCTTCGGTGTATATCGTCTCGTGATGTTCGCAACAGCGGTGGGGCTGATCGCCGGGGTGTGGGCAATCTTCCGGTACACAAAACTCGGTTTCCAGGCGCAGGCGACCATGGAAAATCCGTCTATGGCAAGCGCGCTCGGCATTGAGACACGCCGCGTCTATACGCTAACTTTCGGCCTGGGTTCGGCACTCGGCGGCATCGCAGGCGGCATGTTCGCAATGACCGCCACCATATCACCCTTCTTCGGACAAAACTATACACCGATGGCATTCATCACGGTGGTCATCGGTGGCGGGGCCAGCCCAATCATGGGACTGGTCTATGCTGGAATTTATCTTGCCGGCGTACAGACCATCTCGTCGAACCTCATCAATGAGTATGTCGGCTACGTCTCGGTTATGGCGGCCGCCTTCCTTGCCCTTCTGTTGATGCCATCAGGCATATCGGACTTCATAGAGCGTCGCCGTCTGCGCGCCATGCAGAGATAAGTTTAGATCATGACGATGCGGTTCTTTCGCTTTTGCAGGCGATCCTTGGGCGGATTCAACGGTCAGCAGACGCTCGGCAACGGGCGCCTGTTCTGGTCGACATGGCTTTTGGTCGTTGTCCTTCTGGCCGCCCTGCCCTTCTTCGGTTCCCGTTATCAGATCATCACTGCAAGCAATTTTTTGATTTCAACGATCGTTGCGCTCAGCCTCTGTCTGATCTGGGGCTATTGCGGAATCCTCAGCCTCGGTCAGGCTGCGTTCTATTGCATCGGAGGTTATGCGTATGGCATCGTCGCGATGAATCTGATCGAAAGCCAGGGCAATACGAATATCGCAATCATTGCGGGCGTGATCACGCCGGCCATCGTGGCCGCAGCCCTCGGCGGACTGATGTTCTACAGCCGTCTCAAGGGAGTCTACGTTGCGATCCTGATGCTGGTGACATCGCTGCTGTTTGGGCTCTTTATGCGTCAGACAGCCGACCCGAGCTATTCCATTGGAGCAGCCAATCTCGGCGGGATGAACGGCCTGACCCCGGCGACCGCATCCGATCCATCCTTACCCAACATCACACTCGGTCTAGGACAGATAACGTTTGAATTCGACGGCCGGGATCGCAGCTTCTACTGGCTCGTCCTGAGCATCGGCATCGTGGTGTATCTGGGATTGCGCTGGATCGTCAATTCCAGCTTTGGTTACGTTCTGATTGCGGTCCGGGAAGACTCGGAGCGGACGGAGACATTCGGATACGACGTCCGGCTGGTGCAGCTTGTGGTGTTCTGTCTCTCGGCAGCAATCGCCGGATTAGCGGGAACGCTCTATACCGCGTGGGGCACTTACATTCATCCCGACGGCTTCAGCGTGGCCGCGAACATCCTCGTCGTCATCTGGGTTGCTGTCGGCGGACGGAAGGACCTGACTGCAGTCATCATCAGCACCATCGCGTTGAACTGGATATCAATCGAACTAGCGGCGTGGGGAGACATCTCCATGTTCGCGCTGGGTTGCATTCTTGTTGTCG
>DASWOH010000270.1:0-47582 GCA_036398815.1 Rhizobium sp. | reverse complement strand
AGATCCTCGGCGTCCTTATGAGCGTTGGGTCCCAGCCTCTTCCGGTAAAATGTCAACAACAGATCCCGCAAGACAAAAAGCAAACGCCTATAGGCTGCCTCATCGCCATCAAGCGATAGAAGCATCAATTCCTTCAAGACCCGTTCCGATATCGATTTAGTCATTCACGTGCCGTCATTCGTTGCTCGACGTGAATTGTTACCAACCTGAGCCAAATTTCTATCGCCTTTTTTATCCCCTAGCGCGCCACATCCAAAGCGCGTCGCTGGTCGTCAAGCTACTGGACGGATGACATCAGCTTGTCGACGCGCGCAAACGTCTCGGCATCTGTCCGATCATAGGCACACGCAAGGCCGGTTTTGGCTAATAGTGAATCCTCAGTATCTATCAATGGTTCACTTAGAACTCGCTTTGATCGGCCAAAATCTTCGACGCCCATGGATTGAAATAATTTCAATCCATGGGCGTTTGTAGTTATAAATTCTTTATATTCTGGGCGCCAACCCGAAATCCCGAGCATTTCTCACATAATTTGAAAGGATATTCTTTTGCCTCATTGGAATTAGGCGAGTAGCGTTGAAGCGCTTCAATGAGGTTCTATACCGTGCAACGCAAACGCCCGACCATTGCTGATGTTGCCCAGGCCGCCGGTGTCTCCATCGGCACCGTCTCCAATTTCATCAACGGCACGGCCGCTGTTCGGGACGAAACCGGCGAGCGCATCCAGAATGCAATTCGGGAGCTGACATACAGGCCGAGCACCTTTGCGCGGTCGCTGTCCGGGCTCTCCGCCCGCAAGCAGTGGAACTCGGAGGACTTGCCGCGCCTGCTTGTCGTCGGCCACATCTGCGTAGACTATCTCTGCAGAGTGAACGTGCTGCCCCATCGCGACGACCGCGTCACGGCGCGTCATATCGAGAAGGCGCTGGGAGGCCCTGCCGCCAATCTGGCCGTGGCAGCATCCGGCGTCGGCGAACCCTATGCGCTGCAGGTGGATCTTGCGACGGCAGCCGGCGACGACGAAGACAGCGAATGGGCGCTTGCCGAGCTGCTCAAGCGCGGCGTCAACACCCTTCCGATCCAGCGCCCGACCAACGGCCGTCTGCCACGCGCGATCGTCATCATCGAGGGCAATGGCAGCCGGACGATCATAGCGGAGACGTTCGAACTCAGCGAAATCGATCTTACCGCCAACATGGAGATCCAATCGCCGAAGACCCGCTCCTGCCTTCATATCGAAGGATTTCACTATGAGCGGATGATCTCTTCCATCGGGCGCTTCCGCGAGGCCGGGTGGAGCGTCAGCCTGCATACGGCCGGATTGCCGGCCAGTTCTCGAAATCCGGAAGCCTTCATCGATCTCGTCAAACGCGTCGATCTGACCTTCATTAACGACGAGATCGTTCGCGAAATCTTCAATCTGCGTACGCCTCTCGCTTCGATGATCGAGGAGGTCCGCCGCATTCTTTTCCGTATCAAATCGAGAGGGGACGTCGTCCTGACGCTCGGAGAGTTCGGCGCGGTGGTCTTCCGCAAGGGTGGCGGCGCGCAAATCGAAGTGCCAGCCCTGGCCGTCGACCGGGTCGACGCGACAGGCGCCGGAGATGCCTTCGCGGGCGTCTTTCTCAGCCTGTGGCTGTACGGCAGGTCGCTGGAAGAGGCGGCTCGCCACGCAGCGATTGGCGCAAGCCTCACGACAACGGCAGAAGGGGCGCAGGCCTACACCGCAAACGCCGCGCAATTGAGCGAACTCCTGTCCTCGGTGGAGGCGAAAACCGCGGTCTGACCTGACATGCGCTGCCGGGAGTGCTGGCCGCGAGATTGAATCATATTGGAGATTTCTATGACGACGAAAGTGCTTCTGGTCGGCGAGAGCTGGGTGACTTCCGCCACGCATTACAAGGGCTTCGATCAGTTCGGAAGCGTGACGTTCCACCTCGGCGCCGAGCCGTTGGTCGCAACCCTCAAGGGGACCGAATTCGAGCTGCATTACATGCCGGCGCACGAAGCCGTCGAAAAGCTGCCTTTCACGATGGAAGGCCTTGACGATTACCAGGCGATCATCCTTTCGGATATCGGCGCAAACTCGCTTCTTCTGCATCCTGATGTCTGGCTGCATGGCAAGCCCGTGCCGAACAGGCTGAAGCTCTTGCGCGATTGGACTGCCGCGGGCGGCGGACTGATCATGGCCGGCGGCTATTTCAGCTTCCAGGGCATCGACGGCAAGGCGCGCTGGCACCATACACCGGTCGAAGCCGCGCTTCCGGTTTCCTGCCTGCCCTATGACGACCGCCTCGAAATCCCCGAAGGGTTTCGCGCCGTGGTGAAGAAGGCGCATCCGATCCTTGATGGCATCGATAGCGAATGGCCGCTGCTGCTCGGCGCCAATGAAGTCGTCGCCAAGGATATCCCCGGCGTCGAGGTGCTGGCCACCCTGCCCGAGGCAGAGGGCGGCCATCCGCTGCTGGTCACCGGCGAATTCGGCAAGGGCCGTACCGTCGCCTGGACCTCCGATATCGGCCCGCACTGGCTGCCCAACAACTTCGTCGCATGGCCGGGCTACGCGACGCTCTGGAAGAACATTTTGCGCTGGGCAAGCAAGACGATCTGAAGCCGCCGTAAAACAAGGGGAGTTGACATGACCGTTCCGTTTCTCCGTGCCACGGGCATCACCAAGCGCTTCGGCGGCCTGACGGCGCTGTCGGGTGTCGATCTCGACATCCGCGCCGGCGAGGTATTGGCGCTGCTGGGCGACAATGGCGCCGGCAAATCGACCTTCATCAAGATCCTCGCCGGCGCCCATCCGCCGAGCGACGGCAAGCTGCTGGTCAATGGCGAGGCGGTCGCATTCTCCTCACCCAAGGATGCGGCGACCGTCGGCATAGCCACGATCTTCCAGGAACTGGCGCTGTCGGAAAACCTGTCGATCGCCGAGAACGTCTTCCTCGGCCGCGAGTTGAAGCGATCTGTCCTCGGCATCCCCTTCCTGCGCCGCACCGAGATGCGCGAGCGCGTCGACGGCCTGCTGAAGGAACTGGAGGCGCATATCTCCGATCCGGAGGCTGCCGTCGGCAGCCTTTCCGGCGGCCAGCGGCAGGCGGTCGCCATCTGCCGGGCGCTCAATCTGAATGCCAAGCTCGTCATCATGGATGAGCCGACGGCGGCGCTGGCCGTTGCCGAGACGCGCAAGGTGCTCTCGCTGACCCGCCGGCTCGCCGAGCGCGGCTGCGCCGTCGTGCTCATCAGCCACAACATTGCCGATGTCTTCGAGGTCGCAGACCGCATGGTCGTCTTCCGCCGCGGCCGCAAGGTCGCCGAGCGGCAGCGCGACAGCACCACCCCGGAAGAAATCGTTTCCCTCATAACAGGCGCTCATCCCGACGTGCGGGCGCTTGAAAAAATAAACTGAACAATGCGCGTCACATTCTCCAGAGAGGTCCCACCACCATGCTTGCCAATTTCAAGAAAGTTCTTGCCGTCACTGCAATGACGCTGGCCGTTTCGACGGCAGTCTTCGCGCAGGACAAGCCAAAAGTGGCCTTCGTGCCGCAGTTGATCGGCATCCCCTACTTCAACGCCATGGAAGCCGGCGGCAAGCGCGCCGCCGGCGAACTGGGCGTCGACTTCATCTATAGCGGCCCGGTCGACACCAATCCGGTCGACCAGCTACAGATCGTCCAGAACCTAATCGACCAGGGCGTCAACGCGGTGTCCGTCAG
The DNA here is from genome assembly GCA_036398815.1 of Rhizobium sp. GTDB lineage: Bacteria > Pseudomonadota > Alphaproteobacteria > Rhizobiales > Rhizobiaceae > Rhizobium. Next base: position 43,863 of record DASWOH010000270.1, on the reverse strand, counting down.
CGTGCTCGATGCATCGAGCATTGCGCCCGTCGTCGAGGCTGCCAAGGCCAAGGGCGTCAAGCTCTTCACCAGCGACAGCGACGCCCCCGACAGCGGCCGCGCCGTTTACGTAGCACAAGCCACCGATGAAGGGCTCGGCAGCACCATCATCGACGAACTGGTCAAGCGGATCGGCCCCGACGCCAAGATCGGTATCGTCTCCGGCGAGGCCACGGCATCCAACCTCAACGCCTGGATCGGCTTCATGCAGAAAGAGGCGGCCGCGAAATATCCGAAGCTGAAGCTGCTCGATCCGCAATATGCCGGCGGCACGGCACAGCGCGCCGCCCAGATCGCCGGCGATTTGATGACCGCCAATCCCGACATGAAGGCGATCATCGCCGTGGCTTCCTCTACATGCCCGGGCGTCGCGCAGGCGATCGAAACGGCCGGCAAGATCGGCTCCGTCATCGGCACCGGCTATTGCAGCCCGAACACCGCGCGCTCCTACCTCAAGAGCGGCTCCTTCGGCTTCACGGTGCTCTGGGACCCGTCGCAGCTCGGCTACCTCACCGTCTGGGCCGGCAAGCAGTTGATCGACGGCAAGGCCTTCGCCGCCGAAAACACGGTTCCCGGCTTCGCAAACCCTGTGACCTATGATGCGCAGAAGGGCATCCTCTTGCTCGGACCGCCGGCGGTATTCACGGCCGACAACGTCGACAAGTTCAACTTCTGAGCCGGATGATGCAAGCGATGCGACAGTCAAGAACCGCACTGCAGGCATTGAACGGACGCGAGTGGTCTCTTCTCGCCGCCTGTGCGGTAACCATCATTCTCTTTTCGGTCGCATCGCCCTACTTCGCCGCGGCCGGCAATGCGGGCACCATCCTGCGCAACAGCATCGAGCTGTTGCTTGCCAGCCTCGGCATGACGCTGCTGCTTGCCATGGGTGGCATCGACGTTTCGACCGGCATCGTCATGGGCCTTGCCGCCATCGGGATCGGCAATGCGCTCGAAGCGACGATGAACCCGCTCATCATCACACTTATCGGCCCCGCCGTCGGCGCTCTGCTCGGGCTCGTCACCGCCGCCGTGATCGTCCTCGGCCGCGTTCCGGCGATCGTCGGCACGCTCGGCTTGCTGGGTGTCTATCGCACCGCGGTCTTCGCGCTGCTCGGCGGGCAATGGCTCTCGGGCCTGCCGACCGGGCTGACCCAGCTGCTGTCGGTCTCCCTGTTCGGCATTCCACTGGTGGCCTTCGTCATCGCCGCCGCTTACCTCCTGGTCTGGGCGGCGCTGCGGCGGACACCGTTCGGCCCTCATCTGCTTGCCATCGGCAATTCGGAGGAAAGGGCCCGGCTTTCCGGCATCGCGGTCGTCAGGGTGAGGATTGCCGCCTTCGTCATCAGCGGCGCGCTGACCGGCCTTGCCGCAACCTTTTATGTCGCCAACTACCGCAACGTGGAAATGACGATCGGCAGCAGCCTGGCGCTCGACGCGATCGCCGCCGTCGTCCTCGGCGGCACCAGCATCATGGGCGGACGCTGCAGCCTGATCGGCACCGTGCTCGGCGTCCTCCTGCTTCGAATTCTGCAGAACGGCCTGCTGCTCGTCGGGGTGCCCTCGCTCTGGCAGCCCGTCGTCACCGGCGTCCTGCTGATTGGCGTGCTTGCCTTCGACGGTCTCGCCGGCCGCATATCCCTTTCCACTGCCAGATGGGCGCGCCGATGAAAACCATCCGCCAATTGAAGGGCCCGGCCTTCGTTCTGACCCTGCTGACGTGCCTTTGGGTGCTGGTGATCGTGATGCTTGCGATCCTGAGGCCTTCCATTTTCGGCCCCTCGACCGTTACCACGATCCTGCAGTTTTCCACCATCCTGGCGCTCGTCTCGCTTGGCCAGGCGATCGTCATCCTCGCCGGCGGCGCCGGCATCGACCTTTCCGTCGGCGGCAACGTCTCGCTTTCCGCCGTAGCGGGCATGTTGGCCCTCAAGGCGGGGTTGCCGGCGCCCTTCCTGCCGATAAGCTGCATTGCTTTCGGCACCCTTCTCGGCGCGGTCAACGGCCTGCTGGTGACGCGGCTGGCGATTCTTCCCCTGATCGCGACGCTCGGCACGCTGTTCATCTATTCCGGCCTCGCGCTCGCCATCACCGGCGGAGCGGCCCAATCGGGCGTGCCGGCCTGGCTGCTCGTCTGGGGACGCGGTGTCGTCGCCACCATACCGGTCCCCTTCCTGACGCTTGCAATACCAGCCTTCATCGCCATGGGCGCGGTCATGCTCTGGACATCCTGGGGGCGATGGATTCTCGCCACCGGCTTCAATGAGCGCTCGGCCCGTCTGGTCGGCATTCCGGTCGATCGCGTTCGCCTGCTGCTTTACGCCATCAGTGGCGCACTGGCCGGTGCGGCCGGGCTGATATCGCTCGCCTGGCTCGGCAGCGCCCGACCGAACATCGGCCAGGATCTCGAACTGGAATCGCTGACCGCCGCAATGCTGGGCGGGATCGCCATCACCGGCGGATTCGGCGGCGTCGGCGGCGTACTGGCCGCGGTAGTCCTGCTGGTGACGCTGAAAACCGGCCTGCTGCAGCTCAATGTCAATACTGTCTGGCAGGTCGGCATCGTCGGTGCGCTGCTCATCTTCGTCCTTCTTGCTGAACGACTTTCTCAACGCTGGAGATAATAGAATGCCCCCTATCGAAGACACCATCGCACAACAGGTCGAAGCCGCAACGCAGCGTATCGTCGACACACTCAGCGACCTCGTGGCGTTTCCGTCGATCGTCAAGTCGAACCCCAAGGATGCAGGCCCCGGCGAACGTGACTGCCAGCTCTACCTGCAGGAGCGTCTGCACCGCCTCGGCTTTACGACCGATCTCTGGGACCCGGACGGCCCGGCGCTTTATGCCAAGTATGAGGGACGCCCCGGCGCCAATAAGGGCCGAACCTTCGAGGGCCGGCCAAACCTCGGCGGCGTCCTCAAGGGAACCGGCGGCGGCCGTTCGATCATGCTCACCGGTCATATCGACGTCGTTCCGCCGGGCGCACCGGAACACTGGAGCACCGACCCGTTCATCCCCGTGCTGAAAGACGGTTTCCTGCACGGCCGCGGCACGGTCGACATGAAAGGCGGCGTCGCCTGCATGCTGATGGCCGTCGAGATCCTGAAAGACCTGAACATTCCTCTTTCGGGTGATATCGTCTTCACCACCGTTGTCGACGAAGAAATCGGCGGCATGGGATCGCTCGCCATGGTCGACCGCGGCTTTCATGCCGATGCGGGCATCATGACGGAGCCGACCGCGAATCGGATCGCCCCGCTTTGCCACGGTATCCTGTGGGGCAAGATCATCATCGACGGCATCGGCGGGCACGCCGAACTGACTCCGAATTCCTGGTACACCAGCGGGCCGGTGGATGCCGTGCAGCTCTGCCGCCAGATCCTCGATGGCATCGATATTCTCAACCGCCGCTGGACGTTCGATCCGCGCAAGAACCATCCGCTGATGGACCTTCCGAACCAGATCATCGTCACGCAAATGAATGCCGGCGAGCATCCGTCATCGATGGCGGGCAAGGCCGAGATCATCATCGACGCCCAATACCTGCCGAGCGAAAAGGACGAGTTCGGCCTGGGCGGCAAGGTGAAGCGCGAGATCGAGGAGCATATCTTCCACGTCTGCCAGGCCGACCCGTACCTGCGCGAACATCCCGCCCGCATCGAATGGATTCTCGATGCCGACTGCGCCGAAGTGCCCGCCGACAGTCCCTTCGTGTCCGTGTTCCAGACAGCGGTCGGGGAAGCGTCTCTTTCGCCTGTTCTCTCCGGCTTCGGAGCCCACAGCGACATCGGTCTTCCGACCGGGCTCGGCAACACGCCGACGGTCAATTTCGGCCCCGGCGACCCGACTCAGGCCCATCAGCCGAACGAGCGCGTCTCCGTGCGCGACCTCGTCGACTGCACCAAGGCTATCGCGCTCGCGATCGAGAAATGGTGCCGATAGCACTGCACGTCTGGATAAAATTCAGGTCTTGACCGGAATCGAACCATCGGCCCTGCCGTTCCGCAAATGAAGCTCTTGATGAGATTCGAACCGTCGACCCGTCAATTCGTTTCCAATCTGCGTTTCATCTGGCTCTCGTCTCATCCGCCTTTGTCTGCGCCTGCCACATAAGACTTAGCGAGAGAAACAAGGAACCGGGTGTTACAAGCGTGTGACGCATCCCGGGCCTTTCCAGTTTTCCTTCCACCGCATCTTTGTTCGGCCATAGACTGGATCGTCTGGAAAGGATGATCCGCATTGGCCTTTGGTGCTGTCGGCTCGACCAAAACAGGGCGCATTAAATTGCGTATCGATCCCGTTGGTCGACAGAAGGGGTTCGGCACCGCGCACCTTTTCTCCGTCTGCCCTTTGAACCGCCATGTCGCGTTCAGATGCCCTCCATCTGGGGGAGTATGCAGGAATCCAAAAAAATTCTTGACCAGTTCACATAAATGAAATTCTATCAGTTAATTTCATTTTTCAGGCGGCGGTATAATGTCGAACGGTGCCATAGCCCAGCTTGCCGACGGTGAGGCCAGACGAAGGAGCGCCTCCGCCTTTCGCGTGGCGATGCTGGCGCCGGGCGCGCTTGTTGCCTTCGTCCTCATTCTCTTTGCGCTTGCTCTCGTCATCTTCCTCTCGTTTCGGACAAACGACGGCTCGCTGCTCGGCGCCGGCATTTCGTTCGCCAATTTCGGCACGCTCTTTTCCGATCCGCTCTATGGGATGGTCATTCTCCGGTCGCTGGCGATTGCCGGCGTCGTGACGCTGGCGACGGTGGCGACGGCCTATCCGGTCGCCTACTACCTCGCCTTTCATGCCGGCTCGAAACGAGGGTTACTGCTCTTTCTGGTGACCTTGCCCTTCTGGACCAGCTATTTGCTGCGGGTCTTCGCCTGGAAGATCGTGCTCGCCTATAACGGCGTCCTCAATTCGGCGCTGATGATGACCGGGATCACCTCGGAGCCGCTGACGGCCTTCCTGAACACGCCGGCGGCGGTCGTGCTGACGCTGGCCCATGCCTATGCCCCCTTCGCCATCCTGCCGATCTTCGTCGCGCTCGAAACCCTGCCGAAATCGCTGCTGGAGGCCGCGGCCGATCTCGGCGCCCGGCCCTTCACCACATTTCGCCGCGTGATCCTGCCGAACTCCATGCCCGGCGTGCTCGCCGGCGCACTGGTCGTGTTCGTGCCGACGGTCGGCGACTATGTGACGCCGGCGCTGGTCGGTGGCCCCGCCAGCACCATGATCGGTTCGCTCATCCAGGCGCAGTTCGGCAAGGCGAACGATTGGCCGTTCGGCGCGGCACTCGCCGTGCTGGTCATGCTGGTGATCCTTGCGGTCGTGCTGGTGGTGCGCGCCGCCGACCGCGCTTTCGGGAGCCGCACATGACCGGAAAACCCGTCCAGGATCGAAAGCAGGGACGCGGGCTGGCGACCTATGTCGTCGCCTACCTCATCTTCCTCTACCTGCCGGTAGCGCTGATCCCGCTGTTTTCCTTCAACGATTCCATCCAGGCCGCCTTTCCCTTGAAGGGCTTCACCTTTGCCTGGTACTCAACGCTCGCCGGTAACCAGGCGCTCACCGGCGCCTTGCAGACGAGCCTGCTGATCGGCCTGCTTTCGGCCTCGCTCGCGACCCTTTGCGGCATAACGGTCGCCTACATGGATACCTACGGCCGGTCGCGGCTGGCGGGCACGATATCGACGATTGCCCGGCTGCCGATCCTGATCCCCGGCGTCATCGTCGGCATCTCGCTGCTGATCCTCGTCAACCTTGCCGGCCTCGGCCCATCGCGGATCGCCATCATTCTCGGCCACATCCTCGTGGCGCTGCCGACCACCATCGTCATCATGCGGTCCCGCTTCCTCGCCATCCCGAGGAGCATCGCCGAGGCCGCCCAGGATCTTGGCGCCGGCGACGCGATCGTCTTTCGCCGCATCATGCTGCCGCTTGCCCTTCCCGCAGTCGGCTCGGCCTTCATGCTGGCCTTTCTCACCTCCTTCGACGAATTCATCGTCGCCTTCTTCCTCTCGGGAACCGAGCCGACGCTGCCGCTCTACATCTGGAGCCAGCTGCGCTTCCCGAAATCGCTTCCGACCGTGATGGCGCTCGGAACGAGCATTCTTGCCGCCTCGATCGTCATTGCCGGCTGCGCCGAACTTCTGCGCCAGCGCGGCCTTTCGAGGAGCACACGCGGGCAAGCCCGAGATCTGCAACAATAACAACGAAAGAGGAGAACTGTGATGACCGATAAGAGCAGACTGAACTTCCAGCGACTGGCGGCCGGGATCGCGGCCCTGGCAATCACCGTTGCATCCGTGGCGCTGCCGGCGCAGGCGGCCGACAAGCTCACTTATTTCACCTGGTCCGGCTACGAGCTGCCCGACTTCGACAAGGCCTATCTCGCGGCCCATCCGAATGCCGTCGAAACCTCCGTCTTCGGCGATGACGACGATGCCTTCACCAAGGTCAAGGCCGGCTTCCATCCCGATCTCGCCCACCCCTGCTACGACAAGGTCGCCCGCTGGAACAAGGAAGGGCTGCTGCAGCCGATCGACACCTCCAGGATCAAGAACTGGGACAAGATCTTCCCGGTCTTCCGCAACCTGCCGGATTTGCAGGCCGGCGACGGCAAGGTGTGGATGGTGCCCTGGGATTGGGGCAATACCTCGGTTCTCTACCGCACCGACCTCGTCAAGAATCCCGAGCAGAGCTGGAAGCTGCTCTGGGACAAGCAATATGCCGGGCGGATCGCGACCATCGACGCCGTGCACGACACGCCGGTCGTAGCAGCCCTGCTCGCCGGCGTCAGCCCCTTCGACATGACGCCCGCTGAGCTCGACAAGGTGGCCGACAAGCTGCGCGAACAGCGCCCGCTGGTGTCCGCCTACACGACCGACATGACCTCGGTGGAGCAATCGCTGGCAAGCGGCCAGCTGGTTGCCGCCATGACCTGGAACGCTTCGGCGGTGGCCCTGAAGAAACAGGGCGTGCCGGTCGAGTTCATGAAGCCGAAGGAAGGCATGCTGACCTGGGCCTGCGGTTTCGTGATGCTCAAGGATGCCAAGAACCCCGATCTCGCCTATGACTTCATCAACAGCCGGCTCGAGGCCGATTCCGGCAAGTTCCTGATCGAGAGCTATGGTTATGGCGCATCGACCAGCTCGGCCTTCGCCGCCGTGCCGAAGGAGACGCTGGACAATCTCCAGCTCCCCGCCGATCCGGACACGATGCTGAAATCCACCGTCTTCACCGGCCCGATGAAACAGAACGACGATCTGGCGAAGATGTTCGAAAAGGTGAAGGCCGGCGGTTGATCTCTGGCAATGCCGGCCCGGACATAGCATGTTCGGGCCGGCCAATGACTGCAAGGACCTGGGAGATATGATGGACGCTCTGGACGATCAGACAGACAAGCCCGCGCGCGACGCCAACGAGGTGGATGTCCTCGTCGGACGGCGGGTTCGGGCACTGCGGCTCGAACGCAATCTTTCGCTGGCAGAGCTTGCCGCCAGAACCGGCATATCGATCGGCGCGCTCAGTCAGATCGAACGCGGCATGTCGTCTCTCAGGGTACGCGTCATCTGGCCGCTTGCCGCAGCACTCGACGTCGAACCCTCGGCGCTGATCGTCGATGGCGGCGAACCGGTCAACGATCTCTATTGCGTGCGCGCCAACAGCCGTCGTCCTTTGCCTGTACGCGCCGAGGGCATATCGAAGGATCTGCTCTCGCCGCCGGGCGCCGCCTTGACGGGCATGCAGGTCATCGTCGAGCCGGGCGGCGGCACCGAAGCCTACGCCCATACGGGCCATGAGTTCGGCTGCGTGACCGCGGGCGAAGTGGAGCTGGTCATCGATGCGACCCGCTACCTGCTGAAGACCGGCGACAGTTTCGCATTCAAGAGCACCTTGCCGCATTCCTTCCGCAACGCCGGCGCCGAACGCTGTACCATTCTCTGGGTCAATACCGCGAAGCCCGTGGAGACGACCGATGACGCATGATGACGCACTACTGCGCCTGCGATCCGTTTCCAAGCATTTTCCCGGCGGCATCGTCGGTCTCGACGCAATCGATCTCGATATAGCCGAGGGCGAGTTCCTGAGCCTTCTCGGCCCGTCGGGCTGCGGCAAGACGACGACGCTAAGGGTGATTGCCGGCTTCGAAAGCCCGACCTCGGGCGAGTTGCTGTTGGGCGGTAAAGACATCACGCCGCTGCGCCCCTACGACCGGCCGGTGAACACCGTCTTCCAGGACTATGCGCTCTTTCCGCACATGAATGTCGCCGAGAACGTCGGCTTCGGGCTTTCGCTCAAGAATGTCAGCGCGGGCGAACGCAGCAAGCGCGTTCGCGATGCGCTCGATCTGGTCGGGCTTGCCGACAAGATCGGCCAGCGCGTTCAGGCGCTCTCCGGCGGACAGCGCCAACGCGTGGCGCTGGCGCGCGCCATCGTCTGCGAGCCGCGCGTGCTTTTGCTCGACGAACCTCTTTCCGCACTCGACGCGCACCTGCGCGAGCAGATGCAGGTCGAACTCAAGCGGCTGCAGCGCGAACTCGGCACGACTTTCGTCATGGTCACCCACGATCAGACTGAAGCGCTTTCGATCTCGGACCGCATCGTCGTCATGAACAAGGGCGCGATCGAACAGATCGCCGCCCCGGCAACGCTTTACGACCGGCCGGCAACGAAATTCGTCGCCAGCTTCATCGGCGCGATGAACCTCCTGCCGGCGCGGCTGACGGCGCGAAGCGCGACCGAGCTGCAATTTTCCGCCGGAGAGCTACCGCTCCATGTTGCAAATGACGCCGAGCCGGAGCTTCGTGCCGGAGATCTGCGCACGGTCGGCATTCGCCCGGAGGATCTGACCATCAGCTCCGAGAACGGCGGCAATGCCGCCGGCGCGCGCATCGAAAGTGTCTCCTTTCACGGTCGCAGCCTGCGCATCCACGCCGCCCTGCCAAGTGGCCAGCCGATTATCGCAGATATTCCGCGCGGCGCGGGACTTTCCACCTTCGCGCCCGGCGATAACGCCTTCATAGCATTGCGGGCCGGGGCGGCTTGCCCCATTCTTCCCGCCTGAACCTCTCGGCCAGTCCGTGACCAAGGAGACCAATATGAGCCACAACCTGCAATTCTTCATCGACGGACAATGGGTGGACCCGGTCACGCCGAAGACACTCGATGTCATCGACCCCTCGACCGAGGAGGCCTATACGCAGATCTCCATCGGCTCCGCTGCCGACGTCGACAAGGCCGTCAAGGCGGCCAAATCCGCCTTCGAAAGCTTTTCGCTGACCACCAAGGCCGAACGCCTGGCGTTGCTGAAGCGCATTCTGGAAGCCTATAACGATCGCTTCGAGGATATCGCGCAGGCGGTCAGCCAGGAAATGGGAGCACCTTTGCCCTTCGCCCGCGACTCCCAGGCCTGGGCCGGCCGCGGCCATATGGAGGCAACGATCGCCGCCTTCGAAAGCTATGAATTCGAGGCGAAGCGCGGCGTGACCACGGTCGTGAAAGAGCCGATCGGCGTCTGCGCGCTGATCACCCCATGGAACTGGCCGCTGAACCAGATCGTCTGCAAGGTCGCGCCGGCAATTGCCGCCGGCTGCACCGTGGTGCTCAAGCCATCCGAAATCGCGCCGATCAGCGGCATCGTCTTTGCCGAGGTCATGGAAGCGGCGGGCACGCCGAAGGGCGTCTTCAACCTCGTCAACGGCAACGGCCCCGAGGTCGGGCAGGTCATGGCCGGCCATCCGGACGTTGACATGGTTTCCTTCACCGGCTCGACCCGCGCCGGCATCATTGTCGCCAAGACCGCAGCCGATACCGTCAAGCGCGTGGCGCAAGAACTTGGCGGCAAGTCGGCGAACATCATCCTTCCCGACGCGGACTTCAAGACGGCCGTCACCAAGGGCGTTTCCGGCTGCTTCGGCAATTCCGGCCAGTCCTGCGACGCCCCGACACGCATGTTGGTGCCGGCTGCACGCCATGACGAAGCCCTGGCGATCGCCAAGATTGCCGCTGAAAAATTCAAGGTCGGCGATCCGCGCACCGAAGGCACCGATCTCGGCCCGGTCGTCAGCCAGATCCAGTACGACAAGATCCAGCGGCTGATCGAGGCTGGCATCAAGGAAGGCGCGACGCTGGTCACCGGCGGCCCCGGCCGGCCGGAAGGGCTGAACCGTGGCTACTATATCCGCCCAACCATCTTCGGCCATGTCACCAACGACATGACCATCGCCCGCGAGGAGGTTTTCGGGCCGGTGCTGTCGATCATTTCCTATGAGGACGAGGACGACGCGGTTCGCATCGCCAACGACACCGTCTATGGGCTCGCCGCCTATGTCCAGTCGACGGATATCGCCCACGCTCGCAAGGTGGCGCTGCGCATGCGCGCCGGCTCCGTTTATCTCAACTACCCGGATTGGGACACGTTTGCGCCCTTCGGCGGCTACAAGCAGTCGGGCAACGGCCGCGAATATGCCGACTGGGCGATCCATGATTTCCTTGAGATCAAGGGCGTCGTCGGCTGGGGTGAATAAGACGGCATTGCTCCGATCCAGCATCGCGGCGCCGGATGGGCGCCGCGTTTCCCCCGTCCCGCATTGACGACATGCAAGTTCCTGTCTAGTTTTCACATCATGAAGATCGCAACGGTTCTCGCAGTGGTGATAGGGCGCATGGGCAGGATGGTATAGTCATCCGGCGAAAGCTCCCATGCGCGCTAAGCAGGCTCCTGACGGGGCCTTTTTTTATGCCCGAAATTCGGGCCGCGCCTCGTCAGATTTCCCTCGGCACCACCCTAACAAGACGGTCAAAACCATGACGGATAACAATCCCATTCGAACTCCGCGCACCCGAGCGACCGAAAATACAGCGACAGCAGCTGCTGCGCCCCGACTGACAACCCTCATCTTTCTCTCGGCGCTCTCTGTGCTGCCGGTGAACATGATCCTGCCGTCGCTGCCGAAAATTGCCGGTGAGTTCCATGCTGACTACGCACTCGTCAATCTTTCAGTAGCCGGCTATACGATTGTCACGGCCCTGATCGAGATCGTCGCCGGCGCGATGTCGGATCGGTATGGGCGCAGGCCGGTCGCATTGACCGCCGTCTCCATTTTCATCGTCGCGTCGATGGGCTGCGCTCTGGCGACCAATATCGGTACCTTCCTTGTTTTTCGGGCGATGCAGGCCTCGATCGGTGCCTGCTTTTCCGTCGCTCTCGTCGTCGTCAAGGAGACCTCGGGGGAGCGCGGCACGGCAAGCAGAATTGGCTACGTCTCCATGGGATGGGCGATTGCACCGATGGTCGGCCCGATGTTTGGCGGCTTGTTGGACGAATTGTTCGGATGGCGCGCGATCTTCATTGTCCTAGCTATCCTTGGTGCGGCTGTCCTCGCTTTATCCATGCGCGAGTTAAGGGAAACCTCGACGCGCGCATCGAGATCGAATGCGAACTACCTCGCTACATATGCGCAGCTCCTGCGCTCGGCGCGGTTCTGGGCCTATACACTGTGCATGGCCTGTTCCATGGGAACGCTCTATATCTTCCTCGGAGGAGCACCGCTGGCATTTGGTCAATCGCTCGGCGGATCGAGCGCGACGCTGGGTTTCTACATGGGAATGGTTCCGGCGGGCTTCATCCTGGGCAGCTATCTGGCTAGCCGCTATGCCTCCCGAACTGCGCTGAGCACCGTCCTCATCGTTGCGCGCCTCTTCACATGCATGGGGCTGTTGGTTGGTCTGGTCCTCTCGATGTCAGGCACCGCCCACGTTCTTGCATTCTTTGGACCCTGCATGTTCATCGGCATTGGCAATGGGTTGACCATGCCCGCCGCCAACACCGGCGTTCTGTCCGTGCGCCCCGACCTCGCGGGCACCGCCGCGGGGCTATCCGCCGCAATGAGGCTCGCTGGCGGAGCGCTGATAGGCTCTATCGCCGGTCTGTTTCTTGCGCAGTCAGGTGCAATCCATGCCTTGTTCGTCATGATGCTGATATCGGCATTGCTCGCATTGTTAGCGGCAGTTTACGCGGCCTTCATCGATCGGCGTAATTCCAAGCCGGTTTCCGTCTAGCCTCGACGAGGGTGGAAACGTGCGCCACGAATTGCCACGCGAAGATCTTGAGCCCGCTTCCGCAGACTCAAGAGGCACAGCTATGGGCTAGACGCTTTCAAGCTCGAGCAATTCATCCAGCGTCTGACGCCTGCGGATCAGCCTGTGCCCTCCGTCATCCAGAAGCACCTCGGGCGCGTATAGACGGCTATTGTAGTTCGAGGACATCGTCGCCCCATAGGCGCCGGTGCCGTGGAACACCAGAAAGTCGCCGACATGTGTTTGGGGCAGGTCCCTTTTCTCCACCGTTCCGAACTCGGTCTGCGTGAACACATCGCCCGATTCACACAAGGGGCCGGCAACGACGGTCGGCAGGGTAGCGGCCGAGCGAGCGCGGGGCGCAGGACCGGGGATGACGGATATATGATGATAACTGCCATACATCGCCGGTCTGGCCAGGTCGCTGAAGCCGGCATCGACCAGCGTGAACCGGTTCTGGCCCATGGTTTTGACCGCCCTCACTTCCGCAAGCAACACGCCGGAATCCGCCGTGAGGAAGCGCCCCGGCTCGATTTCCAGGCGGATCGGATGCTTGAAGTGTGCCTCGACCTGCCGCCGCGCCTCATCCCAAAGCGAGAAATAATGCGTGGGATCGATCTCCTCCTCGCCTTCCTTGTAAGGAACGGAAAGGCCGCCGCCCGCGGAGATCGCCTCGATATCGGTGCCAAGATCGCGGCAGAAGTCGACCATCGCACCGCAAACACGCTGCAGATGACCGTAATCGACGCCGGAGCCGATATGCATGTGCAGCCCGACGAGCGTCAGGGAATGCGCGCGCACGGCAGCCACCGCTTCGTGCATCTGCTCAAACCAGATGCCGTGCTTACTGTTTTCCCCGCCGGTATTGGTCTTGTTGCTGTGGCCATGTCCGAAACCGGGGTTGACGCGAAGCCATACCCTGTGGCCCGGAGAACGCTCACCGAGTTGATGCAGCATGTCGATCGAGCCGATATTGACCTCGATCTTGTCGGCAACGACCCGGTCAAGGATCGCACGATCGAAGACATCGGCGGTGAAGACGATCTCCGCCGCATCGGATGAGCTACCCACCGCGTAGCCCGCCCGCACCGCACGTTCGATCTCGCCGAGCGAGACGGCATCGACGAGAACGCCCGCCTTGCGCATTTCCTTGAGGATATGGATGTTCGAACAGGCCTTTTGCGCAAAGCGGATCACGTCGAAGGCCGATAATTTTCCGATCCGGCGGCGGATGGCCTCGGCGTCGTAGACCCAGAGCGGTGTCCCATATTCGGCGGCGAGCGTGGTCAGGGTATCGTTGGAAGGGATGGTCATTTTCTCTCGGTCGGTTGGGGCTGGCGCTTGGCGATGGGCCATGACAATAATGCGGGCGGAATGCCGTTGTCACTCCGCCCGCTTCGTAATGCAAATCGGAACTTGAGGCGAGCCCTGACTATTTGGCCGCCGCCGCGAATGCCTGCTCCAGATCGGCGATGATGCTCTTCGCGTCATGCAGACCGACGTTGAGACGGATCGTGCGGTCGCTGACGCCGAAGCGTGCGAAGACGTTCGTTTCGGGCGAGATGCTCAGCGCCGCCTTTGCCGGAACGACGAGGCTTTCCGGTCCGCCCCAGCTGACCCCGATCCGCACGAGGCGCAGGGCGTCGACGAAGGAAGCGACATCGATATGGTCCTCAACCTCGAAGGAGAAGAGGCCGCCAAATCCGCTGAAGGTGCGCTTGCCCGGATGCTCGGCAAAGGCCGGATGCATGACATTTGCCACGGCGTCAGTCGACTTCAGCCACGACGCGACCTCAAGGCCCGCCTCGTGATGATGGCGCATGCGAAACGGCAGGGTTTCGAGATTGCGCAGAACCAGCCATGCCTCGAACGGCGCGAGCTTGGCTCCCGTATAGGGATAGATCTCGCTGTTGATCCGGTTGATATGCGCGCGCGATCCGGCAACGAGGCCCGCAACCGTGTCGCTTTGCCCGCCGAGATATTTCGAAGCGGCATGGATCACCAGATCGATGCCGACGGCGAGCGGGTTCTGGTAGAGCGGTGTCGCCCAGGAATTGTCGACCATGGTCACCACGCCATGCCGGCGGGCCGCCTCGGCGATGGCCGTCAGGTCCTGCAACTCGAAGACCATCGAGGTCGGGTTCTCAAGATATACGACCTTGGCGCCGGGGATAGCCGCAATCATCTTCTCCGTATCGGTCCCGTCGATATAGTCGACGATGACGCCGAAGCGCTTCAGCACCTTTTCGAAGAAGCGGAAGGCGTCGCTATAGACATGCCGAACGGTGACGATCCGGTCGCCCGGTCCCACGAAGGCGAGGACTGCTGCGGCAATCGCACCCATGCCGCTGGAAAAGGCCCGTGCCTCCTCAGCCCCTTCCATCTCGGCGATCCGGCGTTCCAGCAGTTGCACCGTCGGATTGTCGCCGCGCGAATAGATCGGCTTTTTCGACCGGCCGGCAAAGACATCCTCAAGCTCGCTGTAGCTGTCGAACAGGAAGAGCGACGTCTGATAGATCGGCGGCACGGCCGCATTGAACGGATCGTCCTGGACAGGCGTCAGCGTGTCGGGAGTCATTCTGCGATAGGCATCGAACCTTGGTGTCTCGTTCATGGCGTCCTCATTTCTCAGGGATGGAGTGTCGACTGGCCAACCAGATGGCCGGTGCTTGTCGGTAGGATGGCCAGCCATTCGCGCCGGGCGATGAAGAGGCCGAGCATCGCCGCGAGGATCGCAGCGCCCGCCGGCGCAACGGCGACACCGGCAAAGCCCATCCAGAGCGGCAGCAAAAGCAGAAGCGGGATGAGCAGATAGCCTTGCGGCGCAAGCCCGACCACGGCGGAAAGTCCCGCCCGGCCGCGCGACTGGAGCATCACCAGCAGAACCGATTGAAAAGCCGCCAGGGGGAAAACCGGAAAGAGCGCGCGCAAATAGGACGCGGCCTCGGTTACAACCTCGGGACTGTCGGTGAACAGACGCGCAATTGGTTCGGCTCCCAGAAACAACAGCACAGAATAGAGCGACGCGACCGGGATCGTTACCGCCAGCATGACGCGGATGATCGCCCTGACCCGCAATGGATCGCCCGCCCCGACGGCATGGCTGACGACGCTTTGGGCGCCGAGGCAGAAGCCGAAGACGGGAAGCTGGCCGAGCGTCATCAGGCGAATGGCAATCGCGGTCGCGGCAACCCCCGCATCGCCGCCATGGACGGCCGCCTCGCGCAGAAGAACGAGGAAACCTAGCCCCGTCACGATGCTTGTGGCGGCGGCGGGAACGCCGATCCTTGCGATCGGCCGCAGCAATTGCCGGCGAACCAGCCGCATCGTCACCCTGACCTTGCCCCATCTGCGCTGGAAATAGACGGCGTAGCAGAGAAGGGCCGCCACAGACGACAGGATGGTCGCGAAGGCGGCACCCGCTTCGCGAAACTGGAACAGGAAGATCAAGACCGGATCGAGAACGGCATTGAGCGCGAAGCTCGCAATCAGCACGATCATCGAGAAACGCGAGTTTCCTTCGGCAATCGCGATGAAATCGCAGACGGCCTGCAGCAATCCGAGCGTCACGCCGAAGGCCAGCAATCGTCCGTAATTGAGCCCCGGCGCCAGAAGCTCGTTGCTGGCGCCAAGCGCACCGACGAAGCCCGGCAATCCGAGATAGATGAGGACGGAGAGGGCGATGCCGATCGGGATCGTCGCGGCCAATGCCGTCACCGCGACCGACGAGGCGGCTGTTACATCGCCCTCGCCGAGATGCCGCGCCAGAAGCGTGGCAAGTCCGATGCCGAGCCCCTGCCCCGTCGCCGCGACCAGCAGGAACAACGGCATGACGAGGCTGATGCCGGCAAGCACTTCCGGCCCCAGGGCGCCAAGGAAAATCGCGTTGATCGCATGATGGCCAGCACTTGCCGCCAAACCTGCCACGGCCGGCAGGGCGATCGTCAGAACGAGCCGCATCACGCGCGGATCATTCATATCGGCAACTGCCTTCATCACGCGGCGTCCCGAGGCAACGAACCAAGGACCGGCAATCCGTCTTCCCCGGACAGGCCGGAGAGATCGGGCGACAGCAGCCGGTCCATGAAGAACCGCTCGCGCAGCAACATAACCAGCAAGGCCTTCTTGTGGGCGAACTGGATATGCTTGATCTTGGAGAAACCCGACCGGTCGAGATTGCGGATCTGCTGGTGATGATGATGCACGGGCTCGCCGACAATGCGCCGCGTGCGTGGATCGGCGAGGAACATGTAGTGCATCAGCGATGGCAGCCAGGCACTGACGAAGGCCTTTCCGCGGAAAGCATCTTCGCCGATGGCGACGTGCCAGCCACGATCATGTCCTTCGGCCTCGTAATGCGGGCCAATGCGATCTTCCTTGGCCCAGTAAAGCTCGAAATAGCCGAAGGGTACGCCGCCGAACGTTCCGATCAGCGGCAGGGTGCGCGGATCGGCAAGCCGGCCGGCGATGAAATCGCGATGATAGGAAAGCTCGCCATTGTCTTCCCATATGGCGGCGACACGGGGATCGTTCATCCATCGATGGAAATGCGGGAGATCCGCATCGATATCGGCGACATGAAATCCGAGCGGTGTGTTCAGCCAGGGAATGAACCGGTCGTAGACGGAACCGGTAGGTTTCGGCGGCCGCAGGGGATGAAGGACGCCATTGGTCAGGACCGGCGTTTCCGGATAGGCGAAAGGCGTGCTGCCGAGCCAGGGCTTTGCCTGCTGAAAGAAAGCTTCCGGACGGGCGACGAAACGATCCCCTCGCTGCTCGACAGCACCGGATGCCAGCAAGCGCCCCAGGAGAGCGCGATCATCGAGAATGACATCGACGCCGTCTAGCTCCGGATGGCAGGTCAAAACAGCCTCCAGCACCGCGCTGACCACATCCTCGGGCGCGAGCTCCCTCGTGCCGGCCGATATTCCGTCGAACACCAGCCGGGGATCGGCCGAGGCCAGGAAGCGGCCCGAGGCCACCTCGACGCCATGATGTTTGGCACGGAAGCCGTCGGGCGCCGCCAGCACGACGACGGGCAGGCCGAGCGCCAGTGCGTAGCTCGCAAACCCCTCCGGCGGCAGACGCAGATCGAATGATCGGGCCGCCGCGGTTTCGCGCGTCGTCGCAACAAAAGCATCCATTGTCAGTCTCCAAATCCTGGCCCACGCCAACAAGCACCCGCAAAGCCGGGCGTGGTGCTGATGCCGCAGAGACGAATGGCGGCATGCAAAATTCAAAATATTTCTCAAATTTATTTTTCGATATTTTTCTGAATTTCGGCTCATCCCGTTCGTCTTACAGCCGCATCGAATTTAGAAACGAAAACACCTGAACCATGATCGCTATGATGTAAGTTATATCTAAAGATATACTTATAAATACTCGCCATGCGCGAAATTATAAATGAACATCATTTCGTGAATTCGATTGCTACTTCAAGTTCAACTCGGAGAACTGTAAGAGATGACAATTCACGACAGAAATGCCACGGCGGCAAATAGTTCGGATCACGTCGCGACGTGCCCTCTGTCGCCGACGCAATCGCGAATCTGGCTTCTGTCCGAGACCGGCAACGAAGCCGTTTTCGGCCGGCAGACCCTCGGGATCGCGTTTGCTGCGGTGGAGGCGTCAACGGCGCGCAAGGCGCTCGCTCTCCTGTCGGAACATCATCCCCTGATCGCCCGCAAATTCGAGGCGCGTCCCGGCGGCACCGTCTATCAGAGCCTGGGCGACGCGCGGCGCATCGAGATCGTCGAACACAGCCTCTCCGACGGCGAAAGCACCGAAGAGGCTTTGCCCGCGGCAGCCGAAGAAGAAAGACAACGGCTGCTGGACCTGCAAGCAGGGCATCCGGCTCGTTTCGTGCTCTTCGTCAGCCAGCAGCAGGCTGTCGGCGTCCTGTTCTCGCTGCATGCGGTCCTCGGCGATAGCGTGGCGCTCGACCGGCTTGCGAGCGATTTCGTCCGAGCTATCGGCGGTCTTTCCGCGACGGGGACCGACCTTGCCGAAACCGCGCTTCCCCATGCCGCTGCATGGATGATCGACCATGCAGCGCCCTGCAATCCTTCCGCCGAACGGGTGGACTTCTGGTTCCGGCGCCTGACGGCACAGGAAAACATCGCCGCTCTCACGCCACAGGCATCCATCGCGAAAGAGATCGAAGACGCCGCCTGGTGCGAGCATGTGCTCGAAACGCCGACGCTGAATCATGCCGCCCAAGGCAACGTCACGGCAAACCTCTCCGGCGATATGCTCGCGGCTCTCGCCGTGGCGCTGCGCCGCTATTCGGGATACGGCACGCAGAGGATCGGTCTGGTCACGAGACCGGAGAGGTCCGTGGTGACGGCTCGCACGGAAGACGTGCTGATCGTGACCGCAGAAATCGATGGCACGATGACGCTCCGGGAGACTCGCAGGGCGCTCACCGGCGACGTGGAGGCCGCTGCCGCGCAAGCCCTGCCCTTCGAGGGGCTGGCCGAAGCCCTGCTGCGGCGCGATGAGCTGTTCGACACCACGAGCCTCGTCAAGACGCTGCTCGACATCAGGCCGGCTTTCCGTTTCGAGGCGGCGGAACACGCAGCGGCGGTTCGCACCCTTGCCGAGCCACCCGCCCGCCGCGACGCCGAACTCGTCATCACCGTTTCCGATATCGCCCGCGACCACGCAAAGATCCGCTTCGGTTTCGATCCGCAGAAATACGAGCGCAAGCATATCGCCCGTTTTGCGAATGATCTGGCAACGGCGCTGGAACAGCTTCGCAGGCACCCGGATCAATCGATCAAGGATATCCCGTTCGTCTCGCGTGAGGAGCTCGACAGGCTTTCCGCACCCTATCCGGACCAGCCGGAATCGGACGACGGCGTGCCGATCCATGAGGTGATCTCGGCGCAGGCTAGACGGCGCCCGGACGCCTTCGCCGTCGCGCAGGGCGAAAAATCCATTACGCATGGCGAGCTGGAAGCCTCCGCCAATCGACTGGCCAACCGTCTCGTCGCCATGGGCATCGGATCGGAAAACCGGGTCGCGATCGCTCTTGAGAAGTCGATCGACGCGATCATCGCCATCCTCGCGGTCCTGAAATCGGGCGGCGCTTTCACACCTGTCGAGCCGGATCATCCGGAAGCGCGCAACCGGCATATCCTCAGCGCGCCCGGCCTGTCGCTGATCATTTCGCGTACGCGGTCGATCGCCAATCTGCCGACCGACATCGCCACGCCGATGCTCAATCTCGACAAAACCGATCTCACCGCCGAAAGCATCGAACCGCCCGCCGTTACCATCGCGGAGCGGCAACTTGCTTATGTGATCTACACATCCGGATCGACGGGCGTGCCGAAGGGCGTTGCCGTGGAGCATGGTCCGCTTGCCCACCATTGCAAGGCGACCTTGCGCATCTACGAAATGAGCGAGGCGTCCTGCGAATATCCGGTGCTGCCCTTCACCTCCGATGGCGGCCACGAACGCTGGATGGTCCCTTTGATGGCCGGCGGCGGCGTGGTGCTGACACAGGACAAGCTGGCGACACCGGAAGACGCCTTTGCGACGATGCGTAAGCACGGCGTCAACAATGCCAGCCTACCCACCAGCTACGTGCGCGGCCTTGCCGAATATGCCGGCGAGAACAGCGAGATACCGAGGCTGAGGCTCTATTCGTTCGGCGGCGAGGCGCTGTCGCAGGCGGTGTTCGACATGATCACCGAGAACCTGCAGGCGCAAATGCTGATCAACGGCTATGGGCCGACGGAAACGATCATGACCCCGATGATCTGGAAGATCCCGGCGGGCACCCGTTTCGAGGGGACCGTCGCGCCGATCGGCCGGGGCGTCGGCGACAGGCGCATCTATGTGCTTGACGCCGATCTTGCTCCCGTCCCGGTCGGCGTGATCGGTGAAATCCATATCGGCGGCAGCGGCCTGGCGCGCGGTTATCAAGGTCAGCCGGACCTGACCGAAGAGCGCTTCATTCCCGACCCGTTCTCCGACAATGGCGGCCGGCTTTACAAGTCAGGCGATCTTGGCCGCTGGCGCGAGGACGGTATCGTGGAGTTTGCCGGGCGCGTCGATCATCAGATCAAGCTGCGCGGCTACCGCATCGAGCCCGGCGAGATCGAAGCGGTGCTCAGATCCAACCAGAGCGTCGCCGACGTCGTGGTGCTGCTGCATCACGAAGGAGGGCGTAGCTCGCTCGTCGCCTATGTCGTGCCGCGCGAAGGCGAAACGCTGAGCGTGACGGAGCTGCGCCGGACCGCGATGACCGCCCTGCCGGACTATATGGTGCCGCAGACGATCATGCCGCTGGACAAGCTTCCGATGGGGCCGAACAGCAAGCTGGATAGAAGCGCGTTGCCCGCTCCCCGGATAGACCGGGACGTGGTCGCGCCAGCGAGTGACAAGGAAAAGGCGATCCTCGACGTCTGGAAGGATATTCTCGACATTCCGGAAATCGGCGTCACCGAGAACTTCTTCGACATAGGCGGCCAGTCGCTCGCCGCCGTGCGCATCGTCTCCCGCCTGAAGACCCGCCATCCGGACTGGCCGTTGACGATCGCCGACATGTTCAACTATCCGACCATCCGGGATCTCGCGATCGCCATCGAGGGGACACGCGACGAGGCCGGCGTCGACATGGTCTATCTGCGGCGCGGCGGCGACCGGCCGCTCCTCTATTGCTTCCCCGGCCTGCTGGTCAGCACCCGCGAATACATGCGGCTTGTCGACTATCTCGGCCCGGAACAGCCGGCGACCGGCTTCATTTGCTACTCGCTGACGGAAAGCAAGACGCTGAGCACCCGTGTCGAAGATGTCACGGCACGCTATGCCGAAGCCGTCCGCAAACAGGCCAAGGGGCGCCCATGCGCCTTCCTCGGCTGGTCCTGGGGCGGCCTGCTTGCCTATGAAGCCGCCCGCCAGCTCGGGAATGACATCGATCTTCGCATGATCGGCATGGTGGATGTCTGCGACATGGACGAGGAATTCACCCTCGGCATCATGCCGCGCTTTGCCGACGGTGTCAGGGATCGAACGCACGAGCAGGTCCAGCGCTGGCTCGCGACAACGCCGATGCGCGAGGACTGGATGAGACTGTTCTCGGCGATGAATGAGGAAGTCTACGAGCAGTTCCTCAACCATATCGTCAAGCATAACGTCACCCTGCCGTCGGACGGTCCGGACATCGGCTCCGAGGAGCATACATTCTGGATCCTGATCGATAATGCGATGATTTTCCGGAACTATCAGCTGCAGCCGGCGGATTTCCGCATTCACGCCTTTGCCGCCGAGGACTCGCTGACGCGCTCGCTGAACGTCATCGACTGGCGCCGCTATTCGCCCAACGCCACAGCCTCCGAGATCGTCACCGGCACCAACCATCTGACGATCATCGGCAAGACACCCTTCCATCAGCGCTTTGCAAGACGACTCGACCAGGCCTTCGAGACGACATCCGCGTCCGCGCTCAAGGCCAAATAATCTTTCTTTCCGATATCATTCTGGAGCTGCTTTATGACATCTCAAGTGCTCGACCTCGCCGGGGCCGGAATTGGTCCGTTCAACCTCAGCCTTGCCGCCCAGCTGGACTCTATTCCTGCGCTGTCGGTCCGGTTCTTCGAAAAGCGGCCGTCCTTTGCCTGGCATCCGGGCATGATGCTCCCTGGCGCGGAAATGCAGACATCGATCCTCAAGGATCTGGTGACCGCGACCAACCCGACAAGTCCGTGGAGCTTCCTGTCCTATCTGGTGACGCACAAGCGTTTCTATCAGTTTCTCAACGCCGAATATGAGGCGGTTCCGCGCAAGGAATTTGCCGATTATCTCGGCTGGGTGGCGCGCGGGCTGACGTCGCTCCGCTTCGGCACCAGCATGCGTGAAGTTCAAATGGCCGACGGCCTGTTTTCGGTCGCCACCGATGGCGGGCAGGTTCACGCCCGCAACCTCTCGGTCGGCGTCGGCAAGATTCCGGCAAGGCCGGCATGGGCCGAAAGGCTGCCGAACTCACTCTCCTTCCACAGCAGCGAGGCAACACTGCGCCTCGGCGATGTGAAGGCACTGCGCGTCGCCGTGATCGGCGGCGGCCAGAGCGGAGCGGAGATCGTCGATGCCCTCATGGACCTGAACACCGTCTCCTCAGTCCATTGGATCAGCCGCCGGCCGAATTTCGAACCGCTCGACGCAACGCCCTTCACCAACGAACTCTTCACGCCGGGTTATATGGAACGGTTCCATGGCCTGCCCGAGGACCTGCGGCTGACCCACACGCGCCGGCAGGTACTTGCCAGCGACGGCGTTTCTCCGGCAACGTTGAAGAAGCTCTATCGCCGCCTCTATGAACGGAAGCTCGACGCATCGGCCGGGGCCGATCACGGGATAGCCCTGCGCCCGTATCGCGACGTCATCGCAGCCGCAAACAACGGTCCCGAGATCGAACTGACCATGCGCAACGGCTTTGACGATAGCATCGAGACGATCGAAGCTGACCTGGTCGTGCTTGCCACGGGATATCGCTTCGTGCTCCCCGATTTCCTGCAGCCCCTCCAGAGCCGCATTGCGCTGAACTCCATCGGCGAACCTATTCTCGAAAACGACTTCTCCGTGGCATGGGACGGCCCGAGCGAGAACCGGATTTTCGTGCTGAATGCCGGACGCCACAGCCACGGGATCGCCGAGCCCCAGCTCAGCCTTGCCGCCTGGCGAAGCGCAGTCATTGCCAACGCCCTGCTCGGCGAGGCGCATTTCGATCTCGGCCAGCTTGATCCGATCGTTCAATGGGAATCGCAAGGGCAAGCATCGCTCCTCTCCTCGCATATGGGACAGGCGGCGGAATAGCGTCCTCCATCGCTATCTACAGGCATCGCGCGGACCGAGCTCCACGGCTTGCGTCCGCGCGATGGACGCTCGATCCCGGAGCGAAATTCGGCCGGATAAAAACAACCGAAGATAGTTCAACTTTAAGGCTCCACGAGTGCGTTTTCATCCATTCCGGAGCATGCCGTTTCGCAGAGGCCGGCCCTCGCCCATGGGCCATCATAGTCTTCCGGAAGAAGACAGAAACGACCTCGCGACATCGAAATGATCGCGTGACAACAATGGATTTTTTTCAAAAAAACCAATAAAATTAATATGCTAACTTGAAACTTGCCGGCAAGCCCGCTCTTCCTCGTTTTTATGTTGACTATCATTGTCATGTTTTTTAGGGTGCGCCAAAACAGAGGGGTACATCGAAATGCAACTTTGGATTTCAGAGAGAACCCGACATGATGGTCAACCCTTCGCAGTCGATATCGAATGAACAACTCAAAGCAGCACTCCTTACCTACCCTAAACTACTAACCGTTGCGCGGCGGATTACCGGCTGCATGACACTTGCCGAAGACGTCGTTCAGGAGGTCCTCCTTCAATTGGTCTCCAAGCCGCTCAAGCCCGATATAGCCGCGCCGGCACCCTATGTGATGCGCATGGTCCGCAATCTCGCCAGGGATCACATGCGCCGGCTGCGATACGAAAGGAGCCTGTTCGTCGAGGAGCAGGTCGGCGGCGGCACCTCGGGCTATGGCAGTCCCGAAGAGCGTCTGCGCGAAACCGAGGCCTACAAGGCTTTTCGATGCACGGTCGAGGCGATGCCGGCCAGAACGCGGAAATTCTACGAGGAACATTATTTTGACGACGTCCCTCAAAACATCATTGCGAAAGAAGCCGGCGTTTCATGCGCGCTTGTTTGCGGGTTGCTCAGGGATGCGCACTCGCGCTGCCTGGCGGCCATATCGCTGGATTCCGATCAGACGACGGAATCCTACAGCAACCATGGGCATCACCGCTCGCCGAGACTGAGAGAAATGAGGGCCTGACAATGTATGATGCCGGAGTTTCCGGAAACGGGTTCGCGCCTTCAGGTGAGCGCGGACAGATGCAGGATGTGACAGAGATCACCGCCGACAAAGGCAATATCTGCCGCGAGATCATGTCGGAACTGACCGAATGGTTCAGCGAGCCTGAGGTCATAGAGGCATGCGCCGAGGCGATCGAATCGCTGCCGATGTTCGGTTGCACCGACGGGAACAGGATCGCCGGTTTCGTCGCGATGCAGTCCCATCCGCCGGACGCCATGGAAATACTGGTCATCGCCACCCGGCGCGCCTACCACCGCAGTGGGGTCGGCAAGCGGCTGCTTGCCGCCGCCGAGGATTGCGCCCGCGCCTCCGGTTGCAAAATCCTGACGGTAAAGACGCTGGCGCCCCGCGGACGGGACGAACCCCAGTACGATGCGACCCGCGCTTTCTATGACAGGAACGGCTTCATTCGCGCGGAGATTTTTCCGACGCTCTGGCATGAGGACCATCCATGCCTGTTCTTCGTCAAACCGCTCGAGGCCGCCAGTTGATCCCGTCGCCCGGCAAAGCGTCAGTATCCCTCCCGTCATGTTCAACGAGGACGACCATGAAAAGCGAAACGGTTGTCGAGCCTTCCGACCGGAGGCCCGCCGTCTTTACCACCGAGAAGCTGCGTTTCGACGTGGACGGCCGAACCATTCTTCATCCGCTCGATCTGAGCTTCGGAGCGGGGGAAATCTCAGGGCTGATCGGTCATAACGGTTCGGGAAAGTCCACCTTGATCAAGCTGCTGGCCCGGCAGATCCAGCCGAGCGGCGGCCAGGTGCTCTTCGACGGCGCGCCGGCCGGCTCCTACGATGCGCGCGCCTTCGCCCGAGCCGTCGCCTATTTGCCGCAGGACACATCTTCGGCTGCCGGTATGACCGTCAAGGAACTGGTCGCGTCCGGCCGCTACCCCTGGCACGGAGCGCTCGGCCGTTTCACCGATCTCGACCGGGAAAAGGTCGAGACTGCCCTGCGGCTGACCCATGTCGATACCTTGGCGGGCCGCATGGTCGACACGCTTTCAGGCGGCGAGCGCCAGAGGGTCTGGATCGCCATGCTCATCGCGCAGGATAGCCGCTGTCTTCTGCTCGACGAACCGACCTCCGCCCTCGACATCGCGCACCAGATGGAGGTTCTGGGTCTCGTGCACGAGCTATGCCGCACCAAGAACCTGAGCGCCATTCTCGTGCTCCACGACGTCAACGTGGCATCGCGCTTCTGCGATCATCTCTATGCTCTCAAGGCAGGGCGGTTGATCGCCGCCGGACCGTCCGTGAGCCTGATGAAAGCGGAAACCCTTCACGCCATTTATGGCGCGGACATGGGCGTGACGGCCCATCCCGTGCACGGAACGCCGCTCGCCTATGTCATCTGACGGACCTCTCGATATCTTCAGGCTGTCGCGCCGCGACGCATTGATCGCCACTGCGGCGATGCTTGCCGTTCCCCGGATCGGGCGCGCGGCATCGCCAATGTCCGGCCCGATCGTCTCGCTGGATTACGGACTGGCTTCGACCCTTCTGGCACTCGGGGTGACGCCCGCTGCCATCGTCTCGCTCGCCGATTGGGACAAATGGGTTGTCGAACCGAAAATGCCGCCCGGCGTTGTCGATCTCGGGACCGCCATGGAAATCAATCTTGAAATCCTGGCGAGCCTCAAGCCGGCCCTGATCCTGACCACCCCTTATCTGGCAGCCCTAAAATCGCGCCTGGAACCGATCGCACCCGTCCTGGAGCTGACGATCTATGCCGAAGGCGGAGAGGCATTGCCCCGCTCTATCGAGGCGACCAAGGCGCTGGCCGTCGCAATCGGCCGCGCGCCGCAGGCGGCGGATTTCCTCGCCCGATCGGACCGGTTTTTCGATGATTGCGCCCGGCGGGTCCAGCAGATGTCGCCGCCGCCGCTGGCGCTCGTCAATTTCTTGGATCAGCGCCATGCCCGCATCTATGCCGGCGCCGGCCTCTACCAGAACGTCATGACCCGGATCGGCCTTAAAAACGCCTGGACAGGCACCGGCAATTTCTGGGGCTTCGAGACGATCGGCATCGAGCAACTGGCCTCGCTCGATCAAAGCCTGCGGCTGATCGTCTTCGAACCGCTCATTCCCCCCAATATCCTGTCCGGCCTGGAGGAGAGCCCCTTGTGGACCAGCCTGCCTTTCGTGAAGGCAGGGCGGATCTCGGTTCTCCCCGGCACACTCATGTTCGGCATGGTGCAGGAGGCCGAGCGCTTCGCCCGCATTCTGCTTGACCATCTCGAGAAGGCGGCCTGATGCGCATCCATTCGGACAATAGCCTCGGCGCACCGGCCGTGGCGATCGGGCTCCTGCTGCTCACCGGCCTGCTCACCTGGCATCAGGTCTCACCCGATCTCTCGCGCCTGACGGCGCAGGGCGTCGATTATGATCCGCGCCGGATGCTGCTTCTTTACTCGACACTGCCGAGGATCGCCACCGCGCTGCTTTCCGGCGCGGCGCTCGCGCTGGCGGGAAGCCTGCTCCAGCAGGTGCTGCGCAATCCGCTCGCCTCGCCGACGACGCTCGGCATCTCCGCCGGCGCCAACCTCGCGCTCGTTGCCGCGATGCTCGCCTTTCCAGCCCTTGAGGGATTGAACCGGGACGCAGTCGCCCTTTTCGGCAGCGCGGCGGCAGCCGCCGTCGTCTTTCTGATCGGCGCGCGGCGCGGCTTCTCGCCCTTCGCGCTGGTTCTTGCCGGGTTGATCGTCAGCGTCTGGAGCGGCGCGCTCGCCGCCATCCTCGTTCTGATGAACGACCGCTATCTCTCCGGCCTGTTCATCTGGGGTGCAGGCTCGCTGGCACAGCAGAGCTGGACGATCCCGCTATCGCTGCTTCCCAAGATCGCGGCTCTCGCGATCCTCGCCGTACTGATGGCGCGACCGCTGTCGCTCATGGAACTCGGAGACAGCGGCGCCAGCGGGCTCGGCCTGTCGGTCAAGCGAACCCGCATCGCCGCCGTCTGCATCGCCATCGCACTCGCTGCCATCGTCACCAGCGCCGTCGGCGTCATCGGCTTTATCGGCCTCATCGCCCCAGGGATCGCCCGCCTCGCCGGTGCGCGGCAGATGAAGAGCCAGCTTATCTGGTCACCGCTGATCGGTGCTGGATTGCTGCTTCTGACCGACGAGGCCCTGGCATTTATGAACACGGCATCGTCGACCTTTCTGCCGACGGGCGCCGTCACCGCGTTCCTCGGCGCGCCATTATTGCTGCTGATGCTGCCGCGTCTTCGGGTAACGCAGCGAGGCGTGCCTGCGTCTCCAGAGGTAAAAGGCAGGTTCGAGCACGTCTCGTCCATCCTGCTCGCGGCAGCAGGCGCCCTTCTCCTGATCCTTGTTGCCGGCGCAATCTTCCTCGGGCGGGCGCCGGACGGTGCATGGAATATTCTTGCCTATCTGCATTGGCCGGATGTGCTGCCCTATCGCCTGCCACGCGTGATCGCCGCCTTTGCCGCCGGCATGATGCTCGCGGCGGTCGGCTCGATCCTGCAGCGTCTCACCGGCAATGAAATGGCAAGCCCCGAAGTGCTGGGCATATCGGCCGGCGCGACCATCGGCGTGACCGCCGCTCTCTTTCTCCTGCCGGCACCCGGCATGGCGGCCCAGCTCGGCTTCGGCGGCCTCGGCGCGCTCGCCGTTCTCATCGCCATTTTCATCTTCGGCATGCGGTCCGGTTTTGCGCCGGAACGCGTGCTGCTGACAGGGATCGCGCTTGGCGCGATGCTGGATGCCTCGATCAGCGTTCTCGCGGCAAGCGGCGATCCCCGCGCCATGACGGTGATGCAATGGATGAGCGGATCGACCTATCTGGTCGACACGCCGAAGGCGGCCGCGGCCGTGATCGCGGCAATATTCGGCTTGACGCTCTCGTTTCTTGCCCGTCGCTGGCTCGATCTGCTGCCGCTCGGTCCGCAGGCGGCACAGGCGATCGGCATTCGCGTCAATCTCGCGCGCGGATGCCTCTTTTCGCTGGCGGCCGGCATGACCGCCGCCGCCACGCTCGTGGTCGGCCCTTTGAGCTTCATCGGCCTGATGGGTCCCCATCTGGCACGCGAGCTCGGAATGCGGCGTGCCATGCCGCAGCTTGCCGGCGCGGCCCTTGCCGGCGGGGGACTGATGGTGCTCGCCGACTGGTTCGGCAGGATGATCGCCTTTCCCTATCAAATTCCGGCAGGCCTGGTGTCGACGCTGGTCGGGGCACCGTTGCTCCTGATCCTGCTGCTTCGCAGAAGGAGAGCGCGATGACCAAGGCATCCCTCTGTCCCGGTTGATATCACAACCGGATTCACACGAAAACGGCAGGGAGAAAAACATGACCAGGGTCGCTTTGGTAACGGGAGGCACGCGCGGGATAGGCGCGGCGATTTCCATTGCTCTGCAAAAGGCGGGTTACAGGGTTGCTGCCACCTATGTCGGCAATGACGCGGTCGCCCGCTCGTTCAGGGAAAGGACCGGCATTCCCGTCTACCGATGGGACATCCGCGATTATCAAGCCTGCAAGGACGGGATCGCGCGGGTCGAGGACGATCTCGGGGCGATCGACGTGCTCGTCAACAATGCCGGCATCACCCGCGACGGCATGTTCCACAAGATCACGGCCGAGGACTGGAACACGGTCATCAGCACAAATCTGAGCGGACTGTTCAACATGACCCATCCGGTGTGGCCGGGCATGCGCGAGCGGAATTTCGGCCGGGTGATCAATATTTCCTCGATCAACGGGCAAAAGGGCCAGCTAGGCCAGGTCAATTACTCGGCGGCGAAAGCCGGCGATCTCGGCTTCACGAAAGCGCTGGCGCAGGAAGGGGCGGCAAAGGGGATCACCGTCAATGCCGTTTGCCCCGGCTATATCGGCACGGAGATGGTTCGGGCCATGCCGGAGAAGGTACTGAACGAACACATCCTTCCGCAGATACCCGTCGGGCGTCTCGGAGAGCCTGAGGAAATCGCCCGTTGCGTGGTCTTCCTCGCCTCCGATGAAGCTGGCTTCATCACCGGATCGACGCTGACGGCCAATGGCGGCCAATATCTTGCCTAGTCGGAAAGAGTAAACGCACAAGCGGGGATGGCAGGCCGAAGTTCTCGCCGCGAGCCATCTCCGCATCCACACTATAGGATGCCGCATTTGACCGGTGAGTGGGCGACCGTCACGATATCATCGGTCCGCACCAACTGCGTGGAGGCGCTTGTATGTTACAACCACCTTTCGCTATGGCTGGAAATCCAACGCCCCTATCGAAGAGATGACGATGTTGCCCTACGAAATCCGTCATTCGAACAAAGAGGATATTCCCTCCATACTACGGCTTCTCCGTCAGATCGCGGCATATTCGGATAATCATTCGGAACTGGGGCCTGCCAGCAGCGATGAGCAGCTATTGAAGATGCTGAAAGAGTGCACGATCTTCCTGCTTGAAGCGGAAGGTCGTGTCGTCGGCATCAATGCCGTCCAGATTTTGGACGTGTCGCAGTATGCGCATCCCCTCCATGCCAAAATAGGTTTCGTTATGGCTTTCGGTGTGGACGAGACGGAGCGCCGAAATGGCTATGGCTCCGCCCTCATGCAACACATGCGGGAATGGATAGCTGGAGAAGGAGTTAACCTCATCAGCCTGAACGTATCGGCTTCGAACCACGCGGCACAGGCATTTTATCGTTCCGTAGGATTTGAAGCCCGCGCTGTCCACATGGAACAGATTTTGAAGATCCCCTGATGCCTCCCCTCTCGAGAGGCAGGCCATCAACTCCGTGATGACGGACAGTATCCGGCGTCGCCACATGCAAGGCGGCGCCGGGATAATATCTTACCAGCGATACTTGAGCGAAGCGGTGATGTTGCGGCCCTGTCCGAGGTAGCAATAGCCGCTGTCGCACACCGTCAGTCGCCGGTTGGCGATATTGCGGACATCCAGCGATGCCGTCAGCCCCTTGTACTTCTTGTCCATCGCCCCGAAATCGTAGGAGACTGCGGCATCGAGATAGAAGCTGGAGCCATTCTTCGATGTATTGGCCGTGCTGGTGTAGCTCTTGCCGGTGTAGCGAAGCCCGCCCCCGACGGTCAGACCATTGGCGACGGAATCGTCCTGGAACGTATAGTTCGTCCACAGGCTGGCGATATGGTTCGGCGTGACCGACGGCGCATTGCCGACGTCGTCCCCGCCGGTGATCTCGGAATGATTGTAGGAATAGGCTGCGATCACATCCAAACCGTCGGCGACGGTCGCCTTGGCCTCCAGCTCGATGCCCTTGTTCGTCACTTCGCCGAGCGAATCATAGACAAGCGTCAGCGGATTGACCAGGACCGGCTTGTTCTTCTCGACCAGGTGATAGGCAACGGCGGACAGCATAATATCGGTGCCCGGCGGCTGATATTTCACGCCCAGCTCATATTGTTCGCCCTTGGTCGGATCCAGAATGCTGCCGGATTCCGATCGCTGGGTGACGGGATCGAACGACGTCGAATAGCTGGCGAAGGGCGCCAGGCCATTGTCGAAAAGATAAAGCGCTCCGCCCTGAACGGAAAACGCGTGGGACTTGACGTTCTCAGACGTGCTCGTTCCAGAGGAAACATAGGTCGTGTCGTTCGATTGATCGACCCAGGTCTGCCGTCCGCCCAGCGTGAAGCGCCACTTGTCGAGCTCGATCTGGTCGAGAGCGTAAGCTCCCACCTGCCGCATGTCAGCCTTTACGCGGCTGTAGTTGTATTCCGGCGTCGCGCCGGAAACGCCATAGGTCGGATTGGAAATGTCGAAGTCATAAGCGGCGCTGGCGGTCGAATCGAAACCATATGCAAAGGCCGAATTCACATTGGTGTAGTCCAGGCCGAACAGCATGGTATGCGCGGCAGGACCCGTGTCGAACTTGGCTTCGAGCTGGTTGTCGACTTGAAAGACGTTCATCGCGTCCTTGACGGCAGTTGCTCCGCGATGGGCAACCGTGCCCGTCCAGCTATAGACGCCGAGATAACGGGAGCGCAGATCCAGATGGGAGAAGCGGAGATTCTGGCGGAAGGTCAGCTCGTTGTCGAATTCATGCTCGAACTGATAGCCAACCTGCTGCTGCCGGGTCTTCTGATAGTCGTAGTCCGGATCGCTGGCGCGCAGCTTGTGGACCTTGCCGCTGGCATCGATCAAAGCGCCGACGTTGGCGTCGCCCTCGTCCGCCTGCGCAGACCCATAGAGGGTAAAGGTCGTGGCATCGTCAGGCTTCCAGGTGAAGGACGGTTGGATGAAGTAGCGGTCGTCGGCGATGTCGAAATTGGTGTCGCCCTTTCGCGCCAGTCCGACGATACGGTACAGGTAGCTATCGTCATCCTGCGAGACCGGCCCGCCGAAATCGAACATGGTCTGGGCACGGTTCGACGTTCCGTAGACCACGCCGACTTCCCGGATCGTCTCCTCAGTCGGCAGCTTCGAAATCTTGTTGACGATACCGCCCGGCGAGCCCGCGCCGTAGAGCACGGAGACCGGTCCCTTGATGACTTCGACGCGATCCAGCGAATAAGGATCGGTGCGGAACATCCCGTAGTTCATATAAGGCTGGCGCAGCCCGTCGCGGAAATCGCCCGTCGTCGTGATGTTGTTGCCGCGAATGAACATCTGGTCGAAGCGCGGATCGAAGCCGTTCATGCCGGTCTGGACGCCGGCGGAATAGCGCACCGCCTCGATGATGTTCTGGGCGCCGCGCTGCTCCATCTCTTTCTTGGTGACCACCGAAACGGATCGGGGCGTCTCGACCAGCGGCGTATCGATCTTGGTGGCGCCCCTGCTCTTCTTGGCTGTGATGGTTGAATTATCGGTCGCGTCGCTTGTGCCGCCGCTGACGACAATCGGAGCAAGCTGGGTCGCATTGCCCGTGGCCGCGTTGCCCGAAGAATCCTGGGCGACGGCATGTCCACTCAATGCGAGCACCGCGGCAAGCGCTGTCGTGGTGCGCGCCAGATAGAATCTATCTCTCATTAAAACATTGATATTATTAAATGATTTAAGCGCCATGACGAGTTCTGCCCACCCATTCTTGAAAAGATGGCGCAAACTAGATCGCCACGCAGGTCTTCGTCAAGAATACATGATTATAATAGTCATCTTTTTTATCATTGCTGATTTGAGATGCCGCGGTTCCTTTGAAAAAGGGGCGGAAGGCAGCGAATGGCGTTACTGTTTCCGGGTCGAAAGCTCAAACATCGGCTTGTCAGGGCATGGTCGAAATAATATGAGGAGTTTCATCATATTTTGAGCCCGTCGCACGCTCCCCGGTAGGGACGGCTCGCCTCTATCGGTCGTTCGACCCTGCGGAGAAAACATGCCCAACCCGTCATCCCGCGCGACAGAGGCGTCGCTTGCGCCCGTGACGATCGCCGACGCCACCTTCGCCGATCTCAGCTTCGGGAATGCCGGCGAGCCCCACCGCATCTTTCTTTACCGCCCCGCCAAAACGCCTCCGCCCGAAGGATGGCCTGTCCTGTATTTGACGGATGGGAATGCCTGCTTCGCAACGGCGGTCGATGCTTTGAAGGTACAATCGGCCTATCCGAACGGGACCAATGTCTGCGACGGCGTCGTCGTCGCCATCGGTTATCCGTCGGATCAACCCTATGATGCGCTGCGGCGCTCCTGGGATTTGAGCCCGCCTCCCGGCCGGGTCTATCCACCTTTTTCTCCCGGCACCACGGATGTCAGGACCGGCGGGGGCGAACAGTTCCTTGCCTTTGTCGAAGAGCGGCTGAAGCCTTGGGTCGAGGAACAGGTTCCCATCGACCGCTCCCGCCAGACCTTATTCGGCCATTCCTTCGGCGGCCTGTTCGTCCTTTATGCGCTGTTTTCGAAACCGGGGGCCTTCAACCGATGGATCGCGGCAAGCCCGGCCATATTTTGGGAAGACGCGGCGATCCTTGCGGCGGAAAGAGCGTTCCTCGAAGAACACACCGCCTCCCTCGACATCGAATTGCATCTTTCCGCCGGTCAATATGAAGGCGAGGTGCTGGCGCCCTTTCACAAGGGTACGCCTGAGGAACAGAAGCGGCAGGAGCGCGCCAGGGAAACCCGGACGGTGGGATATGCCAAGGAAATGGCGCTGCGACTGGCGGCGTCGGCTACGGTGTCGGGAAGAGTGAGTTTTGAAGAATATTCGGGTGAAAATCACATGTCGGCGCTTCCGGTCGCCCTGAACAGAGCGGTGCAAATTGCGTTCCGAAGGCCAAGATGACGGCAGGAGCTTGATGCATGATGGCGAAAGACGAAGTCGTGGTCTGGTGGCTCCGCACCGACGACGAGGAAAATTGGCCGCAACTGGAAGCGCTGCTCGATGACAATGAGCGCGCCCGCGCCGCCCGTTTTCATTTTCAGCACGACCGTTCATCCTATATCGCCGCCCATGCTCTCGGACGTTCTCTGCTATCGGCACATGCCGGCGGCGATCCGGCCGGCTGGCGCTTCACGACCGGCGGTCACGGAAAGCCGGAAGTCGTCTCGCCGGAACCCGGCTCACGATTGCGTCTCAATTTATCGCATACGCGGGGACTGGCAGCCGCTGCTCTCACGCTGGAGCATGATGTCGGGATCGATGTGGAATGGCTCAGCCGCAAACCCGCCATCGATTTGGCCGAGCACTACTTCGCGCCTGACGAATGCGCGCATCTGGCGGCCGTCGCACCGGAATTTGCCCATGAGGTCTTCCTCGCATTCTGGACCCTCAAGGAATCCTATGTGAAAGCGATCGGCAAGGGACTGGCACAGCCGCTGGACTCCTTCGCTTTTGCACTCGATCCATTGTCGATCCGATTCGACGGCGAACTGGCCGATAATCCCGCACACTGGTTGTTCCGCCGCTTCCAGCCTACTCACGACCATCTGATGGCGCTTGCCTTGCACCACCCAAGACCAGACGACGTGACCGTTACGACACTGGCCGCCAATCCGGAATTACTGCTCCGTCAGCTCTGACTTGAGCCTGCATGGGAAGCGCGGAAATCCCTGCCGCGCACCGGCAGATCCTAAAACCGACTGTTCCCTGTCAGGATGACTGCAGTGACGCGTTGAGCGACAACAGCAACTGTCTTTTCACAGCCTCGAATGACACGGACGCGCGATCGCGTTTCCTTGGCAAGTCGATCTTGATTTCGTCGAGAATGCGACCCGGCCATGGCCGCATGACGATGATCCGGTCCGCGAGAACGAGGGCCTCGTCGATATCATGCGTCACGAGAATGAGTGTCGGGCGGGTCTCGGACCATATGTCGAGAAGATGGTCCTGCAGATCGGCACGCGTGAAGGCATCCAGAGCTGAGAAAGGCTCATCCAGAAGCAGCACCTCCGGCCGGGTGACCAGTGCGCGCGCGATCGCCACTCTTTGAGCCTGACCACCCGACAATTCCTTCGGCCAGCGGTGACCGAGCTCGGCCAGGCCGACCTTTTTCAATGCAGCCGCGACCCGTTGATCGCGGTCGTCGCCGTCGAGTCCGGCAAGTCCGAAGCCGACATTGTTTGCAACGGTCAGCCAAGGCAGCAGACGGGGTTCCTGGAAAATGAGATTGATCAGCGGATGCGGCTTGACGACCGGCTCGCCGTTCAGTTCGACCGTTCCCCGCGTGGGAGTTTCGAGACCGCTGATCAATCGCAGCAGCGTGCTCTTGCCACAACCCGATCCGCCGATGACGGCAACGATCTCGCCTGGAGCCAGGCCGAGCGAGAAGCCTTCGAGCGCGCGCACGCCATTTGCGTAGGTCTTACCCAGGTTTCGCAGCGTCAGCATCGGTTCATCCTTCCCGCCTGTAGCTGTCCTGCCATGTCAGGAAAGGCGCGGTTGCCGCGAGCAGCAGACTGTCCGTCACCTTCCCGATGACGGCAAAGGTGATGATGGCGGCCATGATCTGGTCGGGTTTGCCCAGTTGCTGCCCATCGACGAGGAGATAGCCGAGCCCCTCCGAAGCGCCCATGAACTCGGCGGCGACGACGAACATCCAGCCGAGGCCGAGACCAGATCGCAAGGCCGTCACATAGGCGGGAAGAACGGCAGGCATCATAACCCGCCGTACCAGAGCAAAGCCGGACAGCCGGAAAATGCGCCCGACCTCGACGATCTTGCGGTCAACCGACAGAATGGCGCCCGACACGCCGAGATAGACCGGAAAGAAGACGCCGACAGCGATCAACGCCACTTTCGACGCTTCGAAAATCCCGAACCAGAGAATGAACAGAGGCACCCAGGCGATCGACGGAATGGAACGAAGCGCCTGAAGCGACGGATCGATCAGCCGGCGCGCAAGTCCGAAATATCCCGTCACGGCTCCTGCAATCGTGGCCGTGACGGTGCCGATGACAAATCCGAAGAACACCCTGACCGTCGTGATGCCGATATGGGTGAACAGCTCACCGGATTTCAAAAGCATCCACAAGGTCGCGGCAACCCTGGACGGCGGCGGCATGAGACGGCCGGAAAACCATCCGGCCGCAACTGCGACTTCCCAGAACAGCAGCCCCAGGGCAGGCAGGATGATGGCGGCCGTCGCCTTGCCGCCTATTCCATAAAACACGGACGCCGCGACTGAACGCGACGTCTTTGTCTCCGTTTCGATACCGGTCTCGGCCAAGTCCGCCATGATATTGCTTTACGCCTTCACTGCGTTTTCCCAACGGCGAAGCGGTCGTCGATCAGCTCGCTCGTGACTTTCTGAATATCGACGTCAGCAGGAAGCACACCGGCGCTCTGCAAGGCGAGGCCCGCCTTCGAGATCGTGTCGCGCTGCGGATCGCCGATCGTCGACTGGGAGATATCCGTGCGCTCGAGCTGCTTGGCGATCACGTCGTCCGGAAGCTTCGCTGCTTCGACCAGCACCGCCTTCAATGCTGCAGGGTCCGCGATAGCGTCGGCTCGCGCCTGTTCGTAGACGGCGATGACGCGCTTGACGATGTCGGGATGCTCGGTGGCGAATGTCTCGGTGGTGTTGAGCACGCCCCAGGTGTTGTTTTCCGGCTTGCGATAGAAGAGCCTCGCCTTGTCCTCCACTTCGGCCGCTGCCATCAGCGGATCGAGGCCTGCCCATGCATCGACATCGCCACGCAGAAGCGCGAGCTTGCCGTCGGCATGCTGCAACAGCACCAGCTTCACATCCGTCTGCTTCAATCCGGCATCCGCCAGGGCGCGGACGAGAAAGATGTGCGGATCGGTGCCGCGGGTGACCGCGATGGTCTTGCCCTTCAGATCCTGAACGGTGGAAATGGGACTGTCCGCGCGGGTGACCAAAGCCGTCCATTCAGGACGGGAGAAAACATAGATCGATTTGATCGGGTTACCGTTGACCCGCGCGATCAAGGCTGCGGCACCCGCGGTCGAACCGAAATCGATCGAGCCGGCGCTCAGGAATTCCAGCGCCTTGTTCGAGCCCGCTGACTGCACCCAGCGAATGCTGATATTGTCCTTGGCGAATTCCTTTTCGAGCAGCCCTTCCTTTTTCAGAAGAAGGCCGACGGGATTGTAGGTCGCCCAGTCGATCCTGATCTCAGAAAGATCAGCCGCCTGGGCTGATGCCAGTCCGAAACCCAAAGCTGCCGCGACACCGATCACTGCTGAACGAAACAGGCCCATATCCATCCCCTCTTCCTGGCAATTGCCATTTACATCTTGGGATAACCCTAGGGGTACAAACGTCGGGGTGTGAAAGCCGTAATGTCTATTTCTATAGAATTTATGGAAATATTTTTCTCAATAAGTCCTGCGTGATTGGCCTCTCTTCTGTCGAACACGGCAACCCTCTTGCCTTGGAAGCCAAGCTCGAGTAAATTTAGCGTGGATATTTGCTCCTGTTAGCCCCTTGTTTGCGGAATTGATTGGCTAATTAATTATTTGAATTGATACCATAATTTTTCTGAGTGGAAGCCAAAACGCAGCTAATTTCCACTATGGCGACAAGCGTGGAAATGCCTCCATTGTCATCCGCCAGCAGCAAGCATCGATAGTGATAGCTTTTGAGCCGTACGGCGCTTCTGGCAAGCCTGCAATAAGACGATCGAAGACCTCCACATCGCACCGATCTCTCGATAAGAGACCGATATTCTCCGGTACAGGGAGATTGTCCGCCAGTGCCCATTCAACGCGTACCGGTGGCATGGTCGTGGGCGTTGGCACCATGTTGTCTTGCCCGCGGCGCTGATCCCTTCGATGATGATGATCATGAGGCCTTCCTTGCCTCGGCGTCACGCCCGCGTATCTGCGCCATGAGCATCGGACCGAGCGAGAATTCACCTCGCCGCGCTCTTGTCGTGAGGTTGCGCAGGTAGCCGCCGGCCGAGTTGATATGTTCCGCTTTTTCGAGAAGGCAGGCCATGATGGCAGCCGTATTTTCCGGCCCCATGGTATCGCAAGCATCGTGATAGGCGCTGGATGTGACGCCCAGCATAGTTCGAACGACAATGGCGGCTGTCATCAGGTCCCGCCAGCTCGCAATTGTGCCAGAGGGGCCGTAATTGCTGATCTCGGGGCAGGCTTGTAGCACCGTTGCCAAGGGATAGGCCGTCATCGGCTGTTGCAGCCGCTTGTTGTTCTGCGTGCTATCCTCGTTTGATTTTATGACAGGTGCTGTTTGCTGGCTTGCTTCAGATTCTTTTAAGGATTCGGTATTTGAATTCTGTATATGCCGTTCATTTTGAACATCATTGCCAGCTGAATTTTCGGAAATCAGCTGTGTTTCCAGACGGTTGATGATCTCCTGGCGCAGCATCTCCATTTCTTCGGCGATGGGGGCGATATCGCGTGCTGTCGGTGTCCGGGGCAAGGTGTTGATCAAGCCGAGATAATGTTTCTCGATCGTTTGCCAGTCACCGGGAGCGCCCTCCTCCATTGCGGCGGTGATCAATTTGCGGACATCGCGGCGGCAGATGGTGAGCCGTTCCTTGGCGAGCCGTAGCTGCTTTCGTTCAGCGGCAATCTGCTGTGCCAGTTCGGCGAGTTCCTCAGAACGTGCAAGCAGCGGTGCCAGATTGAAGCCATAGGCATCCTCGATCGCTCCTGCCCCGTCCTTGCGGGCGAAGCGCTTGCCGTTCGGGCTGTCCTTGCGCAGGATCAGGCCGGCTTCGATCAACGCCGCCAAATGCCGTCGCAGCGTCGTTCCGGTAATGCCATGGGCCCGGATGGTGAGCTGATTGTTGGACGGAAAGACCACCAGACCGGCCTCTTCGCTGAGTTCCTTCTCCGGATAGAAGGTCAAAAGGGCGTTCAGAACCGCGAGCGCGCGATCCGAGATATTGAGCAGCGACCTTGCTTCGCAGACATCGCGAAACACCCGCCATTTATCGACGGTTTTGCCTTCCTTGATGACGGCCGCCTTGAGCTGATTTCTCATCAAGGCAAGCGACATCGACCGCCGCCCGAAGGGCGTCGTGATATGCGTCTCCATTTCCTTCACCTTTCAACAGGCAAAAGAAAGCCGCTCACCAAAAACGGTGCCAAAGACTCTTGACTATGATTCGCGGAAATGTGATTCTCGTATTGCTACATACTGAGAAGGGCTTCCGCTACGGCAACGTTCGGGGGCCTTTTTCTTTTGCTATTTAGTCTCCTATGACAATTTGGTCTTGTTCTGCGCGGTCTGTTGGGATTGGTCGAGATATTCCTCGTGCAATCCTTCCATTCGACGCAGCAGGTAATTCACGAAATCGTCCGGGACGGCTTTCGTGAAAGTAAGCTTGGTTCCCGCCTTGGCGTAGTTCACGATGGCAAGGGTCATTCCCTTTGAAACGACCTCCTGAGCGCGATCCGCAGGGGCTGTGGGGGCGCTCTCGGCCTTGGAAACGGCATTCAATACGGCCACGAACCTGTCATCGCTGGAAAGCGAGAGATCAGCCTGCTCTTCCAGAACCCGTTCGGCGATCGCCTGGGCTTTGGCATTGGCGCTCCAGCGTTCAGCCAGTTGCGCCCAGCGACGACGGCCGGTTTCCGGAGTAGCGCCAATGCGCGTCAGAACCGCCTTGGGAAAGACTTTGGCGATCTGCAGCATCTCGGAAACATGCGATTTGCCGGTTGCCAAAGAGGAGCAGATTACCTCGCGCTTGAAACCCGCTTCTTCCTGGCTGAGGGCGAAAACGCATTTTTCAATGAAGGACAGGTCGTCGCGATTGGCGTTTTCCTCGCCCTGAATGACGATTGCCTGCTCGTCCGTGAGATCGCGGACAATGGCGCGGAACTTGACGCCAAGAAGCTTTGCAGCGGCGAGGCGTCGGCGCCCGAAGACGATCTGGAACCTGCCGCCCTCGCCCGGCATGGGCCGAACGAGACCTGGTGTCGTTTGCCCATGCTCCCGCATGGACTGCACGAGATCCTGAAGCCTGTCGGCATCATAGGCTCCGTCAAATCGATCCCGGATAGACGACGGCAAAACCGCGTCCACGTCGAGTTGGATGATATGATCGGCACCCTGGAGCAGTTTGTCGGCGAGTTCGCCGCGCTCCTGCAGCTGCCGAACGCTGGCGGCGACCTTCAGAAGATGCGGCGACGCTGATGTCGTTGGTGTGGGCACGGAGGCTGTATCCTGGCCGAGACCGACCAGCACGTTGGCAAACATGCCTTTGGAATCTTTCCTGCTCATTCGCGTCCCCATGCTCTCCAAAGAAGCTCTTCGATTTCGGCATTTGCCGCGTTGATCGACTCGATTGCCCTGTCATAGGTTTTCGGGGCAGAGAATCTCGACCGCTGGACCTCGTAAAGGCTTTGCTTCCAGGTCAATGCATCCGCAACGGCGGTCGACTTGATGACTGAATTCAGTAGCAGATCCTCGCCGAAGACCTGCCGCATCAGTGCGGTCATATTGGCCTGCGGGTGGTCGTTCGGCTCGAACTTAGTGATCAGGAACTTGGCGAAATCCCACTGGGCCGAGGTGCCGACCTGTTCGAGGATTTGCATGTAGGATCCGGCGAGTTCCAGGAACTTCGCCGTGGAATCCACATCGAGCATATGTGCCGGAACGGGGATCAGGACGCCTGTCGCCGCCGTCAGGGAGGATAGCGTGAGGAAGTTCAGCGAGGGGGCCGAATCCATCAGGATGATATCGTAGCGATCAGCCACTTGCTCCAGAGCCTGCGATACGCGCAAAAGGAAGCCCGTGCCGCCGGATTTGCGCATTTCGAGCGCGACGGCGGTTTCGAACTCCGTCAATTCCAGGCCGGCGCAGATGACGTCGAAGCCGGCGATATGGGTCTGGTGAATGATCTGCTCGGTGGGAATGGGATCATCGAAGCGGATGGCTGAATAAAGCGT
This sequence comes from Rhizobium sp., assembly GCA_036398815.1. GTDB lineage: Bacteria > Pseudomonadota > Alphaproteobacteria > Rhizobiales > Rhizobiaceae > Rhizobium. Next base: position 3,612 of record DASWOH010000270.1, on the reverse strand, counting down.
ATCGCCGTTGCGATAGTCGAAGTCCGGCAGGCTGCCGTGGAGGGTGGTCAACGATGCCTGGGGGTCGAGATCGACAGCCAGTACGCGGTAGCCTCTCAAGGCCAGGTAGTGGCCGAGATGGATGGTGGTGGAGGTCTTGCTGGAACCGCCCTTGAAATTGGTGATAGCCAGGATCTGGCATTGCTCGTCGTCTACCCTGCGCGGGTTCATCCACTTCTTGCGGCCGTTCTGCGCCAGATGCATGCGCAATTCGAGGATTTGCTCGAGCGTATAGAGGCGCCGTCCATTGGCGACTTCCGGCGTCGGTCCTTGCTCTTTCAGCGAAACCTGCCTGATATAGGCCTCGGTGACGTTGAGCAGCGTGGCGACCTCGGAAGAGGTGAACTTGCGCATCGTTCGACGGGCATGCGGAGGAAACTGCGCTAGGCTAAGATTGCCCAATGCGCTATCCAGCTTCGCCGAGAATGTTTGCATGAAGGCGAGGCTGCTCAGATGTCGGGTCATGGTTTTCTCCCATTTTTGGCCACGTTACTAAGCGCCTTTATGGTTGGGTTTTTATGACTGGTCTCTTTATTTACGCGGAATGTCGGTACTACCGGCATTTTGCGTAGATAAGAAGTACTCCGATTCTATGATTCGTGGCAACTAGGCCTAAAACAGCGTTCCCCGCGGGGAACTTTGGGTCTGTGGCGCTCAATTTCATGTCGCCGAAAGAGAGTTCCCCGCGGGGAACGCTGTTTAGATCCCGTCGTTTCGGCAAGCGGCAGCGGGAGGACGGATAGTGGCTGTGTTCTCGTCGTGTGGTCGATTGTGAGGTCTAGCGATCGGCCGACTTTCCTTGCGGTCTACCGACCTCGCCGTGGCGCAATCCGACAAGGCAAGGCTGACGACTGAGGCTACGCTCAAGTGCGAGCCCAACGCAGCTTTCGGTTCTCCGAAGCAGATCGGTGCCGGCGTGCTGAATGTCGGACATGCAGAGGCTGGCTCGGCCAAGGGTGTTCCGGTTTTCTACTGTTTGTCTGGCCTTATGGCATCCGCAGCTTTGTTGACGTTGCTCCCCCGCTCGCATCGCAGGGTTACCGCGTGATCGTTCCCTGTCTGCTCGGCTATACGGCGCGCCGTTTTCTTTCCAATGCGACTGTTCGCAATGATCAGCAATCGGTCGTGGCTGTCGATATCCTCCGTCCTCATGAAGGCGCTGAAAATCCCAACGGCAATCTCTGGCGGTTTTGACTGGAGTGCGCGCACGGCCGATATTCTGACGGCGCTCTGGCCAGAGCGTTGCAAGACGTTCGAAGACGGCATCGGACATAAGCTTCCGCAAGAAACACCGCGGGCCTTCACGCAAGCGATCATCGATGTCGACGGATTGTGATCTTTCAAGCGGGTTGCCGGGCAAGGCCATAGAACGCCGCTGCCCGGCGTTAATCGGTTATCCCTGCGACTGGCGAAATCCAACGCAGTTTGTATCAATATTTTTTTTGGGCATCGTAAAGTTAACGGGCTTTGGTTAGAATTGCCGCCTGCGCTTTCGCTTATGCGGTTTACAGGCGCGCGATCTCATTCCACGTTCTCATGGCTTCGGTTCTCAGTTCGCGATGATGGTCGGACGGAATATCGTGGCGTGGAATGTGAAAAAAGATTGGCGACGGGGTTATGAAGGGAAACAAAACGCTGGAGATGTCTGGCTGACTTGAAGCCCTTCGTGATCCGCTCTCGCTGCCGGGTCGGTTGATGGGAATTCTCCGCCCTGTTGTGCAGGCCTTTGTGGGATCGATGTTCAACTCCGGGCAGGATATCGCGCTTTGCCGTCCCGTAAGATTGCAGCTTGTCGGTGATCATGACTCGAGGTGATCGCCTCTGTCCTGTCAGAAGCTTTCGCATCAAGCGTTTGGCGGCCTTGGTATTGCGGCGGCTTTGCACCGGCACGTCGAGAACAAGGCCATCCTGATCGACAGCCCGCCATAGCCAGTGTTTCTTGCCGCCAATGGAGATGACGACCTCATTGAGGTGCCATTTGTCGCCGAGCCGACCAGCGGATCGTCGGCGGATTTTGCCGGCAAAGTGCTGACCGAATTTCTCCGCCCAGAGGCGCACGGTCCGGTGCGAGACGATGATCCCACGCTCCGCTGGCAGATCTTCGACCATCTGCAAACTGAGCGAAAAGCGAAACTACAGCCAGACGGCCTGGGCAATCACCTCAGCGGAAAAGCGATGGCGGCGATAAAGAGGATCACGAACGACTTTCGTCATGCCCCCATTCCTACAGATCAATGGCTGCCCGATTAACTTTACGGTGCCCCCAGCGAACCGAAAAGGGAGAGTTCGCGATTGGGCAGATGTTGATGTCATTGGTGCGGGCGAATGGTCCCATGGCGCAGAAGGTGAGCTGAAGCGTGTCTGCGGATATTGTGTGGATAGGATAACCGATCCTTTGCAAGTGTGTTTGATGACAGAAATATAAGTCCGCTCAGCGCGTTTTCTGGTTAAGGATAGGCAACATCCATCGTGGGTACGAAAGCGTGTCAGCGGCCTTCTACGGCCGAAATGCCGCGAAACTGGCTGTTTTGAGAATGGTCGAGTACCGGACCGTCGGTTTCGGCGTTGACGCAAGGGGGGAGGGCTTCAAGTTGACGGTTCGAGTGAACGCCGTTCCACTCAATCGAGCAGAAGAATCCGCCAAACCTGGGCGAAAAGCGCCCGAAAAGCCCGGCTTTCCGGGCAAAGCCACCGATCCAGGACGACCAACAATGGGAAGGAATTCGCACCAGATGGCTTATCGATAGTGAGAGGAGGCAGCCGAAGATAGTAGCCGCAACGGAAACTAAATTTAATTTAACTTCCATAATGAAAAGGTACATCGTGGATTCATGTGGTTAGCGATATGGAAGCTGCGAAATTTCCGGTCAAATACAGCTTGGCGATCAATGGATTTGAAGAATACAATAACCACGCAGCGGGGAAGGCCGCACAAAAGTTTGATGCCTGGCCAAATTTCTTGGATATTCCCGCTGACTGATCGCGTAGACTCGGTATGGACAAATAGAGCGTCTGCCGACTAGGAAAACCTGGTCACCACCATTTTCCGATTGCCGAAGGACGCAATGTCGACGACAACCCAGCTGCTGCGCCATATCAATGCGATGCGAATTCTAAGAATTCTCCGTCGCGGGCAGGCGATGTCTCGCGCCGACATCGCCCGCGAACTACAGCTGACGCGGGCCACTGTCGGCAATGCGATGCTGACCTTGCTTCACAGCGGCCTCGTCATGGAAGGTCCGACGAACGTGACGGAGTCGCGTGTCGGACGACCGGGCGTCGAAGTCAGCCTGGATCCCACTGGGGCTTATTCCGTCGGCATCGAGATCGGTATGCGCAGCGTTTCTGCGGTGGTCGTGGATCTGACGCAGTGTGTCGTTGCGCAACGATCCGAATTGATCGGAAACGATTTTCGCGATGCCGATCTGATGTTGAACCGCGTCCATGAACTCATCGACAATCTCATTGCCTCGGGGCCATTTGCCATCGACAAAACGATCGGTGTCGGAGTGGCCATTCCCGGGTTGGTCGATCACGAAGGGGTGGTCATCAACGCCCCCTTCCTCGGCTGGC
>DASWOH010000269.1:0-19539 GCA_036398815.1 Rhizobium sp. | reverse complement strand
CGCCCTTGAGGTTGACGTCGATCATCCGGTCCCAATCGTCCACCTTGCCGCGCTCCAGCGGCGAATGCGGCATCACGCCGGCATTGTTGATGATCACGTCGACCCGGCCATGCGCGGCGACCGCCGCATCGACGAGGCGCTTGACCTGCTCGCGGTCGGCAACGTCGGTCTGGACGGCCGCTTCGGGGCTCAGGTTCAATTCCTTGGCAAGGGCCTGCAGCCTGTCGAGCCTGCGTGCGCCGAGAACAAGCTTGGCGCCCTCGCCCGCCAGATGGCGCGCGGTCGCCTCACCGAGACCACTGCTCGCGCCGGTGATGACGATGACCTTGCCGTCGATATTCTGAGACATGACTATTCTCCAATCTTGAAAAGAATGGAGCCCGCGCAGCGGGCGCACGGGCTCGGATCACAATAGGAATTCCTGGCGTCTCAGAGACCGACGGTCTTCAGCAGATGCTCGGGATAGCGTTCACCCTCAACGCCGATCTCGGCGGCCGCGCTGTGGATCCGCGCCAGATCATCTGGCGTCAATTCGATGTCAGCGGCGGCAAGGTTTTCTTCCAGCCGGTGCAGCTTGGTGGTGCCGGGGATAGGCACGATCCGGGGCTTCTGCGCCAGGAGCCAGGCAAGGGCGATCTGGGCAGTCGTCGCGCTCTTCGCGTCGGCGATGCTCTTGAGCAGGTCGATCAGGGCCTGGTTCTTCTCCATCGCCTCCGGCGTGAAGCGCGGCAGGAGCTTGCGGAAATCGTTCTCGCTAAGCTTCGTGTCCTTGCCCATCGCACCGGTCAGGAAGCCTTTGCCGAGCGGGCTGTAGGCGACCAGGCCGATGCCGAGCTCCTCGCAGGCCTCAAGGATGCCGTTGGTTTCCGGACCGCGCGTCCAGAGCGAATATTCGTTCTGCAGCGCCGTGATCGGCTGCACGGCATGCGCGCGGCGAACCGTCTGCGCGCCGGGCTCCGACAGGCCGAAATGCCTGACCTTGCCCTCGGCGATCAGATCCTTGACGGCACCGGCCACATCCTCGATCGGCACGTTGGGGTCGACGCGATGCTGGTAGAGAAGATCGATGACCTCGACGCCCAGCCGCTTGAGCGAGCCTTCCGCCGCCTTGCGGATGTTTTCCGGCCGGCTGTTCGGGCCGGACGACTTCCTGGTCTCGGGATCAATCGCAAAGCCGAATTTCGTTGCGATCACCACCTGATCGCGAACCGGCGCCAGCGCCTCGCCGACCATCTCCTCATTGGTGAAGGGACCGTAGATCTCCGCCGTGTCGAAGAAGGTGACGCCGCGTTCGACCGCCTGACGGATCAGCGTCACGCCTTCCTGCGTGCCCAGTGCATGACCGTAGCCGAAGTTCAGGCCCATGCAGCCGAAGCCGATGGCCGAAACTTCGAGACCGCTCTTGCCGAGTATACGCTTCTTCATTGCTCTTCCTCTTGGCCCACCCGTCGTGAGCGTTCGGTTTTATGATGAAGAGAAAATAGACGACGCCATACATCCCGATTAGACGGCAGAATTGGCATGAAGTTATGTCTCTGGTTCATGAATGCCTCATAAGGGTGCATCAGGCGCGATTTCAAGGCGGGCAAATTCAACGTCGCGCTGGGCGGCATTACGATCAACGCCGCGCGCGCTGAAGTGGGCGACTTTTCCGTGCCCAACGTCAGCGACGGCAAGCGCCCGATCGCCCGCTGCGAGGACAAGGACAAATATGCGACGCTGGAAGCGATCGACCAACCTTCGGTCCGCGTGATCGTCAATCCGAGCGGCACCAACGACAAGTTCGCCCATGATCATTTCTCCAAGGCGCCGATCGAGGAGTTTGCGGACAACAAGGCAATCTTCGACGAAATCGCGGCGAACAAGGCCGACATCATGATCACCGACGGCATAGAGGTGGATATTCAATCCAGGCTGCATCCCGGCGTGCGTTGCCCGGTTGCGGTCAAGAACACCTTCACCCATTTCGACAACGCCTATCTGTTGCGCAAGGACCCGGCATTGAAGGCGGCCGTGGACGCATTTATGCGTAAGCAGCTCGACAGCGGCGACTGGAAGAAGAAGCGCGACGCTGCGATTCAGTGATACAAGGAACTCGGACCGGCCAATGTGATGTCGCTCCCCGCGCGCATCGGCCGGTTCTTTTCGATCGCCTTGATATCGATTGCCGAGACCGCTATCTTTGCTCTCAATGAGATCATGGAGAGCATCATGTCCGGCAACCTGCATGTCCGCAACCTCGACGACGAGTTGATTGCCAAGCTCAAGATGCGCGCCGCCCGTCACGGCCGTTCGGCGGAAGCCGAGCATCGGGAGATCTTGCGGCAGGCGTTGGAGAGCGAGGTCGAGCCTTCCTTTGACGACCTGGCCGCGCAACTGCGGCAACTGACGGCGAAGCGGAAACAAACGCCCTCGGAAACCCTTCTGCGGGAAGGGCGTGAGGAGCGGTGACGGAAACGCTCGTCATCGACGCCAGCATAGCGGTCAAATGGGTCGTTGAGGAAGAAGGGACGTCGCTTGCCGTCATGTTGCGGCAAAATCATCATTTTGCCGCTCCGGATCTACTCGTGGCGGAATGCGCCAATATCCTCTGGAAAAAGGCCCAGCGGAACGAATTGACGCCCGCCGAGGCATCCATGGCGGCAAAGCTGCTGGAGCGGAGCAATATCGAACTGTTTGCGATGCGGGGATTGCTCGCCAAGGCCACGGAGATGGCAATCAGCCTTGGCCATCCGGCCTATGACTGCATGTATATCTGCCTTGCCGCCAGCCGCAACTGGCGTTTCGTGACGGCGGATGAACGGCTGCTGCGAGTCCTGCATCAGAAGGCTCCCGCAAGCATCGCAAACCTTTGCGTGACCATGGAGCATATCGCAAGCGGCTCGGCTCGATAGTCCAGGCGGGATCAAACGAACCCGCCTGGAAGATTATTGTCCGCGCTTTGCAGGCCGGTCGCCGGTCACCTCAGCTTGCCATCTTCCGCGTATCGGCCGCCTGTTCGTAGAAATGGCCGAACTGGCTTTTCAGGAACAGGTCGAGCCCGATATCCTCCTGACGGACAAAACCGCGGGCAGGCAGGTGCCCGTGGCTGAGCATGTCGAGCACCGCGCAAATGCTCGACGCGGTGGTGATCTGAATGGCGCTCATGGGGCGGCCGGCAACCGTCGCGCTATAGACCTTGTTCGCATAGGTTTCCTGCACGAGGCGGCCGTTTCTCCAGCCGGAAACGGTCACGAAGATAATGACGACATCCTGCAAGGTGGACGGCAGGGAATGTTCGAGGATGTCCTTCAGGACTTCGCGGCGATGACGCAGGCCGAGGTCGTTCAGAAGCGCTTTCATGATCGCCGCATGGCCGGGATAACGGATCGTGCGATAGTTGAGCGTTCTGACCTTGCCCTCCAGCGTTTCGCAAAGGGTGCCGAGCCCGCCGGACGTGTTGAAGGCCTCGTAAGTGACGCCATCCAGCGAGAACTCCTCCCGCTCTTCCATCGCCGGAACCTGAACGAGCTTCCCTTCGACGATCGCCTCGCATGGCTCGATATATTCGTTGATGACGCCGTCGGTGCTCCAGGTCAGATTGTAGTTCAGGGCATTGGACGGATATTGCGGCAGCGCGCCGACGCGAAGACGGACGCTGTCGAGACTGTCGAAACGACTGACGAGGTCATTGGCGACGATCGAGATAAATCCCGGCGCGAGCCCGCATTGCGGAATGAAGGCGGTGTTTGCAGTTTGCGCGATGGCCTTCACTCGTCTGGTCGATGCGACATCCTCGGTCAGGTCGAGATAGTGAATGCCAGCCTTTGCCGCCGCTTCCGCGATGGCTATCGTCAGATGGAACGGCGCGGCGCTGAGAACGGCGAAACTGCCGGAGAGAACAGCGGTGAGCGCCGAGGCGTCCGCGATGTCGACTTTGGCTACTCGCAAAGCGGCACTTGTCTCGATTTGCGCAAGATGTTCCTCGCTGCGGTCCACGACCGTGACATGATAGTCGCCGGAATGAACGAGCAGGCGGGCAATCGTCGATCCGATCTTGCCAGCGCCGATGACAACGATGTTTTTCATATCAGTCCCCAAACAGTGATCGTAATTTTTATACATTTTTTATTCTCGACAGCTTGGTTGATTCACAGCGCCGGAATGATAGAAATGAACAGTAAATTCGTGCAAATTGCCGTTGGATTTGATCATAATGACGTTATCGGAAAAAGATCGGCAACTCCTGTCCTTCCTCAGCGAAAACGCCCGGATTCCAACCGCCATGCTCGCCCGCAGGCTAGGGCTGTCGCGCACGACCGTGCAGACGAAAATCGAGCGTCTCGAGCGGGATGGCGTGATCGCCGGCTACGGTGTTCGTCTGTCCGATGGCTTCGAAAGCGGCCTCGTGAAGGCGCATGTGCTGATCACATTGACGGCCAAGATGCTCGGCCGCGTGACGCAGGAACTTCAGGCGATCCCTCACGTCAGATCCGTCTATTCCGTCAGCGGCAGCTTCGATCTGATCGCGATTATCGCCGCCGCATCGATCAGCGAACTGGACAAGGTGATCGACAGGATCGGCGAGATGGATGGGGTCGAGAAAACACTGTCATCGATCATATTGTCGACACGGATCGACCGCTGACGGCAAGGCCCTATCGGAAGCGTGACGCCGCGAAAGGCCCGATGTCGATCGGCGGCGTCCGCCTGGAAAATTCCGCAGCGACCAGTTCTCCGGTTTTCGGGCCGGCCGCAAGGCCGATATGGCCGTGACCGAAGGCATGCACGACATCGACCGTTGCGCTTGAGCGCGAGATGACCGGCAGTCCGTCGGGGGTCGAGGGGCGGTTGCCTTGCCAGCGCAGGACCGTCAGATCCTCCGGGCTCTTTCCGAGATCCGGATAGGTGCTGAGAAGCTGCCGCAGCAGGATATCCGCTCTCCTCCAGTCGGGTGCGGCATCGACGCCGGCAAGTTCCACCTGCCCCGACGCCCGCAACCGGCCGGGCATCATGGTATTGGCCATCTTGCCGTCGCTCGGCATGATCGGAATGCGCGGGCCTGTCTTCGGATCGACGACTTCGACGTGATAGCCCCGCTCGCTTTCCAGCGGGATGCGATCGCCGACCATTTTCGCGAGCGTCTTCGACCTGATCCCCGCCGCGATGACTGCGCCGTCGCATTCGATTGGGCCGGCATCGGTATCGACAGCCGTGAGGCGACCGTCCTTTACCCGAAAGCCAGTTGCGCTTGCCTTCACCAACCGAGCGCCTTCGCCAAGCGCGCGCTGTACCAACAACGAGACATAGGCACCGGGGTCAACGCAATGTCCACCAGCCTCGACGAACGCGGCAAATGTATAGCGCCGGTTGAGGGAGGGTTCGAAAGCATGCAGCTCCCCACCCGACAGTTCCCGCCACGCAACGCCATTGTCGCGCCGCAGCCGCCAGGCGAAACCGTCGGCCTCGAAGCTTGCCCGGTCGGGATAGACATAGAGCAGACCGTCCTGGCGGATCATGTCCGCCTGCCCGCAATCGGCCGCGATGGCGCGATGGCGCATCGGCGCGTCCGACAGCAGCGAGGACAGGATTTTCGCCGTCCGCTGCACCTTGGCGAGTGTTGAGCCGGCGTTGAGGAAACGCAGCAGCCACGGCGCAAGGGGGAGAAGATGCTTCCAGCGGATGGTCAGCGGCCCCTCAGGATCGAGAAGGTAAGCCGGCACTTTCTTCCAGAGGCCCGGAACGGACATGGGGATGATCGATGCCGGGCTGAGGAAGGCCCCGTTGCCGTAGCTCGCCGCCTGCCTGTCGCCCGGCTCGCCCGGTTCGATGATCGTGACACGATGCCCGTCCTTCAGCAGTGCGAGTGCGCTGCAGGCGCCGACGATGCCACATCCGATGACGGCGATATGACGTAAGGCGATGTTCGGCATTCTGGTTTCCTGATTTTTGTAAGCGCGCGCCGTCACCTCCTCCGTCTCGCGCAATCAGCCGATCTTTTCGGAACGGACCCCAGGCGTAACGGGAGATTTCAGACGGACGGCATCCCTCTCACCGCTCGGCAAGAATCCTGGCATTGCCGCGAAGCGATGCCTCGCTGATGCTGATGCCGAGCCCAGGCCCGTCGGGTACGATCACGCACCCGTTGCGGTTCGCAATACGCTCTTCCAAAACGTCCTCTGTCAGGACGTGATGCGGCATGTAGAATTCGCAGCCCAGCGAAACGCCCGGTGTCGCCGCTATGAACTGGGTGCCGGCCGCCAAGGCGACGCCACCCTCCCAGAGCGTGCCGCCATAGCCGGGTATGTGCGCGGTGTCGGCGATTGCCATCAGCGCCTGAGACTTGAGAATGCCACCCGCCTTCATCAGCTTGACCGAGATCGCATCTGCCGCACCCAAACGGATGATCTCCATCAGGTCGCCGGGGTTGAAGCAGCTCTCGTCGGCCAGGATCGGCGTGTCGAGCGCATCGGCAAAGGAGGTCATCGCCTGCAGGCAATCGCGCGGCACGGGTTGCTCGATGAAGGTGGGGCGAAACCGGTCGACGTCGCGCAGGATGGCAATCGCACCGAAGGGCTGGAGCGCCTGATTGTAGTCGAGCCGCAGGTCGATACCGTCACCGAATGCATCGCGCATAGCCTCCAGATGCGCCATGTCTTCGGCGTGCGGCTTTACCCCGGTCTTGACCTTGAAGATGATATTGCCCTTCGGCACCATCTCATGCATCCGCGCCATGTCGGCTTCGAAATCCGGATCGGCAATGGAAAAGGAGAGCGGGATCTCATCGCGGACGCGACCTCCGAGAAGGTCGGCGATCGACAGGCCGCTGGACTTGCCCAGGATGTCGAACATGGCGGTTTCGATTGCAAGCTTGGCCTCGCCATGACCGACGAGCGCCCGGTCCATCGCGATCGTCAGCTTGCGGATTTCCTTGATGGGGGCACCGATGACCAGCGAACGCAGATAGATATCGATGGCGGCAAAGGCGCCTTCGGCCGTGCCGGTGAAAACCTCCCAAGGGGCGGCTTCGCCCCAGCCTATGATACCCGAGGACGAGGTGAGCTTGACCAATACCCGCTTGACGGTACCCTTGACATTCCCCACCCCTTGAAGCCGCGCCATCTTGATGGGGCTTTCGATGAGGTAGACGTTAAGATGCTCGATGCGTTCCATGTCCGGTCTCCGAATTCTGTTTGATCCACGACCGCGCAGCCGTTGCTGGCTAAGGTCGGTGTGGCGGATCGAGGCTTAATGCGATGTGTTGCCCTGGTGGAAATGACTGAGGAAGGCTCTGGTCGCCTCCATCTTTGGGGAGTCGATCGTTTCCCGCGCCGGACCATCCTCGATGACGACGCCGTCGCGCATGAAGACAACGCGATCCGCAACCTCGCGGGCAAAAGCGATCTCATGGGTGACGATCACCATCGTCATGCCGTCGGCCGCAAGCTTCTGCATCGTCGAGAGAACCTCCCTGACGAGTTCAGGGTCCAAAGCCGAGGTCGCCTCGTCGAACAGCATCACCTCAGGCTCCATCGCCAGCGCACGCGCGATGGCAACCCGCTGCTTCTGCCCTCCCGAGAGCGTGTTCGGCATCTGCCCAGCTCGATCCGCCAGCCCGACTTTCTCCAGCTGGGTCATGGCAAGGCTGCGGGCGGTGCCAAGGTCAAGCTTGCGGACGTGGACCGGCGCTTCCATGACGTTCTGCAAAACGGTCATATGGGGAAAGAGGTTGAAGTTCTGGAACACCATGCCGGTACGCGAGCGGAAGTCCGCCAGTGCCTTCGTCCGTGGCGGCTGATGTCCCTGTCCGAAGAAGAAGGACGTGTTGCCGACCCTGATGGCGCCATCGTCGGGGACGACCAGAAGGTTGATACAGCGCAGCAGCGTGGACTTTCCCGATCCTGAAGGACCGATCATCGCGACGACCCGACCCGCCTCGACACTGAAGTTGATATTCTTGAGGACCTCCAATGGACCGAAGCTCTTGCGAAGAGCCGTGACTTCGATCTTTGGCACAGTATCGCTCATCGATTGGCTCCGAATTTTCTTTCGCGATGACGCACGAACAGGGTCAGCGGGAACAGGATCGCGAAGTAGGCGACAGCGACGGCCGTATAGGCTTCAAGCGGGCGGTAGCTGTCATGCGCGATCATCTGCCCCTGATAGACAAGATCCGGCACCGCGAGCACCGAGACGAGCGACGTGTTCTTGAACTGCATGATCGACTGGTTCATCAGCGCCGGCACCATGCGCTTGAGTGCTTGCGGCAGGATGATTCTCCGCATCGCGAGCGCAGGCGTCATTCCGAGAGCCGCTGCCGCTTCCGACTGACCGGGATCGATGGAGACGATGCCGCCACGGATAATTTCGGCATAGAACGAACCGCCGTAGCAGGAGAGCCCAAGCAGGGAGGCAGTCACCGGTGTCATCTCGATCCCGGCGAGGATCGGCAGCGCATAGTAGAACCAGATGAGCTGGACGAGGATCGGGGTACAACGGAAAACTTCGATGAAGGCGAGCGACACGCCTCTTGCCAGCCGGAAGCGCGATAGAAGGCACATCGCTGCCGCCAGACCGATCAGCAGCCCTCCCACGACGATTGCAACGGTGAAACCGACCGTGACGCCAAGCCCCTGAAGCAGCACCCATCGGTAGCCCCAGAGTATGGAAAAATCCCATTCGTACATGGAGAAATCCCGCGTTTGGAATAAGGAGCCCGTAGAGACATGCCCCACGGGCCGCGATGATGACGCGTCAGATTTCGAATCCGGCGGGGAAACTGCTTTCCGTCACGCCCACCAGTGCCATATTGCGGATGATTGCCGATTTGATGAAGCCATTGTCGCGGTGCTCGCTGATCCAGTGATCGACGAACTGACGCCAGGACTGGTCCTCTTCGCGGCGGAAGCCGGCATTCGATGTCGTGAAATCCACGGGGGTCGGAATGACGAGTTCGCCGATTGCGGGATTCTTGGCCCGCAGCGTCAGCGCCAGGACCATGACGAGGCATTGAGCATCGATGCGGCCTGCCTGAAGCGCGGCGGTCACATCGCTCGCAGTCTTCAGGCGCGAAATCTGTGCATTGGGCGCGTGCCGCGTTACCGCCGCATCATGCGACGATCCGGCATCGACACCAATTCGCATCTCCGGGTTGTTGAATTCATCCCAGGTTTTGGCCGTGACCGATTTCTTGGCAATCAGGGTGAAGGAGTTCTTGAACACCGGCCCAGAAAAATCGATCACCTTCTGGCGTTCGGGCGTCGGGTTCAGGCCGAAGAATACGTCGCTCTTGTCTGCTTGCAGATCGAGGACGGAGTTACCCCAGGTGGTCTCGAGGATCGACAGCTTCAGACCGAGGTCGTCGGCCAGCTTCTGGCAGATGTCGACATAGAATCCGCGCCATTGCCCGTCGGCCAGGCCTTTTTGGTAGTATGGCGCTCCATCGGCGATGCCGCCGATGCGCAGGACGCCCGAAGCCTTGATGCGCTCGAGCGAACTTGTCGTCTGCGCGCGCGCCGGCAGCGAAACCAAACCGGCAGAAGCCCCGATCGCGGTTGCGCCAATGAGTTTTCCAAATGCTCTACGAGTAATCATAAGTTCCCCTTATCAATTTTGTGGTTGTTGCCTTTTTGAGGTGAGCAGGTTCCGCTGCGGCTCCAAAGCAGTTTTTCGCCTTGTTCACTTTTCCATCAACCGAGGTATCCGGCGGGCGAAACCTTGCTTTTGCCGCAAGCATTCAGCTCTCACGCTACGCATCCAACCGACTATTAATGACGGATGCGGATACAGAATGTAAAACTTGAAAAATTGGGTTCGCCATGACTATTAGTCATGAAAACATTCTGCAGGCCCGCGAAACCATGCGACGATTTCTTCCTTCTCTGTCAGCGCTTCAGGCTTTCGAGGCGGCGGCGCGCCACATGAGCTTTACGAGAGCCGGCGAAGAACTCGCGATCACGCAGAGCGGTGTCAGCCGCCAGATTCACACGCTTGAGCGCTATCTCGGCGTCCGGCTCTTCGAGCGTTCCGGATCGCGGCTCGTGCTGACCGATCCGGGGGCCAAGTATTTTCAGGAGATCGAACAGACGCTCAACAAGCTTGAAGAGGTCTCCATCGATGTCGTGCGCGGGCGCAAGGCCGATGCATCGCTGATGATCGGCGCCTATCCCACTCTTGCCGCGCGATGGCTGGCGCCTCGGCTCGAAGGCTTTGTGCAGGGAAATCCCGATATGCCGATCGAGATCATGCTGGTCGATCCCAAGCTGGATTTCGACCACAGCCGGATTGATATCGCCATCCTGCGAGGGGTCGGTTCCTGGCGGAATGCACGCGCCTCGTTGCTGTTCCCCGAGGAACTTGCCGTCGTCGCCTCGCCGAAGCTTATCCCGGCGGCGACGAAGCTTGATTGGCTCGATTTCGCCCAGTTCCCCACGCTTCAGAATGCCGGCAGACCCAGCCTCTGGCTCAACTGGCTGCGGGCCGCCAATCTGAGCTACAGCGGCGCCATCCAGGGGGTCCGGTTTGCCCATAGCGAGATGCTCATCAATGCAGCGGTCAGCGGTCTCGGCCTTGCTGTGGTGCCGGTGCAATATGTCGAACGGGAATTGGAGAGCGGCGAGTTGCATATGCCGTTCGGAAAGCCGGTTCGTTCCAGCGAGTCCTATTGGACCGTCCATTCGGAACGCAAAGCGCAAAAACACAGCGTCATCGCATTCCGGGACTGGTTGCTGCAGGAGAGCAGGAAAAGTCGACAAGTGACGAACGCCGCTTCGGCGTGAGAACGCCACGGTTATTTGTCGACATAGCCGTGTCGCTTGGCCGGACGACCTCGCGGCCAAGCTTCGGTGTCCTCGCCTCATCTGCAGGGTTGACATCACCCGAACCGAGGGCATAGCCTTCAAGACATTCACCAGGGGGGTCCCGGCAAGGGGCTGAGATACTGCTGGACAATACGGCTTTGCCGATTGTGGCGCAGTGACCCGTTGAACCTGATCCAGTTCATACTGGCGTAGGGACGGTGCAAGCGCTCGAAAGGCTTATGGATTCACGCGTGGAATCCGAGTCGGCGTCTTTTCATCATTCCGGCTGAGGACTGGGTCTCCAATCACAACTTGGAGCCTCAAACCATGACTATCGCCGCAAAGAACCTCACCCCGACAGTCACCACCGGCCCCTTGCCGGCATCCCGGAAGATCTACATCCCCGGAGACATCCACCCCGATATCCGCGTGCCGATGCGCGAGATCAGCCTCCACCCGACATCGGGCGAGCCGCCGGTCATCGTCTATGATTCCTCCGGCCCCTACACGATCGAGGGCGCCGATATCCGCATCGAGCAAGGCCTTCCGGATCTCCGCCGCGACTGGGTGCTCGCTCGTGGCGACGTCGAAGCCTATCAGGGCCGTCATGTGCGCCCGGAAGACAATGGCTTTGCCAGCGGCGAAAGGTTGACACCTGAATTTCCCGGGCAGCGCCAGCCGTTGCGCGCAAAAGACGGCAAGGCCGTCACCCAGCTCGCCTATGCGCGCGCCGGCATCATCACGCCCGAGATGGAGTTCATCGCCATCCGCGAAAACCTCGGGCGCAGGGCGCAGGCGGACGCTATGACCCGCGACGGGGAGAGCTTCGGCGCCCATATTCCCGACCATGTAACGCCCGAATTCGTCCGCGAGGAAGTGGCGGCGGGACGTGCGATCATCCCCGCCAACATCAACCACCCGGAAGCAGAACCGATGATCATCGGCCGGAATTTCCTGGTGAAGATCAACGCCAATATCGGCAACTCGGCCGTGACATCGTCGATGGCCGAAGAGGTCGAGAAGATGGTCTGGGCGGCGCGCTGGGGTGCCGATACCGTCATGGATCTTTCGACCGGCCGCAACATCCACAATATCCGCGAATGGATCATCCGCAACTCGCCGCTGCCAATCGGCACCGTGCCGCTTTACCAGGCGCTGGAAAAGGTCGAGGGCATTGCCGAAAACCTAACCTGGGAAGTCTATCGCGACACGCTGATCGAGCAGGCCGAACAGGGCGTCGACTATTTCACCATTCATGCCGGCGTGCGGCTGCACTACATCCCGCTCACCGTCAATCGCGTCACCGGCATCGTCTCGCGCGGCGGCTCGATCATGGCGAAGTGGTGTCTCCATCATCATCGCGAGAGCTTCCTCTACGAGCATTTCGAGGAGATCTGCGACATCTGCCGTGCCTATGACGTTTCCTTCTCGCTCGGCGACGGCCTGCGGCCCGGCTCGATCGCCGATGCCAACGATGCCGCCCAGTTCGCCGAACTGGAAACGCTTGGCGAGTTGACCAAGATCGCCTGGGCGAAAGACTGCCAGGTGATGATCGAAGGTCCCGGTCATGTGCCGATGCACAAGATCAAGGAAAATATGGACAAGCAGCTCGCCGTCTGCGGCGAGGCGCCCTTCTATACGCTCGGGCCGCTGACGACCGACATCGCACCCGGCTACGACCACATCACCTCGGGCATCGGTGCGGCGATGATCGGCTGGTTCGGCACGGCCATGCTCTGCTACGTCACGCCGAAGGAGCATCTGGGTCTTCCCGATCGCAACGACGTCAAGACCGGCGTCATCACCTACAAGATCGCCGCCCACGCGGCCGATCTTGCCAAGGGGCATCCGGCAGCACAGCTACGCGACGATGCGCTGTCGCGCGCCCGTTTCGAATTCCGCTGGGAGGACCAGTTCAACCTTTCGCTGGACCCCGAAACCGCGCGCAGCTTCCATGACGAGACGCTGCCGAAAGAGGCACACAAGGTCGCGCATTTCTGCTCCATGTGCGGCCCGAAATTCTGCTCGATGCGGATCTCGCACGACATCCGCGCCGAGGCGCAGAAGGAGGGTCTGGAGGCGATGGCGGCAAAATACCGCGAGGGCGGCGATCTCTATATGCCGGTCGATGCCGCCGAGCATGCGGCCGGCTGAGATGCACATCCTTGTCAAAGGAGCCGGCGTCGCCGGCCTCACAGCCGCACACGAACTCCGCGCTCGCGGCGCCGACGTCACCGTCCTCGACCCGCGCCCAGGATTCGGTCATGCCGCATCCTGGCTCGCGGGCGGCATGCTGGCGCCGTGGTGCGAGCGCGAGAGCGCCGAGGAGGCCGTGCTCTTACGCGGTATTGACGCCGCCGACCGCTGGGATGCGATCCTGCCGGGTGAAGTCGTCCGCAACGGAACGCTGGTGGTGGCGCCGGCACGCGATCATGGTGAGCTGCAGCGCTTCGCACGCCGTACGACGGGTTGCGAATGGCTGGAGGAAGAGGATATGGCCGCGCTGGAGCCAGCGCTTGCCGGGCGCTTCCGACAAGGCCTGTTCTTTGCACGCGAGGCTCATCTCGATCCGCGGCGGGTGTTGAGAGCACTGCGGGAAAAGCTAACCGCACGGAGCGTCACCTTCGTGAGCGAGTCTGCAAGCGAGCAGGGTTTCGACGATATTGTCGACTGCACCGGCGGCGCGCGCATCGGACAGACAAGCGAGTTGCGCGGGGTTCGAGGCGAAATGCTCTATCTTCAGACGGATGAGGTCGAACTCGCCCGGCCTGTCCGCCTGCTGCACCCACGCATTCCCGTCTATATCGTGCCTCGCGGCAACGGCCTTTTCATGGTCGGCGCGACGATGATCGAGACGGAATTCGCCGGGCCGATCGCGGCACGCTCGCTGATGGAATTGCTGAATGCCGCCTATGCGCTGCATCCGGCGTTTGCGGATGCCACTGTCGTCGAAACCGGCGCCGGTATCCGCCCAGCCTTCCCCGACAATTTTCCGCGCGTGAGGCGGGAGGGGAACGCAGTCATCCTCAATGGCCTTTATCGCCACGGCTTCCTGCTGGCGCCGGCCATGGCCACTGAAGCCGCAAATCTCGTCTTCTCCCGAAACTCCATAGGAGCGCATATCCCATGAAACTGATCGTCAATGGCGAACCCCAGGCACTCACCGTCACCACGCTTTCCGAATTGCTGGCCACTCTGGACTATGAAGGCGACTGGCTCGCGACCGCCGTCAATGGCGAACTCGTTCATCGCGAGGATCGCGCCGACCACGCCCTCAATGACAATGACAGGATTGAAATCCTCACCCCGATGCAAGGAGGCTGACCCATGCTTGCTCTCTACGGAACCGAAGTCGCATCCCGCCTTCTGTTGGGCACCGCGCGCTACCCCTCTCCCACCATTCTCGCCGAGGCCGTCAGACAATCGGCAACGGAGATCGTAACGGTATCGCTGCGCCGCGAGACCGCCGGCGGGCGCAACGGCGGTGCGTTCTTCGAGATGATCCGCGCGCTCGGCGTCCGCGTGCTTCCCAATACCGCCGGCTGCCATGGCGTTTCCGAAGCCGTGCTGACGGCCAAGATGGCGCGCGAGGTGTTCCAGACCAACTGGATCAAGCTCGAAGTCATCGGCAATCACGACACACTGCAACCGGATGTCTTCGGGCTGGTGGAGGCCGCACGCATTCTCGTCAGCGAAGGGTTCGACGTCTTTCCCTATACGACCGACGATCTGGTGGTGGCCGAACGGCTGCTGGACGCGGGCTGCAAGGTCCTGATGCCCTGGTGCGCGCCGATCGGTTCCGCGGCGGGACCGCTCAATCTCACCGCCCTTCGGGCCATGCGGGCGCATTTCCCCGATGTACCGCTGATCGTCGATGCCGGCATCGGCCGGCCGTCGCATGCGACAACCGTGATGGAGCTCGGCTTCGATGCGGTGCTTCTCAACACCGCCGTCGCCGGTGCCGGCGACCCGGCCGCCATGGCCGCCGCCTTCGCCAAAGCGATCGATGCGGGCCGGCAGGCCTTTGGCGCCGGCATGCTGGAACCGCGCGACATGGCGGTGCCGTCGACGCCGGTGATCGGAAAGGCGGTCTTCGCATGAGGCTCGACCCCTTCTACCTCATCGTCGACAGCGCCGACTGGATCGCCCGGCTGGTGCCGCTCGGCGTCAAGCTGGTGCAGCTGCGCATCAAGGATCGCACGTCACCGGAGATACGCACCGAAATCCAAAGGGCTAAGGCGACCTGCGCGGCGCATGGATGCCAGCTCATCATCAATGATTACTGGCAGCTTGCCATCGAAGAAGGATGCGACTTCATCCATCTCGGCCAGGAAGATCTAGCCGTCGCCGATCTCAAGGCTATTCGCTCGGCGGACTTGAAGCTCGGGCTCTCGACGCATGACGAGGCCGAACTGGCCACAGCGCTTGCCGCAAGGCCGGACTATATCGCCCTCGGCCCGGTCTACCCGACCATCCTCAAGAAAATGCCATGGGCGCCACAAGGCCTCGACCGTCTGCGCGAATGGAAGCACCGGATCGGATCGCTGCCGCTCGTGGCCATCGGCGGTTTGAACCTGGATCGCATCGCTGGCGTATTCCATAACGGGGCCGATAGCGCTGCTGTCGTGACCGACATCACGCGTAACACCGACCCAGAAGCGCGAACCCTGGAGTGGATCGCCGCGACCCGCATCCATTGCCGTCAATCAAACCAGGATGAATGAGGCCGCCGTATGGAAAAGTGATTTCGGCTTGTTCGAAGAAGCTTGACTGGCCCGGTAGAGCCTGAGCAAAGCAGAAGGATGCCGCGTAAAGAACAGGGCCGAAGTGCTCAGCTCTTGGCCTTGTCGACCGGCATCGTGACGGTCCCGCCCGCCGTGTCGCTCTTCGGCGCGCGCCCAAGCGATGAACGCTCGATCTGCACCGACCGCCACTCACTTTCCAGACGATCAACGACGTGTAAGGGTATCTCGTTCCGCACAGCTTCACGCTCTTGCATCAGGGCCTCCTTGGTAGAGAGCATCTTGGATGGCATGAAAGAAATTCTTTGTAAATCATGGTATTAAAGGGTTTAAACGATTGAATTTATTTCAATCGATTGAAGATTCTTCAATCGTGTCGGCGCACCCGACTTCTCCACAGGGGCGGGATGCTCCTTCAATGCTGGTTCACGATCCACTCTCGAAAGCGAACCAGCGGCGGATATGCCAGACGCTCGAACGGACAGGCAAGATAATAGCGCTCCTCACTTTCCAGCTCATTGGATGAAGCCGATACCAGTTCCCCGCGCTTGAGTTCTTCCTGGATGAGGAATGTCGGCAGCAGCGCAACGCCAAGGCCGGCAATGGCGGCCTGAGCGGCGGTTGCGAACTGATCGAACAACATGCCCCGCACACCGGACGCAGGCGCACCGTTTGCCGCCAGCCATTTTTCCCAGGCATCCGGCCGGGTCGTCAGATGCAGGAGCGGCACCTGCAGGAAATCGGCGGGCTCCGCCAGCCGGTGGCGGGCAAGGAAATCGGGACTGCAGGCCGGCACGGTCCGCTCCGACATCAGGAATGCGAGTTCGGCGCCCGGCCAGTGCGGATGGCCGAAATGAATGGCCGCATCGATCGAATCCAGCCGAAAATCGAACGGCGACAGGCGGGTCACGAGGTTGATGGTGATGCCCGGATTGGTCGCCAGAAAATCTCCGAGCCGTGGGGCGAGCCAGCGTGTCCCGAAGGTCGGCAGGATCGCTACGTTCAATGTCCCGCCGTTCGGGTTGGCGCGCAGGTCCAGCGAAGCGGACGAGATCCGCCGCAACGCCTCGCGAATCTCGCGGGCATAGCTGTCGCCGGCAAGGGTGAGGCGGATGGTCTGGCGCTCCCGCACGAACAGTTCCACGCCAAGCTGCTCTTCCAGCGCCTTGATCTGGCGGCTGACTGCGCTCTGGGTGAGATCCAGCTCTCTTGCCGCAACGGTGACGCTGCCGGTACGCGCCGCCGCCTCGAAAGCGGAAAGCAGAGACAAAGAGGGCAGAAATCGACGAGGTGCGATCATACTCATTCCCGTATGGAATTAACTCTTGAAGAAATATCAATTTCTTCCACGAAAACCACGCCGTAAAGAGGCAAGAATGGGAAAATCGGAATGATGTTGCCATATCTCCATGAACGCCGTTCCCTTCCATCCGCCCAACCGTTGCGAGATAGTCCAATGCAGGCTACTGCTTTCCTCTCCAGACACCGGCTACGGAAGGCGAGGCCGTCGTTCAGGATTTCGCCCTCGGCGTCCCGCAAAGGCATTGCCCGATATTTTCGCACTGATGGACAGGATCGATGCTGAATAATCCCCGCTCCCATGGCCTTTGGGAGAAGACCGCCCCCGCCCGCCCCGCGACATCTACGCTTGCCGGCGACATCACCGCCGATGTCGTCATCGTCGGTGGCGGCTACACCGGCCTCTCGGCGGCCCTGCATCTCGCCGAGGCTGGACAGTCGGCGGTGATTCTGGAAGCGGTCGAAATCGGCTTTGGCGGTGCTGGCCGCAATGTCGGCCTGATCAATGGCGGCATGTGGGTGATGCCGGACGATATCCCCGGCGTGCTGGGACCTGTTCATGGCGAAAGGGCGCTCGACATGCTCGGAGCAGCGCCGCTTTTGGTGCGCGAGATTGTCGAGAGGCACGAGATCGCCTGCGAGATCGAGACGAACGGCACGCTGCATCTGGCCGTTGGAACCGATGGCCTGAAGGAGCTGCAAGAGCGGCATCGCCAATGGGCCGCCCGCGGCGCCCCGGTGCAGCTGCTCTCTGCGGGGGAGACCGCGCGCCGTGTCGGCAGCTCCGCCTATACCGGATCGCTGTTCGATCCGCGCGCCGGCACCATCCAGCCGCTTGCCTATGCGCGTGGCCTGGCGCATGCGGCCATCCGTGCGGGCACGAAAATCTTTACCGGCAGCGCCGTCATCGCCACCGAACGCGAGGGCGATGGATGGAAGGTGAGCACGGCGCATGGGTCCGTCTCCGCCAAATGGATCGTCGTTGCCACCGATGCCTATTCCACCGGCCCCTGGGAACAGGTACGCACCGAGCAGGTGCATCTGCCCTATTTCAATTTCGCCACCGTGCCGCTTGGCGACAATGTGCGCAAGTCGATCCTGCCTGGCCGCGAAGGCTGCTGGGATACGAAGGAAATCCTGTCGTCCTTCCGCATGGACCGGGCCGGCCGTCTTGTCATCGGCAGCGTCGGGGCGCTACGCAACACCGGGCTTGCCGTTCACAGGAACTGGGCGCAGCGGTCGTTGAGGAAGCTGTTCCCGCAGCTCGGAGATATCGCCTTTGAAAACGAGTGGTACGGCAAGATCGGCATGACCGACGATGCCGTTCCCCGCTTCCATAAATTCGCGGAGAACGTCATCGGCTTTTCCGGCTATAATGGCCGCGGCATCGCACCGGGCACGGTGTTCGGCAAGACGATCGCCCGCCATATCCTCGGCGATGTCAGCGAAGCCGAGCTTCCCCTGCCACTGACCGAGCCGAAGGACCCGAGCTTCCGCGCCGCCAAGGAACTTTATTACGAGGCCGGAGCACAGATCGCTCATTTGGCCGGCAACCGCTTCTAACGAGACCGTTCAACGAGCCGGGCGCGGATGGCGATCACGTTACGCAACTCTACCGTTCCATGCTGACAGTCACCAGATATCACCGAACACGCTTCCATCAGAAAGACGATAACGACCATGTCCACGCCAGATCTTGCCTCCGAAGTCTCGAAAATCCTGACCGACCTCGGCGTTTCCACCGATCGCTACAAGGGCGGAACGCTTGCCGTCACCTCACCGGTGACCGGCGCCGAAATCGGCCGGCTCAGGGAAGATTCCGCCGCCGAAGCGAAAACCGCGATCGACAAGGCACATGATGCGTTCCTCGCCTGGCGCAATGTGCCGGCGCCGAAGCGCGGCGAGCTGGTCCGTCTGCTCGGTGAAGAGCTGCGCGCCGGCAAGGCGGCGCTCGGCCGTCTCGTCTCCATCGAGGTCGGCAAGATCACCTCCGAAGGCCTCGGCGAAGTCCAGGAGATGATCGACATCTGCGACTTCGCGGTGGGCCTGTCGCGCCAGATCGGCGGCCTCGTGCTGCCGTCCGAGCGGCCCGATCACAAGCTCACCGAGCAGTGGCATCCGGCCGGCGTCGTCGGCATCATCTCGGCCTTCAACTTCCCCGTCGCGGTCTGGTCCTGGAACGCCGCCCTGGCGCTGGTCTGCGGCGACGCGATCGTCTGGAAGCCGTCCGAGAAGGCGCCCCTCACCGCGCTGGCCGTCGATGCTCTGTTCCGCCGCGCCGTCGCGCGCTTCGGCGCGGAGGCGCCGGACGGGCTCGCGACGCTGCTGATCGGCGCCCGCGAGGTCGGCGAAGCGCTGGTCGACGACCCGCGCGTGCCGGTGGTCTCCGCCACGGGCTCGACCCGCATGGGCCGGGCCGTGGGCGAGCGGCTGGCCCGGCGCTTCGCCAAGGCGATCCTCGAGCTCGGCGGCAACAACGCCTCGATCGTCACGCCCTCGGCCGACCTCGATCTCACGCTGCGCGCCGTGGCCTTCGCCGCCATGGGCACGGCCGGCCAGCGCTGCACGACGCTGCGCCGCCTCATCGTCCACGACTCCGTCTACGACGCCCTGGTGCCGAAACTCGCCGTCGTCTACCGCACCATCTCGGTCGGCAGCCCGGTCGCCGGCGACGCTCTGGTGGGCCCGCTGATCGACGACGCCGCCTTCGCCGCCATGGA
>DASWOH010000268.1:0-21963 GCA_036398815.1 Rhizobium sp. | reverse complement strand
CGGCTTCGGCGTCGTCATGGCCTTTGTCGCCTTGTTTTTCCATAACCGCGATTGGGATGGAGCTTCGCTGGCGTTGAGCGCCTTTGGCCTCGCCTTCATGGGCGTCCGCCTCGGATTGGCGCAAGCCGTCGCCCGTTTCGGCGGCCTGCCGCTGGCGCGCATTTCGCTGATGCTGGAGATCGTCGGCCTGCTGACGCTCGCCCTTGCTCCCACGCCCATGGTCGCGATCATCGGCGCGGCCCTTGCCGGCGCAGGCTTCGCGCCGATCTTCCCGGCGCTCGGCAACGAGGCGATGGCGCTTATCCCGTCGCAGAATCGCGGCGTGGCGCTTGGCCTCTATTCGATGTTTCTCGATGTGGCGCTCGGCGGTACCGGTCCGATCGCCGGCCTGCTCGCCGATCGCTTCGGCTATACGGCGCCCTTCCTCCTTGGCGCCGGCGCCGTTCTGCTCAGCCTCACGCTCTGCTTCTGCCTGCGCAAGAGCGGCAACGGGTAGAGCTAAAGGCTCCGGGGCACCTTATCCTGCCGCCGACACCGCCGTCCGATAATCGTTGCGCGAAGCGACTACGGCTTGGTATGGACCTGCGACGATCAAAGCGGGAGACAGACGCATGAACATCACCGAAATCGTTCTTAACGGCGATACGGCGGGGATCGCATGGCGGCTGCCGGTGCTGCATTTCAAGGGCAGCAAGCCGGACGCCCCGAAAATCTATATCCAGGCCGCACTGCATGCCGGCGAGCTGCCGGGCACGGCGCTTGCCCATTTCCTCTGCGAGCGGCTGCGGCAAGCCGAAGCGGAGGGCGCGCTTCTCAGCGACATCACCGTCGTGCCGCACGCCAACCCGATTGGTGCTGCGCAATCGCATTTCGGCGAGATGCAGGGCCGTTTCGACCTGGGCTCGCGCACCAATTTCAATCGCGATTTTCCGCTGATCTCGGCACGCGACCGCCATCTGCTGATCGAGAACCTGGAGCGCTACTCCGCCGTCGACCGGCTGAAGCGGCAGCTCATCCACATGGCGCTCGGGGCCGATCTGGTGATCGACCTGCATTGCGACGACGAATCCCTGCAATATGCCTATATCGACGACGCCTTCTGGCCGGAGGCCGCCGATCTGGCCGCGGCGCTGAACATGGACGCCGTGCTCTTGTCGGACGGCGAAAGCTCGGCCTTCGAGGAGGCCGTCAGCTTTGCCTGGAAATACGAGGTGCCCGGCGAGAAGAAGGCGCAGTTGCCGGGCAAGCTGTCTGTCACCGTCGAGCTGCGCGGCACCCGCGACGTCTACCCGGAGATGGCGAGGAAGGATGCCGAAGGGCTCTGGCGCTTCCTTGCCGCCCGTGGCGCGGTCAGGGACGACAGCGCGACCCTGCCCGCCTTTACGGGGCCGGCCGTGCCGCTCGACCATGTCGAGATGATCCGCGCGCCGCAGGCCGGCACCGTGCTCTTCCATCGCAATATCGGCGAGCGCGTCAATGAGGGCGATCTCCTGGCGACGATCATCACCGCGCCGGGCATGCCAGACGGAACAATCGGCGTTCATGCTCCACAGGCCGGCCTCATCGTCACCCGCGTCTCCGACCGCCTGGTGCGGCGGCGCGGCGACCTGATGAAGATCGGCTGCGACAGGCCGAGCGCAGCCGCCCGCAAGCCGGGAACGCTGGAAGACTGAAGCGCCTCAACGGTCGTCGATCACCTTGCACCTTACGGCGAAGGCGATGAGGGTCGCCTGGCGGAGAAGTTCGCCGACACTGCGGATCATGTTCAGCGCCGCGGCGAGACGCGGCTGGTCGAGCCATGCCGTCTTTCCAAGAAATAAGCGATTTCCTGTCATGGTCATGCCTCCGATCAGATTGATGCAGGCGATGTTTCCCGAGCATCCTTTGCAGAACAGAGATCCTCTTCCGCTGGATGAAAATATATGTATGCAGTGTGCATATATATGAGATGAATGTCAAGCCGATGGGTCTTCAGCCTCACCTCATGAACGTGATCGGACAACGCTCCTGATCGCAGATCCCCTGGTCGCAGACGCGGCAGACCACATCCTGGTCCGCGCCGAGATCGACCAAAGTCGGCAGAAGCTTTTCCGCCAATCGGCCCAGCTCTTGCGTCTCTTGCGCATCGAGCGTTGCGAAAGCGCGATGGATGACGGCGCGGCGGGCGGCGAGGCTCTTATGGAAGAGAGCACGGCCGGTCTCGGTCAATTGCAGCGACTTGGCGCGCTTGTCGCCTTCGACGCCGCCGGCTCGCAGCACAAGGTTTTCGGTGACAAGCTGATCGACGAGGCGGACGGTGGCGGAATGGGAAAGAGCGATCATTCGGCGCAAGGTCTCGATGGTCAGTCCCGGCTCGGTGCCGATCTGGATAATGGCGGCGATCGCGCTGGGGCCGAGGCCGGTTTCGTCGGCAAAGGCCTTTTCCATCTTGTCGACCAGAGCCAGGCTCAAGGCGCCAAAGATATTCTCCAGCCGCAATGTTTCTTTATCGACGGTCATGCCACGGTTCCGAGCCACAAATATGCACGATGCATATTTACAGGATTTTCCATCGGGACCGCAACGGGACGGCGAACCGTTACACCGTCCTCTAGACTTTCGTCCGCCTCCGCTTGCGTGCTAAACGATAGCGCACGGCAAGAGACGGAACAGATATGACGATCACCATTTACGGCATCAAGAATTGCGACACGATGAAGAAGGCGCGGACCTGGCTCGACAGCCACGGCGTTGCCTATGATTTCCATGACTACAAAGCGGTCGGCATCGACCGGGACCATCTGGAACGCTGGACAGCGGAAGCCGGTTGGGAAATCGTCCTCAATCGCGCCGGCACCACTTTCAGGGCGTTGCCCGAGGCAGACCGCGCCGACCTCACCAAAGACAAGGCCATCGCCCTGATGCTGGCCCAGCCTTCGATGATCAAGCGCCCGGTGCTGGAAGCAGATGGAAAACTGCTGATCGGTTTCAAGCCGGAGATTTATGCAGGCGCATTCAAGGTCGGTGCATAAGAGCTGAACCATGTCCAGAACCACCCGCGCCACGCAAGTGCTGACCCAGGCCAAAATTGCCTTCACGGTCCATGCCTATGATTACGACCCGAATGCCGAGCGCATCGGCATGCAGGCGGCGGAAGCGCTGGGCGAGGAGCCGCATCGGGTGTTGAAGACGCTGATGGCGGAGGTGGACGGCAAGCCGGTCTGCGTGGTCGTGCCCTCCGATCACGAAGTCAGCATGAAGAAGCTTGCCGCCGCTTTCGGCGGCAAATCGGCGCATATGATGAAGCCCGCCGATGCCGAGCGACTGACCGGTTATCATGTCGGCGGCATCAGCCCCTTCGGCCAGAAAAAGATCGTGCCGACCGCAATAGAGGCGCAGGCGGTGACCGAAGCCTATGTCTACATCAACGGCGGCCAGCGAGGACTGCAAGTGCGGCTCAGCCCGCAGGATGCGCTCAGGGTCTTGAAGGCCAATGCCGCGCCGCTGATTGCCTGATCATACGCTTCAGCAGACGAACCGCCTTCATTTTCGCCGTAAACCGGTCTAAGTCTGAGGACCGTTTTCCGATTCCCAGCACGCAGGTTTTGCCATGACGTCCGCCTCCACCAACCATCATCCCGTCGATCCCGCCAAGCTGGAAAAGCTTGCCGAAGTGGCCGTGAAGGTCGGGCTGCAATTGCAGGAGGGCCAGGATCTGGTCATCACCGCGCCGGTGGTGGCGATGCCGCTGGTGCGGCTGATCACGCGCGAAGCTTACAAGGCCGGCGCAGGGCTCGTCTCCACCTTTTACTCGGACGAGGAAACCACGCTCGCCCGCTATGAATACGGCCATGATGAGAGCTTCGATCGCGCGGCGAGCTGGCTCTATGAGGGCATGGGCAAGGCCTTCGCCAACAATACCGCACGGCTCGCCATTTCCGGCGACAATCCGATGCTGCTCTCCGGCCAGGACCCGGCCAAGGTGGCGCGCGCCAACCGCGCCAATTCGGCCGCCTACAAGCCGGCGCTGGAGAAAATCTCCAATTTCGACATCAACTGGAATATCGTCTCCTACCCTAACCCTTCCTGGGCCAAGCTGGTCTTCCCGGACGATCCGGAAGCGATTGCCGTCGCCAAGCTCGCCAAGGCGATCTTCGCCGCCTCGCGCGTCGATGTGGCCGATCCGGTCGCGGCCTGGGCCGAGCACAATGCCAACCTGCACAAGCGGTCCGAATGGATGAACGGCCAGCGCTTCGCCACGCTGCATTTCCAGGGTCCGGGCACCGACCTGAAGATCGGCCTTGCCGATGGCCATGAATGGCACGGCGGCGCCTCGGTCGCCAAGAACGGCGTCACCTGCAACCCCAACATCCCGACGGAAGAGGTCTTCACCACGCCGCATGCGCTGCGCGTCGAAGGCCACGTCTCCTCGACCAAGCCGCTGTCGCATCAGGGCACGCTGATCGACAATATCCAGGTTCGCTTCGAAGGCGGCCGCATTGTCGAGGCCAAGGCGACGCGCGGCGAGGAAGTGCTGAACAAGGTGCTCGACACCGACGAAGGCGCACGCCGGCTCGGCGAAGTGGCGCTGGTGCCGCATTCCTCGCCGATCTCGGCCAGCGGCATCCTGTTTTACAACACGCTGTTCGACGAAAACGCCTCCTGCCACATCGCTCTCGGCCAGTGCTATTCCAAGTGCTTCGTCGACGGCGCAACCTTGAGCCAGGAGCAGATCAAGGCGCAGGGCGGCAATTCCAGCCTGATCCATATCGACTGGATGATCGGCTCCGACAAGGTCGACATAGACGGCATCAAGCCCGACGGCTCCCGCGTGCCGGTCATGCGCAAGGGCGAGTGGGCGTAAGCCGCAAACTGCGCTAGACCAGGGTTAAAGGATGGCCAAAGCTGTCCTTTAGCGGATGGGCGAGCACCAGCAGGATGCGTATCAGAACAGGCTTCCCTGCTTCGGCGGATCGGTGGGACCGGCCGGTTTTGCGACCCGCTTCTTTTGAGGCGGCGCGCCGGTCGGCGGCTCCGTGGGTGCCGGGGCGACGGGGTTGTCGCCGGTAACCGCGCCGACGCGGCCATCGGCGAATTCGATCGAGATGGCAGCACCGGTGGCGAGCGCCGAAGCCAGCGAAACCGGCCGGTCGCCCTCATCGCGCACGACCGCATAGCCGCGCTTCAGCACGTTCTTGTAGGACAGCGATTGCAGCACGCGTTCATGAGCCGTCAATTCTCCACGCGCCCGCACGAGCTGATGGCGGATCGCCGTATCGGTGCGGCGGGAAAGATTGCCGAGAAGATCGCGGGCACGGCCGGTCTGCGTCTCCAGCCGCGAGGGCAGCGTCGCAAAGACGGCGTCGGCGCGGCCGATGCGGGCGCGGGCGCGGTCGATCATCCGCTCGATGGTGCGCTCGGCGCGGGTCATGCGCTCGCTCAGCATCTGCCGCCGCTCCACGATGCGGTTCGACAGGACATCGGGTCGCAGATGCGAGGCGGCGCGCTCGAAGGTGCGACGCTTGTTGAGCGTATTCAGCTCAAGCCCACGACCGAGACCGGAAGCCGCCTCATCGAAGCGGCGGCGCGGCAGGGCCAGAAGCTGGTCGAGCGAGGGAAGCGCGCGCAGCAGCGCACGCACTGCCTGACGGCGCTGGTCCATCTGCCTGCTCACGCCTCCCTGCAGGCGGGCGGCAAAGCTTGCGAGCTGCGCTTCCAGATCGGCCTTGACCGGCACGGCCATTTCGGCAGCCCCGGTCGGCGTCGGCGCACGCACATCGGCGGCATAGTCGATCAGCGTCCAGTCGGTCTCATGGCCGACGGCGGAGATCAGCGGGATCTCACTCGCGGCAGCGGCGCGGACGACCGCTTCGTCGTTGAAGCTCCAGAGATCCTCCAGGCTGCCGCCGCCACGGGCGACGATCAGCACGTCCGGACGCGGCAGCGGGCCGCCGGGCGCAAATTCGTTGAAGCCGCGGATGGCATTCGCCACCTCATCGCCGGAGCCTTCCCCCTGCACTTTCACTGGCCAGACCAGCACATGCACGGGGAAACGATCGGAGATTCGATGCAGGATATCGCGGATGACCGCGCCGGTCGGTGAGGTAACGACGCCGATCACCTTTGGCATGAAGGGAAGCCGGCGCTTGCGCTCGGCGTCAAACAGACCTTCGGCGCCAAGCTTGCGCTTGCGCTCTTCGAGCAGCGCCATCAGTGCACCGGCACCGGCGGGCTCCAGCGTTTCGATGACGATCTGGTATTTCGAGGAGCCGGGGAATGTGGTCACCTTGCCGGTGGCGATGACCTCCATTCCCTCCTCGGGGCGGAATTTCAGCTTGGAAAAGCTGCCTTTCCAGATCACCGCATCGATGCGGGCGCGGTCGTCCTTCAGCGAAAAATAGGCGTGGCCGGAGGAATGCGGCCCGCGATAGCCGGAGATTTCGCCGCGCACACGCACCTGATCGAAGGCGCTCTCGACGGTACGCTTGATCGACCCGGACAATTCCGAGACCGAGTATTCCGCAAGATTCGACGGCGAATCATTCTCAAAGAAGCTGCTCATACGGTCTTTTATCCGAACTTACCGGAAATGCGGAGATTCAAAAAATGCTGCTGCGTCCTTTGCACGTCCAATAGGACCCGCGGCGCAGTAGTGCTTCATCAAGCGTTAACCCTATCCACAAAGCCTTTCTTAGCCATCCCCGTGCAATTCTGTGCAAACTGGTTCTTGGTAAAGAGGAGGTGGAGCGATGATATTCGTAACCGCCACGATCATTGGAATTGCCGCCGGCCTGCAGCGCTCGGCGATCGTCTCGATCCTGGGCGCGGCCCTGGTGAGCGTCGCCTTCATGGCAGCCGTCGCTGTGTCGATGGTCCCGCCGCCGCTGACGACATTGTTCATCGCGCTCGGCGGCTACAATCTCGGTTTTATCGGTTACCTCATCACGCTCGACGTGCTGGAGCATCGCCGCCGGGCATGAGCGGCGCGCTCAATCCAGCGGCTTGAAACGGAAGAACCGCACGTCCGACTTCGCCGCTGCCGGGATCGCCTCCAGATAAGCGGGCACATGGCCCTTGCCGAGCTGGGCATAGAGGCCTTCCGGCTTCAGCTCTGCCACCTCCTGAACCTGCGGATCCCCAGGGCAAAAGGCGAGCAGCGTCACATGCGCGCCGCGCAGGAAGGCTTCCGCTTCCTTCGGTTCCGCAAGACCAATATGCAGCTCGGTCAGCATGCCATCCGGATCGCGATGATAGGGACCGGAGAGCGTGCGATGCGGCGTGAAGCGCAAAAGGGGCGACCCCATGTTGGACGGCGCGGCAATGACGCCGGGGGCAAGGCCGGCGATCGGCGCGAATGCCTGTTTCGAATAGCAGTCCTTCGCTTTCTCCGGTGCGGCGGCAAAGCTTTTCGTGATCCCATTCTTGACCAGTTCGCCGCCAACAGCCCAAACGGCGGGTACGGCGAGCAGCGTGGCGACAATATAGAGCAAGGCCGCGCGGACATTCCTGGTGTTGGCGGCGGAGATACGGCGAAGCTCCGCCAGCAGGATGGCAAGTGGCAGAATGGCAAGCAGATTGGCGAACTCCGCTCCGCGCACCTGCACCAGCGTGATGATCCAGTTGACGGCGACCAGCGCCATCAGCACGGCATGCAGCCGGGCACGCTCGCCGCGCAGCATGCGGACAATGCAAAGGACGATCGCCATCAGGCTCGTGGCATAGAACGCACCGAGCGTTTCCGGCTGGCGTTGCGCCACCGAGAAGATCGACTGCGCTTCCGAAACCTTACTCAGCCAGAGTTGTATCAACATCGGGTCGAGATCAGCGAGCGGATTGCGCAGGCATTGCGGCGCGATCACCAGCGTCGTCGCAAAGACGGCGGCGCCGTTGGCCACCAGCACCGCCATGCGCCACGGCCGCGACAGCCGGCTGGCAAACAGCGCCGACAATAGCAGACCGACGCCGCCGACGCTGGTGATGCCGTAAAAACCAAGCGAGAGGTTGTCGCAGGTCACCGTGGAATAGAGATGCGGCGGCACCAGCGCCAAGAAGGCGGCGCTGACGGCGACCGTCAGCGTCAGGGCAAAGGCGCGGGCGGCAGGCGCGAAGATCTCGCCATCCCAGGCCCATAGGCCCGCAACCGCCATGCAGGCAACGGCGACGAAGGGCGTCGTCTCCGCGCCGATGCCGAGCGCGATAGCAAGGGCAATGGCGGCGATGGCGAAATTGCGCGGACGATAGCTTTCGTCGGCCAGCATCGCGACCGAGAGTGCGACGAGGCTAAGCTGCACATTGTCATGATCGATCGAGCCGGGCACGAACCGGCGCGACGTCAGCACGAAAAGCGTCGTCAGGATCAGCGAGAAATGCATGCCTTCGACGCCGGCGACCCGGCGGCCGGCAAGGCCCATGAAGGCCATCAATGGCAGAACGAGCATGAGCGGCCAGACGGTCAGCGCCGCTGCCTCGGCACGTTCCGGGGCGAGAAACAGCCGGAAGAAGGCAATCAGGCTGGCGATCGGCAGGTCGATGAAGCGCGACCAGTGCATCAGCGTGCCGCCATCGAGACCGAGGCGGTATTGCATCATGTCGAACCAGCCCTGGCCGCCGAGGAAATCACGGACTTCGACAAGGCGCATGATATCGTCATTGTCCGGGCCGACATAATCAGCGGCATGGCGATTGAAGATCAGCAGAGCGACGATGGCGACAAGGCCATAGAGCAGCGAAACGAGCTCCGGCCGTGACCAGCGCGCCGGCGCCTCCGTCTTCGCCGCCGTGGCTGCTCCACGCGATACTGCCAGCGTCTGCGCCATCTCGATAAGACCCCGTATTCGAAGGACATGCGGGGCGTCACGCTAACCGCTGCCGATCAAGAAAGGGTAAAGCGGGACCATGTCGCAGCCGATATCACGAGAATGTTCCCGTAGAGGCGGTAGGCTGCCATTTTTCGCCCGCAGCCCTAGGGTCTTATTAACGCGCAACGGGATAGGCTCTCGTCTATTAGGCCCCAGGTAAAAGTCATGCGTAGGAACTGGCCAGAGACCATGTGGAACGAGAAGCTGAACATCGCCGTCCTTCTGCCCTGCTACAATGAAGCCGCCACGATCGGCGACGTCGTTCGCGGCTTTCGCAAGGCGCTGCCGCAGGCCGGCATCTACGTCTACGACAACAATTCCACCGACGGCACGGCGCTGCACGCCATGCTCGCGGGCGCAACCGTCGTGCGCGAGCGCCGACAGGGCAAGGGGCATGTGGTGCGCCGCATGTTCGCCGATATCGACGCCGACATCTATCTCATGGCGGATGGCGACGGCACCTATGCGCCTGAAGATGCGGAGGAATTGATCCGCACGCTTCTGACCGAAGACTCCGACATGGTGGTCGGCACCCGCCGCGGCGTCCACGACGATGCCGGCCGTCAGGGCCACGCCTTCGGAAACCGCATCTTCAACTGGCTTTACCGCACGATCTTCGGCCCCGACTTCACCGACATCTTCTCCGGCTACCGCGCCTTCTCGCGCCGTTTCGTCAAGAGCTTCCCGGCCGTCTCCGGCGGCTTAGAGATCGAGACGGAAATGTCGGTGCATGCCTCGCGGCTGAAGCTGCCGGTCAGCGAACTGGAACTCGACTACGGTCGCCGGCCGGAGGGCTCGCATTCCAAGCTTTCGACCTTCCGCGACGGCTGGAAAATCCTCTGGATGTTCGCGATGCTGATGAAGGAAACGCGGCCTTTCGCCTTCTTCGGCATATTGGGCGCCATTTCCATGGAAATGAGCATCGGCTTCATGATCCCGGTCTTCGTCGAATATTTCGAGACCGGCCTGGTCTTGCGCATGCCGACCTGGGTGCTCTCCATGGCGCTGATGATGATTTCCTTCATGCTGTTCACGGCCGGGCTGATTCTCGATTCCGTCGCCCGCGCCCGCGCCGAGCAGCTTCGTATCCACTATATGAGCCTGACCAAGCCCGCATCCCGTCAGAAACGCGCCGAACGGACGGTTTCCATGGAAGAACTTGAAAAGCCGGCCAGCCGCAGGAAGAGGGCCAAGGCGGCATGAAGAAGCTGTTTCGCTTTCTGATCGCCGGCAGTGTCGGCTTTATCGTCGACGCCGGCGTGCTGCTGTTGCTGCTGCGGTTCACGACGATCGGCCCGTTTGGCGGCCGCGCGATCTCCATCCCGAGTGCGCTTCTCGCCACCTGGATGCTCAACCGCAACTTCACCTTCGGACATTCGGACCGGTCGCTGGCCGCCGAGGGCTTCCGTTACGGATCGGTCGGCCTGACCTCGGCGCTGCTGAACTATGCGCTTTACAGCGCGTTGCTCATGTCCGCGCCGGCGCTTCGGCCGATCATCGCATTGATCCTGGCATCAGCGGCGGCGACGGCTTTCAGCTTCTTCGGCTATTCGCGCTTCGTCTTCCGCCGCTGAAAATCGGTTCAGTCGATCAGACCGGTTCCCAGCCATCCTTTTCGCTGGCGCGATAGATGGCGTCGATGACCTTCTGATTGAGCTTGGAGCTTTCGAGCGACACGACGTCGGCTTCCTTGCCGAGAGCGGCCGAGGCGAAGGCTTCCGCCTCGCGTTTGTACTGGCGGCTGTCGGGGAAGCGGAAGATCTGCGATTCCGTGTGGCTGCGATTGGTCAGTTCCAGCTCTTCGGCGCCGTAGCGGTCGGCATTGAAGGGGGACTTCACCTCGATGAAGCCTTCCGTGCCGTGGAAGACCATGACCTGGCGGTTGGCCAATTGCGTCGAGATATAGAAGCTCATGTCGAAATCGCCGAAATCGGCCTTGACGCTGGAATAGATGTCCGTGCCGAATTCCGGATCGCGCTCGGTGACCGCCTGGATGCGCAGGGGCTCGCGGCCGGTGGCGAAGCGGGCTGAGATCGTCGGGTAGACGCCGATATCCGGCAGGCCGCCGCCGCCGAGCGCCGGGATGTTGCGCATATTGCCGGCATCGCGATTGAAATAGGTGAAGGCGCCCTGGATATGGCGCAGGCGGCCGATGGCGCCGTCGGCCAGAAGCGCGCGCACCTTTTGCCAGACCGGCGCATAGGTGACCATGTAGGCTTCGGTGATGAGCACCTTGTTGCGGTCGCGCGCGGCGATCAGGCTGTCGATCTCGTCGGCCTTCAGCGCGATCGGCTTTTCGCAGAGCACATGCTTGCCGGCGTCCGCCGCCTTGATCGTCCATTCGACATGCTGCGAGGTCGGCAGCGGAATATAGACGGCATCGATCTTATCGGAGGCGAGCATCTCCTCGTAGGAACCGAAGGCATGCGGCACGGAAAACCGATCCGCCATCTGCCGGGCGCGAGCGAGATCGCGGCTGGCGATGGCCGTCACCACACAATTTTCCGCATCCTGAATGGCCGGCACGACCAGCTCGCGGCCGATCTTCGCCGTCGACAAGATTCCGAAACGCAACATGATTTTTCCTCCTGGAACATGACCCCGAAGCGGCGGCCCGCAGAGCGTCAAACGCGGCGCGGCTTTCGGCTGGGACCCTTATGACATTGATGGGCGGAGCGAAACGAGGGA
Source organism: Rhizobium sp. (assembly GCA_036398815.1). Lineage (GTDB taxonomy): Bacteria > Pseudomonadota > Alphaproteobacteria > Rhizobiales > Rhizobiaceae > Rhizobium. Next base: position 10,438 of record DASWOH010000268.1, on the reverse strand, counting down.
GGCGTCACCGCTCAGATGAAACCCGGGCAGACTTTATTCGGCCCTTACCGACGGCGCAACGGCTTGAAGCGACGCGATGCCAGAAACATACGGAAAGCCCGAGAATATGAATGGCCGGATTTGTCCTTATTTTGTCCCGCACTTGGCTTTCCCGGCTATCTATCGGGACCTAATTTCGATTATCCTTCCAACACAGGAGATACGAAAATGTCCCATACCGACACCGCTCTGCTGGTTATCGATGTCCAGGAATCCTTCCGCCAGCGTCCCTATTGGCAAACGGACGATCTGCCCGCTTTCACCAGCCGCCTTCAGGCACTGATCGACGGCGCCAAGGCAAGGGGCATTCCGGTCGTCCAGATCTTCCATGTCGAAGGCGATGGCGACCAACATTTCAGCCTGAAGAGCGGCTATGTCCGCAAGCTCGAAGAGATCACGCTGGAGGCGGACGCCGTATTCCACAAGCACCGCCATTCCGCTCTCGTCGGCTCCGGCCTCGATGTCTGGCTGGTGGAAAACGGCATCCGCAAACTGATCGTCTCCGGCATCCGCACCGAGCAATGCTGCGAGACCACGACGCGCCATGCCTCCGATCTCGGCTATGACGTCGACTATGTCACCGAGGCGACGCTGACCTTCCCGATGACGCATGCGTCGGGCACGGTTTTCAGCGTCGACGACATCAAGAAACGGACCGAGCTGGTACTGGCCGGCCGCTTTGCCCGCATCGCGACGGTCGAAGATGCGCTTGCCTCGACGGCGCTGCGGAGCGCCGCATGAGCCAGGGCGACAGACACCTCCATCGTCGCATCATTCCGGTCTATGTCGTCCTGCCGCCCTACACGCTGCTGATGGATGTCGCCGGGCCGATGGAGGTTCTGCGCCGTGCCAATGTCGAACAGGAGGACGTCCTGTTCGACTACCGCTTCATCGCCGCCCGGCCGACGCAGACGACATCGGTCGGACTGACGCTCGCCGAGCTGTCGCCGCTGCCGGATCGTATTCCCGACGGGGCCTATGTCGTCGTGTCCGGCAGCGTCACGCCGCCATCGGACGCGGAGGACGTCGAGCAGGAACTCTCGATCCTCGCCGCATGGCTGACGACGGCCATCCGCCCCGGCATCACCCTCGTCACCATCTGTTCCGGCGCCGTGCTCGCTGCCCGCGCCGGCCTGCTCGAAGGCCATGCCTGCACGACGCATGCGGCCTGCATCGAAGAAGTCCGGCAATATGCCCCGACCGCTCGGGTTCTCGACAACCGGCTCTATGTCGAGGATCGCGAGCGCTATTCCAGCGCCGGCATTTCCACCGGCACGGACCTGATGCTGCATATCGCCTCCAAGCTCACCTCGCCGATGACGGCGCTGACGATCGCCCGCCACATGGTCGTCTACATGCGCCGCACCGGTGCCGAACCGCAGCTTTCGCCCTGGCTCAGCGGCCGCAACCATGTGCACCCCGCGATCCACCGCGTACAGGACGCGATCATGGCCGACCCCGCCCATGGCTGGTCTCTGTCGGAGCTTGCCGGGATCGGCGCCATGAGCGCCCGGCATATATCCCGGCTGTTTCAGGAGCATGCCGGCCTGTCGGTGACCGCCTATGTCAATCTGATGCGCGTCACGCTCGCCCGCGACGTGCTCACCAATTCGCGGCTGGACATGGAGCGCGTGGCGGAAAAATCCGGCTTCGCCTCGCCGCGGCACATGCGCCGCGTCTGGTCGAAATACAACGAGCTGCCGCCCAGCCACTACCGGCGATCGGCGGCGGAATAAAGAAATCGTTTGTGGCATTTCCCATGACAGGGCGATAGCTTGGCTCGTCCCCTCCGGCCTTTTCCGCGCCGGTCTTTTGCTCAAGTCATCTGGAGAGCCAATATGGAAACGCGCAAGCTTGGACGCACTGATCTTTTGGTCGCGCCGATCGTCTTCGGCGGCAATGTCTTCGGCTGGACGGCCGATGAAAAGACCTCCTACGCATTGCTCGACGCCTTCTTCGGCGCCGGCTTCAATACGATCGATACCGCCGACGTCTATTCCAGCTGGGTTCCCGGCAACAAGGGCGGCGATTCCGAGGAGATCATCGGCAAGTGGCTGAAGCAGGGCCATGTCGCCCGCGACAAGGCCATCATCATCACCAAGGTCGGCTCGGACATGGGGCCGGGCAAGAAGGGCCTGAAGGCGGACTATATCCTGCAGGCCGTCGAGGCGTCGCTGAAGCGGCTGCAGACCGACTATATCGATCTCTATCTGTCGCATTGGCCGGACCCGGAAACGCCGCATGAGGAATCGCTCAGCGCCTATGCCAAGCTGAAGGAACAGGGCAAGATCCGCCATGTCGGCTGCTCCAACCTCAATGCCGAACAGTTGCAGGCATCGCTCGATGCCGCCGCCAAGGCGGGGCTGCCGCGCTATGACGTGCTCCAGCCGGAGTACAATCTCTATACGCGCGACAGCTTCGAAGGCCCGCTTGCCGATCTCTGCGTCAAGGAAGACATCGGCGTCATCACCTATTTCAGCCTCGCCGCCGGCTTCCTCACCGGCAAATACCGCACCAAGGCGGACACCGAGGGCCGGGCGCGTGAAAACCGGGTGGCGGCCTATCTCGACGACAAGGGCTTCCGCATCCTTGCCGCGCTCGACACCGTTGCGGCGGAAACCGGCGGCAAGCCGGCCGAGGTCGCGCTTGCCTGGCTGCTGCGCAAGCGGGGCGTCACCGCTCCGATCGCCAGCGCCACCAGCCTCGGCCAGCTTGCCGCGCTGATCAATTCGGCGAAGCTCAAGCTTTCCGACGAGGCCATGGCCCTGCTCGACAAGGCCGGCGAATAGCCAAGGACAAACTGATGACCGTGGTCGTACGCGACGCCAGGCCTGAAGACGAAATCCGCTGGCGCAAGCTTTGGGCCGGCTATCTCGCCTTCTATCGCGTCGACCTCGCGCCCGATATCACCGACATGACATGGCGCCGGGTCTTCGATCCGGCGTCCGCCATGTTCATGCGCGTCGCCGAGGTCGACGGCGAGGTCAAGGGTTTCGCGCTCTGCCTGACGCATGAGAGCACATGGATCAAAGAACCGGAATGCTATCTGGAAGACCTGTTCGTCGACGAAGGCACACGCGGCCAGGGCGTCGGCCGGGCGTTGCTCGACGATCTCGTCTCGCTTTGCAAGACGAATGGCTGGGCGCGGCTCTATTGGCACACCGAAGAGGGCAACGCCACGGCCCGCAAGCTCTATGACAGCTACGTCAAGAGCGATGGGCTTATCCGCTATCGTATCAAATTTTGAGCTTTGGAAGCCCTTCGTAGAGAGCCGAATGATCGCCTTCCCAGTTCGTCATGCCCCTCTTGGTCAGCATGCCGCGCGGGTTGACATAGCTCTGAATGGTTCTCATCGGCCGCTCGTGCCACTGGATGTTAAAGGCCCACAGTTTCGGGAAGAAGCAGAGCGAGGCATAGGGCAGGTGATCGTGGATCCACCATGCCAGTTTCCGCCAATCGCCCTCCTCGCGACAATTGTCGATCAGCCAGGGCACGACGACACAGGCCGCCGCGCCCATGCAGCCGTCCAGATCGCGCATGTCCCAGATGTGATGCGCGGCCGTGTGGGCATTGGTCGAACAATTCAGCCCGTTCCTGTTGCCGAAGGCGTTGACGTCAGGGGCGCGATAGCCGGAGCGGATGTGCAGCCGGCCGAAGGTCGCCTCCAGCGGCTCGAGCAATTCCTCGCAAAGCCGGCGGCCGCTCTCGATCGCCAGGTCGGGGTCCTCGGGAATATTGGGAATGCGATAGAAATCTGCGATCTCCGAATGCAGGAAATCGCGGAAGAAGAAATTCTTCGACAGCCTCACGCGGCCCAACTCCTCCAAGCCCTTCATCGACCCCGGCTTTTTCATCAGCAACGTCCCCGATTCCCTATGGTCAATTCAACATTCGGTCTTTTTCAAAACTTCGCCACCCGATTTCTTCGGAACAATAGCGCTGCCATTCCCTTGTTAGAGGGTCACAGTCAGTGACCGTTCCCAAAAACAAGGATGGAAACCATGTCCAAGGACAAGACGCTGGAAGACCTTTTCTATGACACGCTGCAGGACATCTACTATGCCGAACGGAAGATCCTGAAGGCATTACCGAAGATGGCACGCGCGGCCCAGTCAGCCGAATTGAAGGCAGGCTTCGAAAAGCACCTGGAGGAAACCGAAGGGCAAGTCGAGCGACTGGAGCAGATTTTCGAGCTGATGGGCAAACGCGCCAAAGGCAAGACCTGCGAAGCAATCCAGGGGATACTCGCCGAGGGCGAAGAGATCATCGAGGAATTCAAAGATACGCCCGCTCTCGATGCCGGCCTCATCTCCTCGGCGCAGGCCGTGGAACATTATGAAATGGCCCGCTACGGCTCGCTGAAAACCTGGGCCCAGACGCTCGGCCTCAAGGAGGCGGTCGGCCTGCTCGACCAGACTTTGCAGCAGGAAACCAACACCGACAAGGCCCTGAGCAAGCTTGCCAACGGCGCCATCAATCAGAAGGCAGCCGCCTGAATGCAGTATCCGAAGGGCGGCCGGACCATCCGGCCGCTTCCTTCGGTCTCAACCGGTGTATTTGAAGAAATCTATGAAGGCCCTGAGCGCCGGCCGCATCTGGCGGCGGCTCGGATAATAGATATAGGGACCGGGATAGGGCGGACACCAGTCTTCCAGCACCCGGACAAGCTGGCCCTCGGCCAGTTCCTGCTGAACGCGTATGTCGAAGAGATAGGCGAGCCCCACGCCGTTCAGCGCTCCCAGCATGGAAAGCCTGTCCTCCGTGACGATCAAGGGTCCGTCGATGGCGACGATCAACTCGCGACCGTCCTTCTCGAATTCCCAGCGATAGATCGCGCCGTTGGTGAAGCGCCGCTTGATGCAGCGATGATGGACGAGGTCGCGCGGATGCAACGGCTTCGGGTTGTTCTCGAAATAGGCGGGGGAGCCGGCGATGACAGTGCGAATGTCGGGCGATATCTTCACCGCGATCATATCCGCTTCCAGGCTCTCCTCCAGCCGGATACCGGCATCGAAGCCTTCCCTGACAATGTCGGTGAAGCCATCCTCATTGGCGATCTCCAGCGTGATGTCGGGATAGGTATTGAGGAACTCTCCGAGCCGTGGGGCAAGCAGCAGGTCGGAGGCAAAACGCGGCGCGGTGATGCGGAGGTTGCCGGCCGGACGTCCGCGCGAGGCAAGCGTATCCTCCAGCGCGATATCGATTTCCTCCAGCGCCGGCGCCAGGCGTTCCAGCAGCAGCTTGCCTTCCTCCGTCGGCGAGACGCTGCGGGTGGTGCGGGCAAGCAGCCGCACGCCGAGGCTTTCCTCCAGGCTGGAGACGGCATGGCTGACGGCGGAGGGGGCTATCGACAATTCCTTGCCGGCGGCGCGGAAGCTGCGATGGGCGGCGACAGCGGCGAGAACCGCCAGTTGAGAGAGCTGGGTTCTGTTCATTGATCTAAATAATAGAACAGCCTGTTAGAGTTTGCACGGATTTTCATTCATTATCGAAGAGCCTATCCTCTTCTCGTCAACACGAACGGCCCGCATGGTCGGCCCCGAACCCAATATAGCTCACGAGGAACACGACAATGAAAACCCGCAAGCTTGGCAAGGATATCACCGTTTCCGCCGTCGGCCTCGGCTGCATGGGCATGAGCTTCGCCTATGGCGCGACGGACGACAATGAATCGGTGAAGACGCTGCATCACGCCGTCGATCTCGGCGTCACCTTCTTCGATACCGCCGAGACCTACGGCCCGTTCACCAATGAGGTGCTGCTCGGCCGGGCGCTGAAACCCGTCCGCGACCGCGTCGTCATCGCGACCAAGTTCGGCTTCAAGCTCGACCTGACGAAGTCGGGGCCGGCATCGATGATCGGCGTCGACAGCCGGCCGGAACATGTGAAGGAGGTGGCCGAGGCCTCACTGAAGCGGCTCGACACCGATGTCATCGATCTTTTCTACCAGCACCGCGTCGATCCGAACGTTCCGATCGAGGATACGGTCGGCGCCATGGCGGAGCTGGTGAAGGAAGGCAAGGTGCGGGCGCTCGGCCTTTCCGAGGCGGGAGCCGCCACCATCCGCCGCGCCCACGCAGTCCACCCGATCGCCGCGCTGCAGAGCGAGTATTCGCTCTGGACCCGCGATCCGGAAGAAGAGGTGCTTGCCGTCTGCCGTGAACTCGGCATCGGCTTCGTGCCCTACAGCCCGCTTGGCCGCGGCTTCCTGACCGGTGCGATCCGCAAGGTGGACGACCTCGCGGCCGATGATTTCCGCCGCAAGCTGCCGCGTTTCCAGGGCGAGAATTTCGACGCCAACGCGGCCCTCGTCGCCAAGCTGGAATCCCTTGCCAAGGACAAGGGTGTGACGGCGGCGCAACTGGCGCTTGCCTGGGTCCTGCATCAGGGCGACGATATCGTGCCGATCCCCGGCGCTCGCAAGCTGCACCATCTGGAACAGAACGCGGCTGCCGCCGATATCACGCTCTCGGCCGGCGAAGTTCAGGCGTTGAGCGATATCATGCCGCTCGAAAAGGTAGCCGGCAAACGATATACCGAGGCTTCGCTGGCGATGACGAATATCTGAGCCTCTCGCCGAGCGCTCCATTCACGCAACAAAGGCATCGGCGTCCCGGCCGGTGCCTTTTTCTTTTTCTGCCTGAACGATGACCGCAGGAGGCAAGCGGTTGGGACCGGAGTGTTGGAAAGTATGATCCAAGACAGCGATTTCAGTGTTTCCGAGCATCCCCATGAACAGATAGTCATAGTCGTAAACCGCGCATTCGTTCCTCGACGCTTGGTTGACAATCCACCTCGAAATTTTAAGGTGCGGCAAAACAAAACGGGCAGCGTTGGGAGGACTCATGTCTAAGCGCGCGTTTATCGGATTTTCCGCACTTATTCTCTCCACATTCACCGCCTTGATGCCGGCAAACGCTGCCGACACCAAGCGACAGGTGATCACCACGCAGGATGGCGATTACTACGGTTTCGACCTGCGCACCGAGCAGAACGTGACGCTCGACCAATGCTCGACGTCCTGCATCGGCGACAAGTCGTGCAAGGCCTTCACCTATAATCCCAAGGTGAAATGGTGCTTCCTGAAATCCGATTTCAACCAGCTCAATACTGTGGCAGGCGCCATCGCCGGCAAGATCGTCGAGACGGCCGCCGCCAGTGAGCCGGATATCGGCGCGGCCCCCGCTCTTCCCTTCCTCTCCGACGATTTCGTCCAGAGCGCGCGTGACGCAAAAAGCCGGCTGACGCTCGGCGCCGACCTGAAGGGGCAAGGCGTCGAAAGCCTGATCGCGCTTGGCCGTATCGAGATCACCTCCGGCAATGTCAACAATGCGTTGAACGCTTTCCAGGGCGCCTTGTCACTCACCCCCGACAATGGCGATCTCTGGGTCGAGATGGCGCGTGCCGCCAATACGACGACCAACGACACGTCGCTCGCCACCCAGGCGGCCTATGCCGCGCTCAACGGCTACCAGCTCTCCCGCACGACCTCTAGCCGTGCCGACGCGCTCGCCGTGCTGGCCGAGTCGCTGAAAAACGCGCAGAACTATCGCCAGGCGCTCAGCGCCTACAAGGCGAGCCTCAACCTCACCAGCTCCGTGTCCGTCCAGGCCGCCTATGACGATCTGAAAGCCCGCCAGGGTTTCCGCATCACCGGCAACACGCTGGATAACGACAACGCCTCGCCCCGCGCCTGCGTGCAATTCTCCGAAAAACTGGTGAAGAGCGGTGTCGACTACACACCCTTCGTCACCGTCAACGGTGCCGCCCCCAAGGGCGTCGATGCCAAGGACAACCAGATCTGCGTCGAAGGCCTCGAATTCGGCCAGCGCTACAGGATTTCGCTGCGCCCCGGCCTGCCCTCCTCCGTCGATGAGGATCTTGCCGCGCAAGTCAATGTCGACATCTACGTCAAGGACCGCTCGGCCTCGATCCGCTTCACCGGCGACAATTTCGTGCTGCCGTCGACCGCGCGTCGCGGCATCCCGATCGTTTCGGTCAACACCACCACCGCCAATCTGAAGCTCTATCGCATTGGTGACCGCAACATCGCCCAACTGCTGAACAATTCGCAATTCCTGACGCAGATGAGCGGCTACGGCGCCCAGACCATCCAGGACACCAATGGCGAACTGGTCTGGCAGGGTTCGATCGAGATCCAGCAGAACCTCAACAAGGATGTCGTCACCAGCTTCCCGGTCGATGAAGCTCTGCCGCAGCGCAAGCCCGGCGTCTATGTGCTGACCGCCGTCGCGCCGAATAGCAGCGTTCAGGAGTGGGATTCTCAGGCGACGCAATGGTTCGTGGTCTCCGATATCGGCGTCACCACCTATGCCGGCACGGATGGGCTGAACGTCTTTACCCGCTCGCTCGGCAGCGCCAAGCCAACCGCCGACGTCGAGCTGCAACTGCTCGCCAAGAACAACGAAATCCTCGGCACGGCCAAGACCGATGCCAACGGCCGCGCCACCTTCAGCGCCGGCCTGATGCGCGGCACCGCGGGCATGACGCCGGCCGTCATCGCCGCTCAGAACGGCGATCAGGACTATGTCTTCCTCGACATGACCCGCGCCGGCTTCGATCTTTCCGACCGCGGCGTCGCGGGCCGCACGGCACCGGGCGCGATCGATCTCACCGCCTGGACCGAGCGCGGCATCTACCGCGCCGGCGAGACGGTGCATGCCTCGGCGCTCGCCCGTGACATCAGCTCCGTGGCGGTCGAGAACCTGCCACTCACCTTCGTCTTCCTGCGCCCCGACGGCGTCGAGGACCGCCGCGTCGTCACCGATGGCGGCAAGCTCGGCGGCTATAATGTCGACCTGCCGCTGCAACAGACGGCGACGCGCGGCAGCTGGACGATGAACATCTATACCGATCCGAAGGGTTCCTCGATCGGCTCGCAGACCTTCCTTGTCGACGACTTCGTGCCGGATCGCACCGAATTCGACATGAAGAGCGACGCCAAGGCAATCGAAGTCGGCAAGCCGACGCCGGTCAACATCGAAGGGCGCTATCTCTATGGCGCACCGGCCGCCGGCTTAAGCCTCGAAGGCGAAGTGACGCTGAAGCCGACACGCCAGAGCGACGACTACAAAGGCTATCAGTTCGGCCTCGCCGACGAGGGCGCCGAGCAAAATGCCAGCGACGATAGCGATAGCAGCAGTAGCGGCAACAAGGCCGAGAGCACGCAGCTGCCGCTCGAGGACCTGCAGGCGCTGGACGAGGACGGCAAGACGACCTTCGACGTCACCATCAACGACACGCCCTCGACCACGCAACTGCTCAACGCCGACATCACCGTACGTATGCAGGAGGCCGGCGGCCGCGCCGTCGAGCGCTCGCTGACGCTGCCGGTCAGGGCGGATGGGCCGCGTATCGGTATCAAGCCGGAATTCGACGGCGATCTCGGCGAGAATTCCATCGGCGCCTTCCATGTCATTGCCATCGACCAGAACGGCCAGAAGCAGGCCATGCAGGGCCTGACCTGGAAGCTGCTCAGCGTCGAGCGCGACTATCAATGGTATCGCGACGGCAATAGCTGGAAATACGAGCCGATTACCTCGACCAAGCAGGTCGCAACCGGCACGGTCAATGCCACCACCGACGGCGCCGAGATCTCGGTGCCCGTCACCTGGGGCCGCTACCGGCTGGAAGTGGACACGGCCGACACGAACGGCCCGGAATCCAGCGTCGAATTCAATGCCGGCTGGTATGTCGCCTCGACCTCGACCGAAACGCCGGACGCGCTGGAAGTCGCGCTCGACAAAAGCAGCTACCATATTGGCGACACGGCAAAGCTCAAGGTGACCTCGCGCTATGCCGGCCAGTTGATGGTGACGGCCGGCTCCGAAACGCTGATCTCGGTCGCCAATGCCGATATCGGTGCCACCGGCGGCGAAGTCGATATTCCGGTCACCGCCGATTGGGGTGCCGGCACCTATCTGACCGCCAGCCTCTTCCGCCCCGGCGAAGCGCAGGAAAGCCGCATGCCGATGCGCGCCATCGGCATCAAATGGGCGGCAGTCGATCCCGGCGAACGCAAGCTGCAGGTCAAGCTCGACGCGCCGCCAAAAGTCCTGCCGCGCCAGCCGCTGAGCGTCGCCGTGCAGGTGACAGGAGCCGGCGCCAATGAGGATGCCTATGTAACGGTTGCCGCCGTCGATGTCGGCATTCTCAACCTGACGCGCTACGAGCCACCGGCACCGGACGACTGGTATTATGGCCAGCGCCAGCTCGGACTTGAAATTCGCGACATCTACGGCCGTCTGATCGACGGATCGCTCGGTGCGACCGGCAAGTTGCGCACCGGCGGCGACGGCGGACAGGCAGCCCTGGCGGCGAGCCCGCCGACACAGAAGCTGGTCGCCTTCTTCTCCGGCCCGGTCAAGCTCGACGCCGA
>DASWOH010000267.1:0-35196 GCA_036398815.1 Rhizobium sp. | reverse complement strand
GCAGAACAACTTCGCGACCCCCACGCCGATCCAGGCGCAGGCTATCCCGCTCGTTCTCCAGGGCCGCTATCTCATCGGCCTCGCCCAGACCGGCACCGGCAAGACCGCCGCTTTCGGCCTGCCGATCATCGAAATGCTGTTGAAGGATGCCAAACGTCCCGACAACCGCACCGTCCGCACCCTGATCCTCGCCCCTACCCGCGAACTGGTGAACCAGATCGCCGACAACCTCAAGCTCTTCGTCCGCAAGACCGCGCTGAGGATCAATGTCGTCGTCGGTGGCGCATCGATCAACAAGCAGCAGCTGCAGCTCGAGCGCGGCACCGACATTCTCGTCGCCACCCCCGGCCGCCTGCTCGACCTCATCAGCCGCCGCGCCCTGTCGCTCGGCCAGGTGAGCTACCTCGTCCTCGACGAGGCCGACCAGATGCTCGACCTCGGCTTCATCCACGACCTCCGCAAGATCTCCAAGATGGTCCCGGCCAAGCGCCAGACCATGCTGTTCTCGGCCACCATGCCGAAGACCATCGCCGATCTCGCTGCCGAATATCTGACCAATCCGGTCAAGGTCGAAGTCTCGCCTCCGGGCAAGGCCGCCGACAAGGTGGAGCAGTATGTCCACTTCGTTTCCGGCCAGAACCACAAGACCGAGATCCTGAAGGAAAGCATTTCCGCCAATCCGGATGGCCGCGCCATGGTCTTCCTGCGCACCAAGCACGGCGCCGAGAAGCTGATGAAGCATCTCGAACACGTTGGCTTTGCAGCAGCCTCGATCCACGGCAACAAGAGCCAGGGTCAGCGCGAACGTGCCCTGAAGGGCTTCCGTGACGGCGAAGTCCGCGTTCTCGTCGCCACCGACGTCGCCGCCCGCGGCATCGACATCCCTGGCGTTACGCATGTCTACAACTACGACCTGCCGGAAGTGCCGGACGCCTACGTCCACCGCATCGGCCGTACCGCACGCGCCGGCCGCGACGGCATCGCCATCGCCTTCTGCGCTCCCGACGAAGCCCGCCTGCTGCGCGACATCGAGCGCCTGATGGGTATCGAGATTGCCGTTGCCAGCGGTGAGGCTCCGGCCGATCGCGGCCGTCCTGCTCGTGGCAACAACCGCGCAGGCGGTCGTGGTGGTCAGGGTCAGGGCCAAGGCCGTGGTGGCCAAGGTCAGGGACGCCCGGAAGGCCGCCCCGCCCGTCCGGCCCGTCGTCCGCAGCGCGAGGGTGAGGCCGGCGAAGCCCGCGCCCAGAACGGCGAACGCCAGGAACGCCGTCCGCAACGCGAAAACAACCGCAATGCCGATTTCCGCGGTCAGCGCCGCGACGAGCGCACGCCGCGCCCGGAAGTGGACAACGATCTCGCATCGACGTCCGATTTCCGCCCGGCCAAGAAGCCGCAGCACAATGGCGCGGCAAACGAAACCGGCGCCCATCGCGGTTCCCGCCACGCTCACGGTCGCCCCACGGGTCGCCATGAAGACCGTGGTCAGAACGCTCAGGGCGAACAGCGCAAGGACGGCGGCAACGGCGGCATGAAGCGCCGTGGTCCCGGCAACGGCGGCCAACGCCGCGAACGCGCCTGATTGAATGAAAAGGGGGCCGGGCCGGATCGGCCCAGCCCCTAACTGAAATGCGGAACCAAAGTGGATAATGGTGCCGACTCCGCTTGCAGCCGGGGCGTTGCAAGTGGCTTTACTTGTCGAAAATATCTTCGTGAAGCATTCTACAGGCTCAACTGCCGCAGAAGGTCCATTTTTGCGACGTCGCGAAATTCAGTCGCAAAACTCTCGCTTTAATTGGGAGACTTACGGCGCGACGAGGATGGTCATGCCTTGGCGGGCAGCCTTCATGTTGACTTGGGCCAAGAATAACTTGCATGGTTCCCTTCATGTCTATGCCTGATGCGCTCTCAAAATGCCTCGTCCTCAATACAATCGCGGCGGCGCGGACGCTTCTGCGCCAAGGCGATGCAAAGCTGAAACCATTCGGAGTGACGGTCCAGCAGTTTTCGCTCCTTGCGGCAATCCGCTTTCATTCAGGCGAGCCAGTTATGAGCTTGGCACAGCGAATTTTGCTGGATCGGACAAGCCTCACCCGAAATCTCGATCTTCTTGAGCAAAGAGGTTTGGTTCAGCGCGTCTCGGAAACTGTCCGGAATGTGCGCATTTGCGAACTTACAGAGAGCGGCAACGGCCTTCTCGACCGGCTTCTGGTGGAATGGGAACAGGCTCAAATCGATATTTTACAAGGCTTTTCCAAAGGAGAAGCGGAAACATATCTGCAGATAGCCAAGCATTTTGCGAATAGATGAACGGTTGCGGAAATTGGTAGTGTTCGAATCCTTAAATGTGTATATACACAGCACTAACACGCAGAGGAGTGAACATGCACGAACCTATCGTAGTCACCGGCCTTGGCGCAGTGTCTCCCCTCGGCGCTGGTGTAGCAACCAACTGGAGGAGACTCGTAGCCGGTCAAAGCGGAGTCCGAACGAATACACGTTTCGATGTCGAGGGGTGGAAATGCCGTGTGGCCGGCCTCGTCCCCTTGATCGAGGAAGACGCCGAGGGGTTCGATCCGGAAACAGCCATGGATTCCCGGGAATTGCGCCGAAATGATTTGTTCATTCAATATGCAATGGCCGCAGCTCAGGAAGCTTTGGAACAAGCAGCATGGCATCCCGAACGCCCCGAGAACCGGGCACGGACAGCGACGCTGATCGGAACGGGTGTTGGCGGTGTTCCGGCTATCACGGCCGCGAGCGAGACCATCCGCACGTCCGGCGTACGCCGCTTGTCGCCATTCGTGGTGCCGTCCTTCCTACCGAACCTCGCGGCAGGGCAAATCTCCATTCGTTTTGGTTTTAACGGTCCGGCTGGGTCCCCGACTACAGCCTGTGCGGCGTCGGCCCAAGCGATTGGCGACGCCATGCGCATGATACGCGCGGGAGAGGCTGACATCGCTTTGTGCGGAGGGGCTGAAGCCTGTGTCGATCCCGTCGCCATCGGCGGTTTCACGGCTGCAAAGGCATTGACCTTCAATTTCAACGACGATCCGCAACGAGCGTCACGACCGTTCGACAGTGCTCATGATGGGTTTGTTCTGTCGGAAGGCGCCGCGATGCTGGTGATCGAGCGCTTATCTCATGCCGAGCGGCGCGGCGCGCGCCCGCTTGCGGTGTTGTCCGGCTATGGCACGACGACCGACGCTCATCACGTCACGGCGGGCTGGCCTGATGGCCGAGAGGCCGCGCGCGCGATGGAAATCGCGTTATTGATGGCCGGAATCGGTACGGATCAAGTTGGCTATATCAACGCGCATGCCACCTCCACTCCAGTTGGCGACGCGGCGGAACTGGCCGCTCTGGAAAAGCTCTTCGGAGTGGCTGGCGGTCGCGTCCCTGTGGGTTCGACCAAATCGGCAACGGGACATATGCTCGGGGCTGCTGGCGCGATCGAAGCCGTATTCTCCGTCCTAACCATTCAAAACCAATTACTCCCCCCGAGCCTAAATATCGAGAACGCAATGCCGGAAGCAGAAGGATTCAACCTTCTTTCAGGCGGAGCACGCGCCTCGGATATTGAGCATGTGCTGTCCAACGCCTTTGGTTTCGGCGGTGTCAATGCAGCCTTGGTGTTCAGCCGATACAGGTGATCCGCTCTATCGCGGAAGTCTAATCTTCGCAACGAAATCACCGGCTCTGAACGCTCATGACGAATCCTGTCGCAAGACTCAATCGCAAAATTCGACGTCCTGCGATCGATTCTGCGACAGCAAGTATTCCACATTTCAGCTAGGGGCTGGCCGGATCGCCCCCCTTTTTTGATGCTGCGCGAAACGGTGGAATTCTTGTATCGGACAGCCGCGGCAACAATTTCGAAACCCCCGAGATTTCTCGAAAATCTCATCCCGATCAGCCGGGAACATTTGAACGGTTATTCCGCCTAAATCCGGCTCCGCGCGGGTAGACTGTCGGTACATTTGCAGAATTCTCGATATCCAGGGCGGAACGTTGCGCACGACAGCATTGGCACGATCGATGTCGGCAAGCGACTGGGGGCAACTCTTGCTTCTCGGCGGTCTTTGGGGCGGCTCGTTCTTCTTCGCCCGTATCGCGGTAGCCGAGATTCCGCCATTGGCGTTGGTCCTCTATCGCGTATCGATCGCAGCGCTTGTCCTGCATCTATGGCTGCGGTTGCGCGGCATTTCCTTCTCTCCCGCCCTGGCAAGACCCGGTTCGTTCCTGTGCCTGGCATTGCTCAACAATGTCATTCCGTTCTCCCTGATCTTCACCGGGCAAACGAAAATCGGCGCAGGTCTCGCCTCTGTACTTTACGCGACGACGCCTCTCTGGACGATCCTGGTGGCAAACCTGCTAACAGCGGACGAGAAGCTCTCGACGGCCAAGCTCATGGGCGTGGGGCTCGGGATCGCCGGAGCGGCCGTGATGATCGGCCCAGGTCTTCTATTCGAGACCGGCGGCCCGACATGGGCAAAACTGGCGGTAATAGGGGCCGCGATTTCCTATGCGTTTGCCGTGGTCTATGCCAAGCGGTTCAGGAATATCAAACCATCCGTCGTTGCAACCGGCCAGCTTACCGCCTCCACCATCCTGATGGCGCCGATCGTCTTCTTTCTCTACAGGCCCGAGAGCGTCGTCACATCGAGCGTGTCCATCTGGATGGCCGTCGGCTTTCTCGCAGTCTTTACAACGGCATTCGCTTTCATTCTCTATTTCAACATCATCGCCTCGGCCGGAGCGACAAACGCATCCCTCGTCACGCTTCTGGTGCCCGCCAGCGCGATCGTCCTGGGCGCGGCCTTCCTTGGCGAAAGGCTTGAGCTTTACGAATTCGCCGGACTGGCCTTGATCGTTTCCAGCCTGCTCATCATGGACGGCAGGCTTTTCCGCCGCTGAGCAGGAAATCGGCCCTCCACGGATGTCCTATTCCGGCACCACGTCCGCCGTGCGCCGATTGGTCAGATAGACGCCGACCACCACGACCAATGTGCCGATAATGATCGGCAGGGTCAGCGGCTCACCGAAGGCAATCGCCGCTTCGATGGCCACGGCGGGCGGCATCAGATAGATCAGCGAGGCGGCGCGCGACACCTGCCCCCGGCGAATGAGATAGAGCAGCAGGCCGACCGCGCCCATCGACAGGCCGAAGACGGACCAGATAACGGCAACGATCGCCTCGTGCGTGCCGTCGAAATGCAGGTCCTCGAACATCAGCGCCAACGGCACGGTGACGATGAGCGCGCCGACATATTGCAGCGTCGCGATCGTGCGGAGATCGCCGGTCTGCAGATGGCGCTTCTGATAGAGCGTGCCGTAGGTCACCGACACCATCGCCAGCAGATTGACGCAGAGCGGGATCGCCGACTGCCAGAGATCGGCCGCATCCGGCGCCAGAAGCTTTGGCGAGATCGCGATCGCGATGCCCATGAAACCGAGCAGCAAGCCAAGACGCTGGACCGGCTGCAGCCGTTCGCCGACCAGATAGGGCGCGGCCATCGCCGTCATCAGCGGCTGCAGGGCTGCAATGATGCCCGCGATCCCTGCCGGCACGCCCTTCGAGATCGCCCACCAGAGACAGCCGAGATAGATGCCATGCAGAAATATGCCGGAATAGATGGCGCGAAAGACGCTTGACCAGTCACGCGGCCATTTCGCGCCTGCAAAGACACAAAACAGCACAAAGGCAAGCGCCGACAGGCTGTAGCGGATCACCAGAAAGGTGAAGGGACCTGAATGCATCGCCGCGTATTTCGCGACGATCCAGCCCGTGGACCACAGAAAAACGAAGATGGCCGGCGCGAATTTATCGAGGGACATAAAAGCTCGGACTGACATTGATTTCACACGCCGGAGCCGGCGTCAGAATTGAAACCGGAACGTCACGCGCCCAACGGGCAATCGCTGATAGCCGAAGGCGATCCAGGCGTCAAAATCGATCCGCTGAACGCAATCATCAATTTTTCTTCACCTCGGCATCCGCCGCTTGGGCTCAGGGGGATTCGGCATGTCTCTCCGGCCTCAGATAGCGGAATAAGCAAATGCTTAAATTTTGATCGCGATCCGGAGGCAGTTGTCGCTCACCTTTCGCCGCGGCAATCCGAAATGCCCGGAAATCCGGCATTTTTGACGATCCAGAAATTCATGCACGGAAACGCGCATACTTCTTGCATTGTCAAAACTGTTGTACTCAAATGGAAAAAAACATGGGGACCGCGCCTTTGGCATTTGATGAAATGATTACTGCGGATGAAAGTCCGCGCGCACCTTACGAAAAATATTTCGAATGGTACTCCGGCCAGGACAGAGGCCATCTCATTGCCAAATCCCGCGATGCGGAAAACATCTTCCGAAAGACGGGCATCACCTTTGCGGTCTACGGACACGCAGATTCCGCCGAGAAGCTCATTCCCTTCGACATCATCCCCCGCATCATTTCCGGCCGTGAATGGCGCAAGCTCGCGCAGGGCATCGAACAGCGGGTCATCGCGCTCAACGCCTTCCTCGACGACATCTACCATAAGCAGGAAATCATCCGCGCCGGCCGCATCCCCCGCGAGCTGATCGAGAAGAACGACGCCTTCCTGCCGGAGATGATCGGCTTTCGCCCGCCCGGCGGCGTCTATACCCACATTGTCGGCACCGACATCGTGCGCACCGGCGAAGACCAGTTCTACGTGCTGGAAGACAATGCCCGCACGCCCTCCGGCGTCAGCTACATGCTGGAGAACCGGGAAACCATGATGCAGATGTTCCCCGAGCTGTTCCATCAGAACAAGGTGCAGCGCGTCGAGGACTATCCGCTGCTGCTGCGCCAGAGCCTCGCCTCGCTCGCCCCTCCCGGCTGTACCGGCAAGCCGCGCGTCGCCGTGCTGACGCCCGGCATCTACAATTCCGCCTATTACGAACATTCCTTCCTCGCCGACATGATGGGCGTGGAGCTGGTGGAAGGCTCGGACCTGCGCGTCATCGACGGCAAGGTGAAGATGCGCACCACGCGCGGCTATGAGGCGATCGACGTGCTCTACCGCCGCGTCGACGACGATTTCCTCGACCCCCTCACCTTCCGCCCGGATTCGGCGCTCGGCATTCCCGGCATCATGGACGTCTACCGCGCCGGCCACATCACCATCGCCAATGCCCCCGGCACCGGCATTTCCGACGACAAGGCTATCTATTCCTACATGCCGGAGATCGTCGAATTCTACACCGGCCGCAAGCCGATCCTCGAGAACGTGCCGACCTGGCGCTGTTCCGAGCTGGACAGCCTGCAATACGTGCTCGACAACCTGGCCGACCTCGTCGTCAAGGAAGTGCATGGCTCCGGCGGCTACGGCATGCTCGTCGGCCCAACCGCCTCGAAGAAGGAGCGGACGGAATTTGCCGAGAAGCTGAAGAGCAGACCGAACAATTACATCGCGCAACCGACCCTTTCGCTGTCGACCGTGCCGATCCTCGTCAACAAGGGCATCGCGCCCCGTCATGTCGATCTGCGCCCCTATGTCCTCGTCTCCGACAAGGTGCGGATCATTCCCGGCGGCCTGACGCGCGTGGCACTGAAGGAAGGCTCGCTGGTGGTCAACTCCAGCCAGGGCGGCGGCACAAAAGATACCTGGGTTCTGGAGGACTGAAACGGACATGCTTGGAAGAACCGCGAATGGCCTCTACTGGATGTTCCGTTACATCGAGCGCGCCGAAAACATAGCCCGCCTTGTCGATGCCGGCCAGCGCATGTCGCTGACGCGCAGCGGGGCGGTGGAAGACGATTGGGACGGCGTGCTGCAAAGCGCCGGCGTCCGCGAAGCCTATGACGAAGTGCACGGCAAGCTGACGGGCGCCGACGCGATCGACTATCTGATGCGCGACCGCTCCAATCCATCGAGCGTGATGTCCTGCATCGAATATGGCCGCAACAATGCCCGCATGGTCCGCACGGCGCTGACCCGCGACACCTGGGAAGCGACCAACGAATGCTGGATCGAGCTGAAGACGCTGCTCGGCAAACGCCTGAAAACCGCCGAACTTCCGGAAACGATCGACGTCATCAAGCGCCGCGCCGGATTGATCCGCGGCGCCTTCCACGGCTCGATGCTGCGCAACGAACTCTATAACTTCGCCCGCATCGGCACCTTCATCGAACGCGCCGACAATACCGCCCGGATTCTGGACGTGAAATATTACGTCCTGCTGCCGTCGGTCTCGCATGTCGGCTCCTCGCTCGACAACGCGCAATGGGAATCGATCCTGCGTTCGGTCTCCGCCCACCGGGCCTACAAATGGGCCTACGATCCGGAATACAAGCCGGCCAACATCGCCGACTTCCTGATCCTCAACAGCCAGATGCCGCGCTCGCTCGCCTATTGCTACGACAAGATCGTCAGCAATATCAGCTATCTGGCGCTGGAGCACAACAAGCGGCTGCCGGCGCACGATACCGCCGACGCCATCTGCGAATTGCTGAAGAAGCTCACCATCAAGAACATCATGGATCAGGGTCTGCACGAATTCCTGGAGGATTTCGTTTCGCGCAACAACAAGCTCGGCGCGGAAATCTCCGACGGCTACCGGTTTTATCAGTAAGCGGATGACAATATGAGACTGACGATCAGCCACATCACGGAATACCGCTACGACGAACCGTCGCAGTTTTCATTGCAGCGCCTGCGGCTGACGCCGCTGACCGGCATCGGCCAAACCGTCCATGACTGGAAACTCACGGTCGAGGGAGCCCGTCCCGAGGTCGAATATGAAGACCAGTTCGCCAACCGCGTCACGCTCGTCTCGCTCGACGGCGAGCAGGACGCGACCCGGATCGTCGCCACCGGCGAGATCGAAACGCAGGACCTGAACGGCGTTATCGGCCCGCATAGCGGCTTCGGCCCACTCTGGCTCTTCCTGCGGGATACACCGCGCACCAAGGCCGGCAAGCTGACGAAGGAACTGCTGCGCGGCATTTCCGGAGACAATGAACTCGGCAGGATGCACGCGCTGATGAGCGCCATCCATCAGACGGTGGAATACAAGCCCGGCACCAGCGACACGGAAACGACCGCGGAGCAGGCGCTGGAAAAGAAGAGCGGCGTCTGCCAGGACCACGCCCATATCTTCATCGCCGGCGCCCGCGCCTTGAATATCCCGACGCGCTACGTCTCCGGCTACCTCATGATGGAAGGCAAGAATGAGCAGGCCGCGACCCACGCCTGGGCCGAAGCGCATATTCCCGGCCTCGGCTGGGTCGGTTTCGATCCGGCCAACGACGTCTGCCCCGACGCGCGCTACGTCCGCATCGCCACCGGCCTCTGCTACCGGGACGCAGCCCCCGTCTCCGGCATGCGTGTCGGCGGACCGGGCGAAAGCCTCACGGTCAAGGTGACTGTGGCGAGCCAGGAGCAGAGCCAAAGCCAGAGCTGATAGGCGTAAGCTCGGTCTGCGGGGAAAACCTCGATATGGCCTTTGTCGTCATAGCCTTAGACGACTAGATGATGATCGCCTGATATCTAGGCACCGAGATGTCTCTCATGGTCTTCTGGATAGCGAGTGTGGATGTTCTGATTGAGATTGCAGCTGGAAGGTGATCCTATTCCTGCTAGCTGAGTCCTCGCCCTCCTTTCCATTTTGAGCCCGAGCGAGCCATGTCGATTTCAGATGCGATCTACCGTCCGTTCGAAAATTTGATCCGGCCACTCGACATTCCCTATCGGCCGCTACCCTCAAAAGGACCTGTCACCGTCCTTCTGCACTTCATCTCGATGTTCCGTGGCGTGTTGATCGCGCTCGCGCTTTCGTCCATGGCGATGGAGGCTATCAACCTGACCACAATCTGGGGGCTTTCGGTCATCGTCGATGGTGTATCGCAGAAGGGCGCATCCGCCTTCTTGCGCAGCGAATGGCCGCTCCTGACTTTTCTCGGGCTCCTGATCTTTCCGGCCATACCAATTGCCTCGTTCCTTCTAAACACACTCACCTCGCACACGCTCGGCATCGCCATGCCGGCCGCCATCCAGTGGCAGGGGCACAAGGCGGTGGAGCGACAGGATCTCGCCTTTTTCCATGATCTCTACGCCGGACAGGTCGCCTCGCGCCTGCAGCAGGTGTCGTCTGCCGTCCAGCAGCAGATCATTGCCGCCTTCCAGTCCATTCCGCGCTTCCTACTGCAACTGGTCGGCTCCGTGATCCTGCTGTCGAGCCTGTCCTGGCAGCTCGCCTTGCCGGTCGTGGTCTGGATCGCGCTCAATGTCGCTCTCACCGTCAAGATGGCGCCGATCTTTGCCGAGCGTTCGCGCCGCACCGCCAATCAACGCAGCCTGGTGGCCGGCGCTATCACCGACCTCTACACAAATATGCAGATGATCAAGCAGTTCGCCGCCGAAGACAGCGAAGCCGGGTCCATCAGGCGTATCATCCGAAAGGCCATACAGACGCAGCACGGGGAGCAGCGCATCTATCGCACCTCGGAACTGGTTGTCGTGTTCCTCAATACGGTGCTTTGGCTGGTGATGCTGTCGATCGGTTTTTCAGGCCTCGTCAACGGTTTCCTCACGGTCGGCGAGTTCGTCGGCGCGGTCTATATCCTCCAACGGCTCTCCACGCAGATCTTCACTTTCCTGCAGATGGGTCAGCAGATCTTTCAGGCGATAGGCACCATTAAGGACGCCATGCCTGTCATGACGACGCCGCCCACCATCACGGATCGGCCTGACGCGGCGAGCCTCGCGGTCGACAGCGGCGAGATTCGTTTTCAGGATGTCTGCTTTGCATATAAGTCCGGGAAGCCTGTCATAGATAATCTGTCGCTGACGGTTCGGTCCGGCGAGAAAGTGGGGCTGGTCGGCCTCTCCGGGGCAGGCAAGACGACGCTGGTGAGTCTGCTGCTGCGCTTCTACGACATAGGAGATGGCGCGATTCTCATCGACGGACAGGACATCCGCGAGATCACGCAGGCAAGCCTTCGCCGCAATATCGGGGTCATCGCTCAGGACGTCGCGCTGCTGCACCGCTCGGTCGGCGACAATATCCGTTATGGCCGGCCGGAGGCGACACAAGACGAGATCGAACAGGCGGCGAAGACGGCAAAAGCCGATGTATTCATCACCGATCTTGCGGATGGCGAAGGCCGTAAAGGCTATGACGCCTTCGTCGGTGACCGCGGCATCAAGCTCTCCGGTGGTCAGCGGCAGCGCGTAGCGATCGCCCGCGTTTTGCTGAAAGACGCGCCGATCCTCGTGCTTGACGAGGCGACCTCCGCCCTCGACAGCGAATCCGAGGCCGCCATCCAAGAGAAACTCAACCTCGTGATGGAGGGAAAGACGGTGATTGCCATCGCACATCGCCTTTCGACCATCGCCATGATGGACCGGATAGTCGTGCTCGATCAGGGCCGTGTCTTGGAAGAAGGCAGGCCGGATGAACTGATCGAACAAGATGGCCTGTTTGCCCGCCTGTGGAGACGCCAGACAGGTGGCTTTATCCCTGAAGAAATTAGCTAGCTATGCTTTCGCCGCGAAATTCCCAATCTTCGCAACAAAATCACCACCTTTGAAAGCCCGGCATTTCCTGTCGCAAAACTCGAAGTTATGCGGCAGTAAATATTCCACATATCAAAAAAAGGCGGAACTTGCGTCCCGCCCCTTTCCAATTCCAATCGTCAATCTCAGTGACTGTCGCGGTTCATCGGGACTTCCGAGCCGCGTGCGCCAACCAGGAAGTCCAGGTCGGCACCGGTGTCGGCCTGCATGACAGTCTTGACGTAGAGGCCGCCATAGCCGCCGGCGAGCGGCTTGACCGGGGAAACCCACGCGGCGCGGCGCGCGGCGAGTTCCTCGTCGGAGACCTCGAGCTGGATCGTGCGGGCCGGTACGTCGACCGAGATCAGGTCGCCGTTCTGAACCAGCGCCAGAGGCCCGCCGTCGGCGGCTTCCGGCGCCGTGTGCAGGATGACGGTGCCGTAGGCGGTGCCGGACATGCGCGCATCGGAAATGCGGATCATGTCGGTAATGCCCTTCTTCAGCACCTTCGGCGGCAGGCCCATGTTGCCGACTTCGGCCATACCCGGATAGCCCTTCGGACCGCAATATTTCAGCACCATGATGCAGTTTTCGTCGATGTCGAGATCGTCGCGGTTGATGCGGGCATGGTAGTCCTCGATGCTTTCGAAGACGACGGCACGGCCCTTGTGCTGCATCAGATGCGGCGAGGCGGCGGACGGCTTCAGCACGGCGCCCTTGGGCGCCAGATTGCCGCGCAGAACCGCGATACCGCCCGACTGCGTCAGCGCCTTTTCGCGCGGAACGATGACGTCGTCGTTGTAGTTGACGACATCCTTGACGCCGGCCCAGATGGTATCGCCGGTGACAGTGATCGCATCCTTGTGCAGCAACCCCATGTCGCCGACCGCCTTGATGACGACGGGCAGGCCGCCGGCATAGTAGAACTCTTCCATCAAATGCTTGCCGGAAGGCTGCAGGTTGACGATGGTCGGCACTTCACGGCCAAGACGATCCCAGTCGTCGAGCGACAGATCGACGCCGATGCGGCCGGCAAGCGCCAGCAGATGCAGCACGGCATTGGTCGAACCGCCGACCGCGCCGTTGACGCGGATGGCGTTCTCGAAGGCTTCCTTGGTCAGGATATCGGAAGGCTTCAGGTCTTCCTTGACCATGTCGACGATACGACGGCCGGAGAGCTGCGAGATCACGCGGCGACGGGCATCGACCGCCGGGATGGCGGCGTTGCCCGGCAGGGTCATGCCGAGGGCTTCGGCCATCGACGCCATGGTCGAGGCCGTACCCATGGTCATACAGCTGCCGGCCGAGCGGGCCATGCCCTGCTCCGCATCCATGAATTCCTCCAGCGACATCTCGCCGGACTTGACCATTTCCGAGAACTGCCAGACCGCCGTGCCGGAACCGACATCCTTGCCGCGCCACTTGCCGTTCAGCATCGGGCCGCCGGAAACGAGAATGACCGGGATATCGACGGAAGCCGCACCCATCAACAAGCTCGGCGTAGTCTTGTCGCAGCCGCCGAGCAGCACGACGCCGTCGACTGGATTGCCGCGGATCGCCTCTTCGACGTCCATGGCCGCCAGGTTGCGGAACATCATCGCCGTCGGTCGCAGCGTGCTTTCGCCGACCGAGAATACCGGGAACTCGACCGGAAAACCGCCGGCCTCGTAAACGCCGCGCTTCACGCGCTCTGCAAGATCACGCAGATGCGCGTTGCAGGGCGTCAGCTCAGACCAGGTGTTACAGATGCCGATGATCGGACGGCCGTCGAAGGTGTCGGCCGGCAGGCCCTGGTTCTTCATCCAGGAGCGGTGCATGATCGCGTTCTTGCCGGTGCCGCCGAACCAGTCATAGGAGCGCAGGCGACGCGGCCATTCAGCTTTCTTCTTCATAATCTCACTACCTTTTACGTCGTCCAGGCCGCCTCGTACGAACCTGGACCTTGAAATCGATGGTCAGGCCAGCGTGTAAGCCGTCTTGACCGTGGTGAAGAACTCGGCGGCATATTTGCCCTGCTCGCGCGGGCCGAAGGAGGAGCCCTTGCGGCCGCCGAAAGGCACATGGAAATCGACGCCAGCCGTCGGCAGGTTGACCATCACCATGCCGGCTTCGGCATTGCGCTTGAAATGCGTCGCATGCTTCAGGCTCGTGGTGGCGATGCCGGAGGACAGGCCGAACGGCGTGTCGTTGGCAACGGCAAGCGCCTCTTCATAGTTCTTCACCCGAATGACCGAGGCGACCGGCCCGAAGATCTCTTCGCGGCTGATACGCATCTGGTTCGTGGCTTCGGTGAACAGCGTCGGCTGCAGGTAGAAGCCGGGCGTTTCGCGGCTGATGAGCTCGCCGCCGAAAGCGAGCTTGGCGCCTTCCTGTTTGCCGATCTCGATATAGTCCGTGTCAGTCTTCAGCTGCTTGGCGTCGACGACCGGGCCGATATGCGTGCCGGCCTTGACGGCGTTATCGACATTCAGCGTCTTCAGCTTCTCCGTCAGCGCCGCCACGAACTTCTCATGGATGCCTTCGGTGACGATCAGGCGCGACGACGCGGTGCAGCGCTGGCCGGTCGAGAAGAAGGCGGAGTTGGCAGCGGCCTCGACGGCAACCGTGAGATCGGCATCGTCAAGAACGACCATCGGGTTCTTGCCGCCCATTTCCAGCTGATACTTGCGGCCATGCTCGACGGAGGACAGAGCCACGCGCTTGCCGGTGCCGACCGAGCCGGTGAAGGTGATGCCTGACAGAACCGGGCTGTCGAGCATGGCCTGGCCGACGACCGAGCCCTTGCCCATGACGAGATTCAGCACGCCCTTCGGCAGGCCGGCCCGATGCAGGATGTCGACGATCGCCCAGGAGCAGCCGGGGACGAGATCGGCCGGTTTGAAGACGATGGTGTTGCCGTAGCAAAGCGCCGGCGCGATCTTCCAGGCCGGAATGGCGATCGGGAAGTTCCACGGCGTGATGATGCCGATGACACCGAGCGGCTCGCGGGTGATCTCGACGCCGATGTTCGGACGCACGGAGGGGAGCACTTCGCCCGCTAGGCGCAGGGCCTCGCCGGCAAAAAAATCGAAGATCTGCGCGGCGCGGATCGTCTCGCCGATCGCCTCGGGCAGCGTCTTTCCCTCTTCGCGGGCGAGCAGAGCGCCAAGTTCGTCCTTGCGGGCGAGAATTTCGTCGCTGGTCTTCCTCAGGATCGAGTGACGCTCAAGAATGCCCGAACGCGACCAGGCCGGAAACGCGGCCTTGGCGGCGGCAATCGCGTCGGCAACATCCTGAACGCTGGCGCTGGCATAGAGGCCGACGACCTCGTTGGTGTCCGACGGGTTGATGTTTTCGGCGCCGGTCGTGCCGGTCCATTCGCCGGCGATGAGATTCTGATGAATGGTCATGGCTTCATGCCTTCCTGGATCTTCTTGAAAACGACCGGCCACCATCGGCAGCCGGCCTCGACGGATTAGAGCTGGCGAACCGCCACGGTCTCCTCGGCGGCGACGGCAAGCGGATTGCGCAGCGGCAAGCCGAATTCGGCGACTTCGATTTCAAAGACATCGCCCGCTTCCGGCTTGATGCCATCGGCGAAAGACAGCGTCGCGGTGCCGAACATATGGACATGGACGTCGCCGGGAACGCGGAACAGGTCGTACTTGAAGTGATGATATTCGAGATTGGCGAAGGTATGCGACATGTTCGCCTCGCCCGAGAGGAAAGGCTTTTCGAAGATCACCTTGTCGCCGCGCTTGATGCGCGAAGAGCCACGGATATCCTCCGGCGCGACACCGATGCGGATTTCCGGGCCGAAGCTTGCCGGACGCAGCTTGGAATGGGCGAGATAGAGATAATTGATCCGCTCGGTGACGTGATCGGAAAATTCGTTCGAGAGCGCAAAGCCGATGCGAAACGGCGTGCCGTCCTTGGCAATGACGTAGATGCCGGCCATTTCAGGCTCTTCGCCGCCATCGAGCGCGAAGGACGGCGATACGAGCGCCGCGCCTGGCGCGGCTGCGCCATAACCGTTGCCCTTGTAGAACCATTCGGGCTGCACGCCCTTCTCACCGTCCTTCGGCTTGCCGCCCTCGATGCCCATCTTGAACATCTTCATGGAGTCGGTGAGCGTCTCTTCGGCCGCCTCAGTCGTCTTCTTGTGCATGGAATCGCGGGTCGCGGCGGAGCCGAGATGCGTGAGGCCAGTGCCGGTCAGGTGCAGGTGAGCAGCGTCGGGATGGGTGATCGGCGGCAGGAAACGACCGTCGGCATAGGCTTTTTCCAGATCGATCGCCTCGCCAAAACCATGCGCCTCGATGACGGAGGCGAGCGACTTGCCGCCATTGGCGGCTTCCATCGCCAGCGCGTAGACGCTGCCGGCATTGACGACAGCCTTCGCGGCAGCGTCCGGCCCATTGCGCACGGCGACGACGATCTCGCCGTTCGAACCCTTGATCTGGGAAATGAGCATATTATCATCCTTTCCTAATAGACAGAGGCCGGATGCAGTCCACCGCTCCGGCTCTCAGCGAGAGCCGGACTCTGTCATGGATTTGGTTTTAGATCCTTGGCCGGTCGCTTAAGCGGTCAGCCCTTGTTCTTGTTATAGACGTCGATGAAGACGGCGGTGAGCAACACCGCGCCCTTGATCATCTTCTGCGAATCCGTCTGGTAGCCGAGGATCGACATACCCTGATTCAGAACACCCATGATGAGGGCGCCGATCACGGCGCCGGTCACCTTGCCGACGCCGCCGGAAGCGGAAGCGCCGCCGATGAAACAGGCCGCGATGACGTCGAGTTCCAAGCCGTCACCGCCCTTGGCGGTGGCCGAATTCAGACGCGTCGCAACGATGATACCGGCGATGCTGGCCAGCATGCCCATGTTCACGAAGGTGTAGAAGGTCAGGCGCCGGGTATCGATACCGGAGAGCTTGGTCGCCTTCTCATTGCCACCCATCGCATAGATGCGGCGGCCGATCGTCGTCCGCTGGGTCACGAAGGCATAAATTGCGATCAGCACCATCATGACGATCAAGACGTTGGGCAGGCCCTTGGCGGAGGAAATCTGATATCCGAGGAACAGGGTCGCCGCAAAAAGCAATAGGTTCTGCCCGATGAAAAAGCTCATCGGTTCGACGTCGATACCGTGTTTTTCGTTAACCTGACGACGACGCCAGGAAAGGAAGAACATCACAATCGGTATGGCGACGGTCAGAAGGATCGATGTTCCATGGATACCGCCGATGTCGAAAAAGTCCGGAACGAAGCCGGTCGCCATGATCTGGAAAGCCGGCGGGAACGGACCGATGCTGCTGCCGCTGCCGGTCATGTTGATGATCGCATAGGTCAGGCCGCGAAACACCAGCATGCCCGAAAGGGTCACGATGAACGACGGAATGCGATGATAGGCGACGAAATAACCATGCCAGGCACCGACAAGGGCGCCCATCGCCAGGCAGATAATCGTCGCGAGAACCAGATTCATCTGCCATTGGACGACGAGAACGGCGGCAACCGCGCCGACGAAACCGACGACGGAGCCGACCGATAGATCGATATGTCCAGCCACGATGATCAACAGCATGCCGAGCGCCATCACGACGATGAACGAATTCTGCAGCACGAGATTGGTCAGGTTCAGCGGCCTGAAGAGAACGCCGCCGGTAACGATCTGGAAGAAGACCATGATAGCGACAAGCGCGATCAGCATGCCGTATTCGCGGATATTATTGCGGATATAGTCGCCGATCGAGACGACGTTAGGGCCTTCTTTGCTTGGGCTGGCCGTAGTCATTAGTGCTTCTCCCCTGAGCGCATGATAGCGCGCATGATGGTTTCCTGGCTCGCCTCTCCCTTCGGCAATTCAGCGACGATCCGGCCTTCGTTCATGACATAGATGCGGTCGCAGGTGCCAAGCAGTTCGGGCATTTCCGATGAGATCATCAGAACGCCTTTCCCGTCGGCGGCAAGCTGGTTGATGATGGAATAGATTTCATATTTGGCGCCGACGTCGATGCCTCGCGTCGGCTCGTCGAGGATCAGCACCTCGGGATTGGAGAACAGCCATTTCGACAGCACCACCTTCTGCTGGTTGCCGCCGGAAAGATTGACCGCCTCCTGAAATACGCCCGAGGAGCGGATACGCAGCTTCGAGCGGAAATTGGTGGCGACCTGAAGCTCGCGGACATCGTCGATGACCGTAGCCTTGGAAACGCCCATGAGATTGGCAAGCGTCGTGTTGTGCAGAATGCTTTCGGTCAGCACCAGGCCAAGCTGTTTGCGGTCTTCGGTGACATAGGCAAGCCCGGCGTCGATAGCACGGCGCACGGTGCTGACATCGACCGGCTTGCCGTCGATGAACACCTCGCCGCTAATCTTGTGACCATAGGCTTTACCGAAGACGCTCATGGCGAATTCGGTGCGGCCGGCGCCCATCAGGCCGGCAATGCCGACAACTTCGCCCTTGCGGACGTTGACATTGATGTCGTGCAGCACCTGGCGGTCGCGATGTTGCTGGTGGAAGGCATTCCAGTTCTTGACTTCGAGGATCGTCTCGCCGATCGGCACCGAGCGCGGCGGATATCGGTCAGCGAGTTCGCGACCGACCATGTTGCGGATGATGATATCTTCGCTGATCTCTTCCTCGTGACAGTTCAGCGTCTTCACGGCCATGCCGTCGCGCAGCACGGTGATCTCGTCGGCCACCTTGCGCACTTCGTTGAGCTTGTGCGTGATGATGATCGAGGTGATGCCCTGATTGCGGAACTCCATGAGGAGGTTGAGCAGCGCGTCCGAGTCGCTTTCGTTGAGCGAGGCGGTCGGCTCGTCGAGGATCAGAAGCTTCACGCTCTTCGACAGGGCCTTGGCGATTTCGACGAGCTGCTGCTTGCCGACGCCGATGTCGGTCACGAGCGTGCTCGGAGATTCCTTGAGGCCGACCTTGGCGAGGAGCTCTTTGGTGCGGCTGAAGGTTTCCTGCCAGTTGATCACGCCCGAGGCTGCGACCTCATTGCCCAGGAAGATGTTTTCGGCAATCGACAGGAGCGGCACGAGCGCCAGCTCCTGATGGATGATGATGATGCCGATCTCTTCGGAGTCCTTGATGGTCTTGAACTGACGCACCTGGCCGTCATAATAGATATCGCCGTCATAGCTGCCGGCCGGATAGACGCCCGAGAGCACCTTCATCAGGGTGGACTTGCCGGCCCCGTTTTCACCCACCAAAGCGTGGATCTCGCCCTGACGGACCTTCAGATTGACATTTTCCAAAGCGTTCACACCGGGGAACGATTTGGTGATGGTCCGCATTTCGAGGATTGTATTGTCCATGTTTCGTATCCAACGCCGCAGCCGAACATAACAGACCGGACGACCGTCTTAAATATCAGAGTCAGGGCCCGTCTTGCGGCGGGCCCTGATCGGTAAATCGAAAAGATTACTTCAGCTGATCGGCCTTGTAGTAGCCGCCCTCAACGAGAATCTTCTCATAGTTGGTCTTGTCAACTGCAACCGGGGTCAGCAGGTAGGACGGAACAACCTTGACACCGTTGTCGTAGGTCTTGGTATCGGTGACTTCCGGCGTCTTGCCTTCCATCAGAGCGTTGACCATGTCGACGGTGACCTTTGCAAGATCACGGGTGTCCTTGAAGATCGTGGAGTACTGCTCGCCAGCGATGATGGACTTGACCGACGGAATTTCGGAGTCCTGGCCGGTAACGATCGGCAGCTTCTGATCGCCGGTGCCGTAGCCAACGCCCTTGAGCGAAGACAGGATGCCGATGGAGAGACCGTCATACGGGGACAGAACGGCATCGACATGCGCATCGGTGTAGTAAGCCGAAAGCAGGTTGTCCATGCGGGCCTGAGCCGTTGCCGGGTCCCAACGCAGCGTGCCGACCTTGTCCATGCCCATCTGGCCGGACTTCACGACCAGCTTGCCGCTGTCGATGTAGGGCTTCAGAACCGACATTGCGCCGTCATAGAAGAAGAAGGCGTTGTTGTCGTCCGGCGAACCGCCGAAGAGTTCGATGTTGAACGGGCCCTTGCCGTCCTTGAGGCCGAGGGCATCAACGATCGAGCCAGCCTGGAGAACGCCGACCTTGAAGTTGTCGAAGGTGGCATAATAGTCGACATTGCCGCTGTTGCGGATCAGGCGGTCATAAGCGATGACCTTGATGCCGGCATCATGAGCCTTCTGCAGAACGTCGGACAGCGTCGTGCCATCGATGGCGGCAATGACGAGAACCTTATCGCCCTTGGTGACCATGTTCTCGACCTGCGAGAGCTGGTTCGGAATATCGTCGTCGCCGTACTGAAGGTCGGTGCCGTAGCCGGCAGCCTGGAGCTGCTTGACGATGTTGTTGCCATCATCGATCCAGCGCGCCGAAGCCTTGGTCGGCATCGCAATACCGACGGTGCCCTTGTCTGCCGCGAAGGCAGGTGCCACCAGCATGGCAACACTGATCGCAGCGGCTGCCGTCAATGAAATAATGGACTTCATTACTCTCTCCCTTGTTTTAATGATGCGGCGGACAAAAAATGCCCGCCCGAATCTGCGGCAGGTTCCGTAGAAGGAACGGTTTACTTCTAGTTGTAAAAAACGAAGCAGAACTCCTCCACGCTCTCACATGCATGAGCTGCACCCGGCGCATCGTCGGCAAACTCGTACGATTTCGTATAACTGTCAAATAGAATAACTGGCAAAACATATACCCAATTTGGTATAATGTTAAAAAATAGTACTTTTTTGCCGACGAAGGGGAAAATTGGCCGCCATGGAGAAAATATATAACGATTATTCGAGCGAAGGCATCGAGATTCACTCGGACAGTTTTCGCGACGACACCCTGCTCAGAGCCGGTTTGAAGCTCAATCATCTGCGCATGATCGTCACGATCGAAGACCATGGGCAGATTTCGGCCGCCGCTGAGTCCATGAACATGTCACAACCTGCGGCTTCGCGCATGCTCTCCGAAATGGAGTCCATCGTCAAAAGTCCGCTTTACGAGCGCGTCGCGCGCGGTGTGGTACTCACGTCTTTCGGCCTGGCGCTCGCCAAACGGGCACGGAAGATTCTACTCGAATTGCGCGAGGCGAGCCGGGAGATCGGCGAGCTGAGAACCGGCAAGGGCGGTTCCGTCTTTCTAGGCGCCGTGACGGCCCCGGCAATCAGCCTTGTCGTGCCGGCGATCCAGCGCGTGACGCGTGCCTATCCCGGTATCGAGATCAATATCGAGGTGGAAAACAGCAACGTGCTGGCGCGAGAACTGCTCGCCGCCCGGCACGACTTCATTATCAGCCGAATTCCCGACGAGCTCAATCCGCGCCTGTTCACCTCCCATGAGATTGGCATAGAGAAAGCCTGTCTCGTGGTCCGCAACGGTCATCCGCTGCTGGAGAAAGGGGTCGCCAGTCTTGAGGATCTGCCCGGCTACGATTGGGTCTTCCAGCCGCCCGGCACGATGCTCCGGCGCAAGGTGGAGGATATCTTCATCACGGCCGGCGTGCCCCTGCCGGAAAACATCGTCAACACCTCCTCGCTGCTCCTGACGCTTGCCGTCGTCTGCAGGACGGATGCCATCGCTCCGGTCGCGCTCGATATGGCGCAGTTCATCTGCGGGCAGACATCGAAAGCCGGCGAATCCTGCATCCTGCCGATCGACTTCGAAATCGAGGTGAAGCCTTACAGCCTGATCACCGCCCGCGAGCGCGCCATGCCGCCGAGCGCCCGGCTGCTGCACGACATGATCCTGCAGGAAAGCCGGCACCTCCTTTTGACATGAGCCTCGCCCATGATCGGCAGCCGGCCATAAGCTTCACTCCAACCAGCGCGGTTATTCCTGCTGCTTCTGGAGGCAGGCATGTTATTCGGGCAATCACTGTTTCAATCCGTCCTCGATCGTCTCGATACGGAGGAAGACAAATCGGCAAAGGATGAGGCGGCGGCGCATCGCATCCGCGGTCTCAATGTGAGCTTTGTTGCGACCGTTCTCGGGGGAGAGCCCGCCGCATCCTCTCGCCTGGACGCCGCCTATGTCGACAATCTCGGCAATGAGATCCCCTCGCCCGATCCGCTGGCGGCGCCGGAGCCGAAAGAACCGGAACCGCCCGTGATGCCGGATTACCTGTGGCGGACCTCCCAGGAAGAAGTGGCCGCCGAACTCGCCATCTCTCCGCGGAGCACGCTTCAGTCTCTCCACGAAAAACGCCGCGCCTTCGCCAAGGCCAATCATCCCGATAGCCTCGCCCCGCCCTTTCGCGAACAGGCGACCACACGCATGATGATCGCCAATCAACTGATCGACGAGGCCATACGGCGTCTGGCGCGATAGCTACTTCTTTTCGTCTGCCGGCTCGTCGTCTTCGCCCTGATCGCTCGCGGCGGTGTTTTCGACCTCGGCCTTGGGCGGCTGCGGATTGAAGTTCAAAAGCAGCATCCAGGCGCTGTAGGCGCCGAGCCCGCCGGCAAGGATAGCCCAGAAAGGCTCCGGACCGAAAGCCTCGACAGCCGCCCAGCCAAGGCAAACGGCGACGATCAGAACCCGCACCCAGAGCGGCTTGTAGATGGGATGGTTGGGATCGATCAGTTTCATGGGCCTCGTTCGCCTGTTGGAGTGATCCTGTCTTTAACGCATGATCTCGAAAACTGTGAAGCGGTTTCGGAAAAGGCGACCCAGGGACAAGCCATTTCGCGAGATGAATTTCAAAATTGTGAAACGCTGGCGGCTTGACGTCGCCATCGGAAGATGGAATGAAAATTCCATATTGA
This sequence comes from Rhizobium sp., assembly GCA_036398815.1. Classification (GTDB taxonomy): domain Bacteria; phylum Pseudomonadota; class Alphaproteobacteria; order Rhizobiales; family Rhizobiaceae; genus Rhizobium. The sequence goes on along the minus strand of DASWOH010000267.1, from coordinate 12,925 downwards.
TTTTTATTCGGTTCATTTGTTCCGAATCCAGGGAGGTTAAAAATGACTGTCAGATTTGGTCTGCTCGGTGCGGGACGCATCGGCAAGGTGCATGCGAAAGCCGTGAGCGGCGATGCCAACGCCAAGCTCGTCGCGGTGGCGGATGCCTTTCCGGCGGCGGCTAACGCGATCGCCTCGGCCTATGGCTGCGAAGTCCGCACCATCGAGGCGATCGAGGCCGCCACGGATATCGACGCCGTCGTGATCTGCACGCCGACCGACACCCATGCCGACCTGATCGAGCGTTTCGCCCGCGCCGGCAAGGCCATCTTCTGCGAAAAGCCTGTCGATCTCGACGTCGCCCGCGTCAAGGCCTGCATCAAGGTGGTCGACGAGGTGAAGGGCAAGCTGATGGTCGGCTTCAACCGCCGCTTCGACCCGCATTTCATGGCCGTCAGGAAGGCCATAGACGAGGGGCGTATCGGCGCGGTCGAGATGGTGACGATCACCTCGCGCGACCCCGGCGCCCCGCCGGTCGACTATATCAAGCGCTCCGGCGGCATTTTCCGCGACATGACCATCCACGATTTCGACATGGCTCGCTTCCTGCTCGGCGAAGAGCCGGTCGCCGTCACCGCCACCGCCGCCGTCCTGGTCGACAAGGCGATCGGCGAGGCCGGCGATTACGACAGCGTCTCCGTCATCCTGCAGACGGCATCGGGCAAGCAGGCCATCATCTCCAACTCCCGGCGCGCCACCTACGGCTATGATCAGCGCATCGAGATCCACGGCTCCAAGGGAATGGTCGCCGCCGAAAACCAGCGCCCCTTCTCCATCGAGGTCGCCAACGGGGACGGTTACACCCGCCCGCCGCTGCACGACTTCTTCATGACCCGTTACACCGAAGCCTATGCCAACGAGATCGCCAGCTTCATCGCCGCTGTCGAAAAGGGCGGCGCGATCACTCCATCCGGTGCTGACGGGCTCGCAGCCCTGAAGCTGGCGGATGCCGCGCTGCAATCCGTGAAGGAAGGCCGGCTTGTAAAGATCGACTGAGCCGCGGTTTCAGTCTTGGTCGAAAAGAGGCCGGGTCGCCCTGCCTCGATCAATTGTGGAATATGATCCATTGCAAAAGCCCGCCGCAAATCTTTTTGCGGCGGGCTTTTGCAATGGAATTTTTCTTTGGAATCCATGTCGAGAATGGACCGGCACATAAAAGTCTTGCGAATCACATAAGTGTGTGCTTATCTGTCAACATGATCGAAAACGAGATATTCCGAGCTTTGGCTGACCCGACCCGCCGCGCGATCTTCGAGAAGCTGGCGGCAGGCGGCATGAATGCCAGCGCCTTGCGAGAGGGCATGGAGATCAGCCAGCCGGCGATGTCTCAGCACCTTTCGGTTCTTCGCAGCGCCGGGCTCGTGAAAGAAGACCGACAGGGGCGTTTCGTGAATTATGAAGTCGATCCGGAAGGGCTGGCTCTCATCGCGCAGTGGCTGGCGAAGTATCGCGCCTACTGGCCTGCGCGCATCGAAGCTCTCAAGGTCTTGCTGAAGGAAATGGATCAATGAACGACAGAAAGACCGATGAGCAGAAAAACGGCTTCGAGCTTGAGTATGACCTCAACGAGCTGCCGCAAAAGGTCTGGCGCGCGATCAGCATTCCGGAGTTTCGGGAAAACTGGCTGCCGAAGGAAGCGTTGGCCGATCCCGAAGCGGCGGCCGTCACACCCGGCCAGGAAGTCCGCTACAGGCTGCGGGACAGCACCCCGCCATTCCTCGAAAGCACTGTGACATTCAGGATCGCCCCGAACGCTACCGGCGGAACCAGCTTGCGGATCATCCACCAGCTTACCGATGCGAGATTCGGCCGAACGATTAAGGCCGCTGCAAACAACAACAGCTCGCGCCTCATGCTCGCCGCCTGACGCGGCGAGCTTTTCCCAAAAATCCGGAAGATTGGAGTTCGCCGATGCGCGAAGCGATGCAACTCGTCCCTATGGTCATAGAACAGTCAAGCAGAGGGGAGCGGTCTTTCGATATCTATTCCCGCCTGCTGCGCGAAAGAATCATCTTTCTCAACGGCGAGGTGAATGACGCCGTCTCGGCCCTGGTCTGCGCGCAATTGCTGTTTCTCGAAGCGGAAAGCCCGAAGAAGCCGATCAGCCTCTACATCAATTCGCCAGGTGGCGTCGTGACCAGCGGCTTCGCAATGTATGACACCATGCGCTACATCCGCGCGCCTGTGCATACGCTCTGCATGGGGACTGCCCGCTCGATGGGATCGTTCCTGCTGATGGCTGGCGAGCCCGGCCAGCGGGCCGCCTTGCCCAACGCTAGCATCCTGATCCACCAGCCGTTGGGTGGCTTCCAAGGACAAGCTTCCGACATGTTGATCCATGCCGAGGAAATCAGGCGAACCAAGCACCGTATGACGAGGCTTTATGCCGAGCATTGCGGACGGACCTATGAAGAGTTCGAACGCGCGATGGACCGCGACCGCTTCATGACGGCGGAGGAGGCTCTGGAATGGGGGCTGATAGACAGCATTCTGCAAATTCGCGAAGAAGAGCGGAACATAGCCACAGAAATCTGATTTCGATGCATTATCGACGCGGATTCGACATCCTGCTCGGTGGCTGAATCGCCCCCGGTCTCTTCTCTACAGTCCTGTTCCGCCACCGGTGGATTGCCTGCCCAGCGACCGCGGTTCGGCAGCCGCAGCAAGACAAACGCACATCGGCGTCTGTCATTTCGTCATCCCCTGCTCAAACGGCCTCGTCGCGCAGTTCCACGACAGAAGCTCCCCTCTTCACGATGTCGCTGTCCATGATCGTCAGCGCGCGGTTGAGATGCCCCTCGAACACCAGCGTCGGTTCGTCGGCCATCACCCGCAGTTCCGGCATGCCCTCCATGCGTACGACATGCGAGTCCGCCAGCCCCTCGGAAATGCCCTCCAGCAGCAGGTCGTAATAGCGCGCGCCGGGGCCGGTGATGGCGATCGGCATGCTCTCATGCAGGCTGAGCACGCGCGACAGGCCGTTGCCGAGCGCCAGCCCGGCCTGGCGAAAGGCGAGGATATTGCGGCGGCTGCCCTGCCGGGCGCTGGCCGCAATCTTGTCGAGTTCGGCAACTGGCACGAATTTCGCCGGGATCGTGTCGAGCGGCACGTCGAAGGCGGAGCGCAGGATAGCGTAGAAGCCGGCATAGGCCTCGATGCAGCCCCGCGACCCGCAACGACAAAGGCCGCCTCCCGGCAGATGCAGCATATGACCGAAATTCGGCGCCGATATCCGATGGCCACCCTCCTCGCCGCGGCGCACGATACCAAGACCGATGCTATGACCGAGCGATAGAGCGGCAAGCGCCCGGAAATCGGCACCCTTCTCATTCTCCTCCTGCCGGCCGACGGCGGCGGCGACCAGCAGCGTCTCGTTGCCGAGGATGATCTTCGCCGGCCAGTCCCCACGCAGCACCGCGGCGAAATCGATCTCTTCCCGCCCGAAGATCGGCGACCAGCGCAAGACCGGCTCGGAGGCATCGACTAGCCCCTTGCTGCTGATCGAAATCATCAAAACCTTGTCGCGCGACAATCGCGAACGGGCGACGATGCGATCCAGCGCACTCCGCAGACCGGTCACGAAGGAGCCGACGCCGGAGACATCCTGCGGTCTCTCTTCGGTGAAACGATCCATCAGCCGGCCGGCATAATCCACAAGCGAATACTGCACGGCATCGGACGAAATGATGACGACGATAAGATAGCCGCAATCGCGCCGCTGCGAGAACAGCACGCGCGGCCGGCCACGGCCGCTGGCGGCCTGCTGCTCCGCCTTCTCGATGATCTGCGCCCGCTCCAGATCGGCGGTGATGACCGATACGGTCGCGGATGAAAGCTTCGTGAAATCAGAGAGTTCGGTATGCGCAAGCGGACCGTGGCGGCGCAGCGCCGCCAGCACCAGAACACTGTTCTTCTGACGGACCAATTCGGTACTCGATTTGGCCAGCATCAACAAGCCTCCCCCTCATTCCACCCTCCTGTTCGCATCTTCGGATGGCTCTTGTCCAGCGGCCGATTAAACCTGCCGATGCGGGTGTTGACAGTTGAAAAATTCTCTGACACTAAATTTCTCGACTGTCGAGAAAAAAATCGGAACTTTTCTCGACAGCGTTATCGCGGCGGCCGACGGGAGCTTCAGGATACGCGCGGTCGCATTCACTCGGGAGGATAATATGAAAGCTTTTATCAAGCTGGCTGCGGGCGCGGCCATCGTTTTGACCATGCAGACGGCAGCCTTTGCCAAGGATCTGGTCGTTGGCGTTTCCTGGTCCAACTTCCAGGAAGAGCGTTGGAAGACCGACGAAGCCGCCATCAAGAAGGCACTGGCAGCGGTCGGCGCGAAGTATATTTCCGCCGATGCCCAGTCTTCCGCTTCCAAGCAGTTGACCGACGTTGAATCGCTGATTTCCCAGGGCGCCAACGCCCTCATCATTCTCGCCCAGGACTCCGACGCCATCGGCCCGGCCGTTGAAAAGGCTGCGGACGAAGGCATTCCGGTTGTCGGCTATGACCGCCTGATCGAGAACCCGGCCGCCTTCTACATCACCTTCGACAACAAGGAAGTGGGCCGCATGCAGGCCCGCGAAGTGCTGAAAGCCAAGCCGGAAGGCAACTACGTGTTCATCAAGGGCTCGTCTTCCGACCCGAACGCCGACTTCCTCTTCTCCGGCCAGATCGAAGTGCTGAAGCCCGCCATCGACGCCGGCAAGATCAAGAATGTCGGCGAAGCCTACACGGACGGCTGGCTGCCGCAGAACGCGCAGCGCAACATGGAACAGTTCCTGACCGCCAACAACAACAAGGTTGACGCGGTCGTCGCCTCCAACGACGGCACCGCCGGCGGCGCAGTTGCCGCTCTCGACGCCCAGGGCCTCGCCGGTTCCGTTCCGGTTTCCGGCCAGGACGCCGACAAGGCAGCCTTGAACCGCATCGCGCTCGGCACGCAGACCGTTTCCATCTGGAAGGACTCGCGTGAACTCGGCAAGCGCGCCGCTGAAATCGCCCTCGCTCTTGCCGGTGGCAAGACCCAGGACCAGATCGACGGCGTCCAGACCTTCGATGGCGGCCCGAAGCATGTTGCCATGAAGTCGGTCTTCCTGACCCCGATCGCCATCACCAAGGACAATCTGAACGTCGTCATCGACGCCGGCTGGATCTCCAAGGCTGAGGCTTGCCAGGGCGTCAAGGCCGGCGCCGTCGCGGCCTGCAATTAAGCCGCCTTGAATGGCCGATCAATTGATATCGACGCCGCAGCGGCTTTCCGTTGCGGCGTCGAATGCGGATTGGAAGCCGACAACCCTCCCTTGCAGATGGAGATCGAGCTTCCCGCATTGTGCTGCACCATCGCATATCCCTTGGCCTGCCGGATGGCGGTCATCGGGACCGGATGAAGACCGGCAGGACAGGCGACGGCGCATTTTTGAGATTGGCGCGGTATTGCCAGCGATAGCCCAGAATGCATCGCAGGCCGCGCCCGATAGAGGGAGAACGGCAAAACGATGGCCGACATGACACAGTCCACCACATCGAGCGGGCCCCGCAACGCAGATGCCGGCGCAATCACCCGCTTCCTGCGCGCCACGGAAATCGATACCCGCCTGCTCGGCATGATCGGAGCGCTGCTGATCATCTGGATCGGCTTCGATCTCTATCTGCGTGTATTCGACGGCCGGGAATTCCTGACAGCCAGAAACCTCTGGAACCTCTCGGTGCAGACCTGCGAAATCGCGGTCCTCGCCACCGGCATGGTGCTGGTCATCGTCACGCGCAACATCGATCTTTCGGTCGGATCGCTGCTCGGCTTCGTCGCCATGATCATGGGCGTCATCCAGGCCAAGTGGCTGCCGCAATATCTCGGCTTCGACAGTTCCTGGACCTGGATCATCACGCTCATCTGCGGCCTGGCGATCGGTACGGCCATCGGCGCCTTCCAGGGCGCGATCACCGCTTTCATGAATGTCCCCTCCTTCATCGTCACGCTCGGCGGGCTTCTCGTCTGGCGGGGCCTCGCCTGGTACGTCACCAGCGGCCAGACCGTTGCGCCGATGGACTCCACCTTCGTCATCATGGGCGGCAGCGGCGCCACGGGTTCGATCGGGGCCACCTGGAGCTGGGTCATCGGCGTGCTTGCCTGCCTGCTGATCGTCGCCGGCATCGTCGGTTCGCGCCGCCAGAGAAAGCGCTTCGGCTTTCCGCGCCGTCCGCTCTGGGCGGAATATTTCCTGGGCTGCCTCGGCTCCGCCGTGGTGCTCGGCACGGTCTATCTCTTCAACAGCTATAACTGGCCGGTCGGCATCGCCAAGCGCTATGCCACGGAACACAATATTCCCTGGCCGGAAACGGGCCTGGATATTCCTTATGGCATCGCCGTGCCGGTTCTCATCGCCGTGCTCATCGGCATCGTGATGACCTTCATCGCCACCCGCCTGCGCTTCGGCCGCTACGTCTTTGCGATCGGCGGCAATCCGGAAGCCGCCGAGCTTGCCGGCATCAAGACCCGCTGGGTCATCGTGAAGATCTTCGCGCTGATGGGCTTCCTGGCCGCCGTCGCGGCCGCGATCTCGACCGCGCGCCTGAATTCGGCGGTCAACTCGCAGGGCACCACTTACGAGCTCTTCACCATTGCCGCGGCCGTCATCGGCGGCACGTCGCTTGCCGGCGGCAGTGGCACGGTCGCCGGCGCCATGCTCGGCGCCCTGGTGATGCAGTCGCTACAATCGGGCATGGGCCTCGCGAATGTCGATACGCCAATTCAGAACGTCGTCGTCGGCGTTGTCCTGGTGGTCGCCGTCTGGCTCGACATCGTCTACCGCTCGCGTGCCAAGTAAAAGGAATTCTGAACCATGACGGATCAAACCACTCCGCTTGTGGAAATGAAGAACATTTCCATCTCCTTCGGCGGCATCCATGCTGTCGACAACGCCTCGGTCGACCTTTACCCCGGCGAAGTCGTAGCCTTGCTTGGCCACAACGGCGCCGGCAAGTCGACGCTGATCAAGATCCTCTCCGGCGCCTACAAGCGCGACAGCGGCGATATCCTGATCAACGGCGAGCCTGTCGATATCCGCACCCCGCGCGACGCCAAGAAATACGGCATCGAGACGATCTACCAGACGCTGGCCGTCGCCGACAATGTCGACGCCGCCGCCAACCTCTATCTCGGCCGCGAGCTGCAAACCCGCTGGGGCACGCTCGACGATGTCGCCATGGAGGCAAAAGCCCGCGAAGTCATGGGCCGCCTCAACCCCAACTTCAAGCGCTTCAAGGAGCCGGTGAAGGCGCTTTCGGGCGGCCAGCGCCAGTCGGTGGCAATCGCCCGCGCCATCCTCTTCGACGCCCGCATCCTGATCATGGACGAGCCGACGGCGGCACTCGGGCCCCAGGAGACCGCGCAGGTCGGCGAGCTGATCAAGCAGCTGAAGAAGGAAGGCATCGGCATCTTCCTCATCAGCCATGACATCCACGACGTCTTCGACCTCGCCGATCGCGTCTCGGTGATGAAGAACGGTCAGGTCGTCGGCCACGCCCGCACCGAAGACGTCACCAAGGACGAAGTGCTGGGCATGATCATCCTCGGCAAGGTCCCGCCCAAGGCCATCCCCGGCCCCGGCGCGATGAAGGCCTGAACCGCAACATTGCCACCCCATAAACAAGGCCGCGACCCAAAGGGCTCGCGGCCTTGTTTCATTTGATCGCACCGATCTGCACTTTCCCGCATTTTCCGCATTGAAGCCAAACGCTTCCTAGGCTAAGAACCTGCCATCGGACAGGCGAGTCAAACCGCCTCAGGCATGCACCCGTAGCTCAGCTGGATAGAGTGTTGGATTCCGATTCCAAAGGTCACAGGTTCGAATCCTGTCGGGTGCGCCATACTTCTCAGGGCTTGTAGCAAATTCAAAGGCCCTACGAATTTCCCACAGGAAGCATATAGGAAGCAAATCTCCCGGAAATGTTTCCTCAATTGGGAAAGCTCTCTCTGGGTAACTTGACTTCATCGCCCTTCCTGTCACATTGCCCGCATTACGAGAGTTGGGGGCATTATGAAATACATCTTAGCAACTATAGCGATGCTTTGGGCGTCGTCAGCGTTTGCGCTCAGTGACTCCGTCACCAACGCCTATGCACTTTGCAAGGTCATTGATGGTACTGGCATGTCTAGCGCACCTTGTGAGGTATCGGGTTGGAATAGCAGCGTGGTTGCTACGCTCGACATGACGAGCGCAGACGCAAGGACGTCATGTCGACAGATTGCAGGCCTGATGGAAATGAAGGGCCTTCACTTCACCGGCACCGATTGGACACTGCAAATCAAGTCGCCCTATAGCGGCGATAAGACAATAGCCTTCTGCAAACTTCCAAAGTGAATTTCTTTATCAGGAGAACCTGGCATGCCTATTAATACCGTCGAAATCCGTCTGCAGGGTATCGAGGATAAAGGAAACAGTTGGTATGTCAGCTTCACTTGGGGAGCCAAGGACTACACGGCTCTCTCCGCGCATGTTGAAGTTGCAAAATCCGCCAACGACGAAGACATCATTAAGATCGCACGCGCAAAATTCCACTCCATGGTAAAAACCGTGGCGGAGAAAAGTGCCCATTGGTCGCTCGATGCCGATGTTTGGAAAGCTCTTGAGAAAGATAAGCCCTAAGCCGCCTCTCTGAACCAGCTATCGAAGATTTCCAGCGTCAGATAGATAACGTTGCCGACACGCTTGCGGGCCTTAAAGGCGGCGCTATTGCATCGCGGGGAGCAATATATAGCCTTCGGCGATCTGGCCCAGAACGGCTTACTGCAATGGCGGCAGGTCACTTCCAAGGGCTCGCCCGCTGCCCGGTAGGTTCGCCCCGCCGACGCTGCGAGCTTGATGCGATGGTGGCGCATGTGGCACGCCTTGCTGCAGATGAAACCCTGTTCGTTCTTCGGCGTGAAGGTCCGACTGCAGACGGCGCAGCTTCGTTCTCCGATCGGGCGAGCCATGGCGCAATCGTGGGAGCAAAATCGTCTGCCCGCCACGCGAGGACGGAATGTCTTGCCGCAGGTCGCGCACTCGGTCTCTGGAATGGTACGCTCGGCCATACGCGCGCATCTCGCCGAGCAGTACCGCTGATTGCGCGTCTCGCCGCTGAACGGATGGTAGCTCGTACCGCAATACCCACATTCCCGCTCCGGACGTGCCTCACGGTGTAGGATGGCATAGGCCGAGCGGCCGACGGCGCTTTCCTTCCGCCGAGTTTCCCAATCCCGATGCGTCAAGGCTGCTGGTTCCTTGTCGTTGCCCGGTGCATTCGGATTGATGTGCGGATTGCCGTACTCATTGCCGCCGTCGTACGGAGGCAAATCGAGCCACGAGCGGGCCTCGTTCGGGTTGAGAACCTTCGCGCTGACAAGGGTGCTGATGGACGTAGCCCGCGCCGTGAGGTCTGCGCGTGTGAGGTCATCCCGATCGAGGCGGATGCGATAATTCTTCCGCTCGGCAGCGGTGAACAGGGCTCGGCGCATTGCCGTCTCGATGAGGGAAAGCCATGGCTCTAGGCTGTAGACGAGAAATTCCTGACCGGCTTGCTCGGAATTGTTCCACGTCGCGCGGTCCATTTCGAAGATCATGGAGGGCGGGACGCGGAAGGCGCGGCAGATTTCCAAGGTCTGGTATTTCCGGTTTTCGAGGAACTGCGCGTCGGTCGAGTTCAGAGTCAGCGGACGGAAGGTTGTTCCATCCCAAAGAATCGGCACGCCGCCGGCTTTGTCCGCGCCAAGGAACGCTGCCTTAAAGGCGGCGATCATCTTCTTCGCGGCGCTGTCGCCGATCGGCTTGGGCGATTCCACAACACCGGACGGGCGGGCGCCGTTCTCGAAGAGCCGCTTGGCATGCGTCTCCATCGCCTTCGCCGCATTGATGGCATCGCTGGCAAGGGAGAGTGGCGAGCGGCTGAACGGTGATCGGATGAAGATCACATCGCTGGCATCGACCGGGAGATTGTTGACCTTGAAGGACGGCTCGCTGCGGCCGTCAGTCGAATAGTCGATCTGATAGTTGGCGGGCTCGTACCGGACGATCTCGCGAACCTCGTCACCGACTTTGTTCACCCAGGCAAGAGCGCCCTTGTCTGTCGTCAACGCGGTCGCAACGATGTCTCGGATAAGATCGAAGGTGCTGGACCATTCGTTCGGCTGGTCGGCGAGAAGGACGGCGACGGGATGGCTCGTGTCGACTTCCCATGTCTTCCCGGTCTTTTTCTCAACCATGATTTCGAGAGCGGCGGCAGCTTCGGCTATGAGGCGAATGCAGGATTGGACGGCGGGAACGGTGAGCGCGGTGGCCGTGCCGATGACGCTGGAGCCGACCACGGTACCGGTGAAGAGCGCTTCCTCTTCAGGCGTGGGGTTCGTCAGTGATTTGTGGGTGTAGAACGGCCAGAGCTTCATGCATAAGTTTATGCCTGACGCTGAAGAGAATCGCTTAATGGTTTGAGCGGGGAGTTCGTGGTTTCAGGAGGTTTGGTGTGGGGATCATCCAAAATATATTAGCTTGGCGCGATAGGCGGTACGCAATCATTCAACTCGACCACGAAATTACCAGGCTATGGGATGAGTTTAATCGCTACGTCAAAGAGGGCGATCTCAAAGACCGGACTGAGGGATTTGAAGCACTATACAGCGAGTATAGGAGTTATGTAGAAATTCCCGAAGCTGAACGTGACCGACTCCAAACCAGGGCGAGCATAGCTCGGGCTCGCTCTTGGGGCGTTCCTTTACCGCCGACACCCTCAGACCTTTACATGAGCAATGAGTATTGGGATTGGGACCGGGTCCATCAGGCGCGCACATTATCGACTGCCGGGCATCGCTACATTCGGCACGAAGTGGCCCTTGAGCGAGATATCAAATACCGCCCGATTCTGTCTTGGGCGGCAATCATCATCAGCGTGTGCAGCCTATTTTTCTCCTTTCTGAAATCTTAGGAATGCGATCAGATCATCCTCGAATGCGTAGTAACGGCCACCAATCTCCTTGACCGGCGAGTCCGGCTGCTTTGCCAGGGTGTCCCGTACGAAGTCGGCGCCCACGCCTATCCTCTGTCCGATCGCCGGCAGCGTCCAGATGATGCGCGAAGGATTGCCGGAGGACTTTGCTTTGCCATCCAGCATTTTATCAAGACGCGCAGGCGTGAGGGTTGGTCTATTCAAATTCGACCTCCTTCAAAACCTCCATCGGCACGCCGGCTTTCTGGTACCGCTGGGCGGTCTCCTTCGCGATCTTTTCGTTGGTAGTATTGATCGGCTGGCCGCGATGGCCGACTTCGTCGAGAGGGATGAAGAACCAGCGGAAATAAGTTCCGAGATCGCCCCAGCACCGCTCCTTGCGAGCCAATACCTTCACCGGCAGTGGGTCGGTCTTGGCCTTGGCGACGACTGCGTCCTCTTTCGGCATATCGGTCACTCCCCACTTCGCGCGGAGGCGCGCTGCATCGTCGTCGTTCTCGTCGCTCATGCCACGCTCCTTTTGCGCTCGAAGTCTGGGCGGATAACCTTTGCTGGAACCGGGTACTTAGGGTCGATGTCCGGCATATTGCGAACGATGATAGGGGTCAGGTCAATGATCTCCGCTGTCGGTCGACCGGCCGCCCATGTGAACAGATCAAGCTGATCTTTCTTCATGCTGCTAGCCTCCGCAGGATTTCGGGGGTCATCTTGCGCTCACGAAGCAAACGAAGCGCCTCGCGATGGTGGGCGGGGTCAGGTATGTTCCGTTTGATCCATAGAGCGAAGTCTATTTCCTCGGTCGGGATGTGCTCGCGCGTATACGTATCCTCTCCACCTTCAGAGCAAGAATCATAAGGTGTTCTATTAAGGTAGTTATTATGTAGGTGTTTGGGTTGCACGGCTGCAACTTCGAAGACCTCACCATTTGCAACTTCGAACACTGCGTCATTTGCAACTTCGCGAGGTTGCACGGCTGCAACTTCGAAGCGCTTCCGCTTCTTTTCCTGGGCTGCTTCGCGAGCCCGATCTTCTCTATCAATCTTGCCATCGACGACAGCATTTAACCGACCGGTGACGAAACTGTAGGTATACGGTTGAGTTCGGTCGGCACGCGCGCGATTGATCCAGTGCCGGCCGCCCTCGGCATCGCACATGCGCGTGAGGCTGCGCATTACCGTATCTCGCGATACACCCACCTGGGCAGCGATACGCTCCAATGATGGGTGGGCATCGCGAGTTCTGGCATTGACGTGCTGCATCAGGCGGAAAGCCACCCGCACATCGATATCGTGCAAAGCCATGTCGCAGGAAATGGCGTCCAAAATATCGAGCTTCCACGACGTAAAGCTTTTGACCTCTTCCTCGGACAACTCGTCGATCAAGAGTGCGCCCTCCTAGCAATCCGGAACTTGTTCGCCAAGGTGCAGGCCTGCGCGGCTTCCGCACCCGTGATGCCGAATTTCTCCCGCAACAGGTGGATAACCTGCTGCGGGGTCTCTTGCTGGTCTGCCAGCCATTGGGCGGCGGCGGTGACGGGGTCGGTCATCATCAGAGATACCTTCCATATGATGGGGAAACGCGGGTGCGATCGAGTGCCTTGGCGAGCTTGCGCTGATCCTTCACATGATCGCGGAGGAGCTTGCGGCCGATGTGGCAACCGTCGCCGTTGAACTGAGGGCGAGCATTCCCGCACATAAACTCTTGGTTGCTCCCCTCGCCGTCGAAAGATGTCCATCCCTCGGGCCGTTCATATTTGCCGACAGTCGGGTTGACCCAGCCGAGGGTGAATTTGAACCGCGCCGGGTTTGCCGGAGGCTCCAACTTCTGAGAGAGTGGAGCCATCATGAGCAAGACAACGAACAAGTTTTCACCTGAAGTCCGCAGCCGCGCCATCCGCATGGTGCTA
>DASWOH010000266.1:0-17093 GCA_036398815.1 Rhizobium sp. | reverse complement strand
GGCGTGAAGGAAGTCGAGGCCCTGAAGGACGTTTTCAAGGGCAAGACGATCGGCATTCAAGCCGGGACTGTCTATGCGAAATTCGTATATGACAATTTCGGCCCCATCGCTACAATTCGCGAATACAAGACCGGCGGCGAGCGCGATCTCGACCTTCAGAGCGGCCGCATCGATCTCGGTTTCGATGACACTGCTTATTTCAAGACTGCTTTTGACGCCGCCAAGGGCGGGCTCGCCTTCACTGGTCCGGAAATTGGTGGCTCCATCTGGGGCGAAGGTGAGGGCCTTGGTCTTCGCAAGAGCGATACTGATCTGCGCGACAAGTTCAACGAGGCGATCAAGTCTGTGATCGCGGACGGCACCCTCAAGACGCTCTCCATGAAGTGGTTCGCCGCTGACGTTTCTCCGTAACGCAAACTGGCACTCCGTCTGTCAGGGCCCTGACGCTCGGGCAGGCGGATGCCGCTATTGGTTAGGTTCAACCAGCTAGTTTCGACCAGGCGAGATCGTCGCCCGGCAGGGAAGGGCGCCGAACGCTATGGGCACATTGGAACTGATTGGATTTGGCTCGAATGGCTGGGGGAAGTTGCTGCTGTTTGCGGCTCTCATGACCCTCAGCGTGACCGCCGTGGCGGTGCTGATCGGGGCCGTTTTCGGCGCGATTGTCGCTGCAGCCAAGCTGTCCGGCAATCTTGCCCTGATGGCCGTCGGCCAAGCTTATACGGCGATTTTTCGGGGCGTTCCGGAACTTCTGATCATATATCTGATTTATTTTGGCGGCTCGACTGCGGTGACCTCGATCGGCAAGGCTCTGGGATACGAGGGCTTTCTGGGTCTTCCCTCCTTCGCGGCCGGGGCTTTGGCGGTTGGCGTCATCTGCGGCGCCTATCAGGCAGAGGTTTTCCGCGGTGCCTATCTTGCGATCTCGAAGGGGGAGCTTGAAGCTGCAACCGCGATCGGCATGTCCCGCGCTTTGCGCTTTCGCCGGATCATCATACCGCAGGTCATGCGCCTTGCTATTCCTGGCCTGTCCAATGTCTGGCAGTTGAGCTTGAAGGATTCGGCCTTGATCTCCGTAACGGGTCTCACGGAACTTTTGCGCATGAGCCAGGTCGCGTCTGGTTCCACCCGGCAATATTTCCTGTTCTTCATCGTCGGCGGCGGCCTTTATCTCATACTGACGAGCCTGTCCGATCAGGTGTTCACCCGCGCCGAAAATCGCGCCAACCGCAGCATGCCTTCGGCATCGCTCGGCAAGGCATAAGAGGGGGCGCGACGATGGATATCGATTTTCTCTTCCAAACCATGGTGACCTTGCTCAAGGCCCTGCCGATGACGCTGGCACTGTTTGCGCTGTCGGTCGCGTTCGGCTGCGTTATGGCGCTGTTGATCGTCTGGATGCGGGTCAGCGGCAACCCGATTCTATCCGGCTTTGCCAAGGCGTATATTTTTGTCTTCCGCGGCTCGCCGCTGCTCATTCAGATGTTCCTGATTTTCTATGGCCTTGGCCAGTTCGATCTTGTTCGCCATAGCTTTTTGTGGCCATTTCTGCGCGAGCCCTTCATCTGTGCGGTGTTGTCGCTGGCGCTCTGCGATGGCGGATATTCGGCTGAGATCTTTCGCGGCGCCATTCGCGCGATCTCGCCGAAGGAGATCGAAGCAGCACGCGCGGTCGGCATGTCGCGCTTTTTGCTCGTACGGCGGATCATAGCCCCCATAGCCCTTCGTCACGCGCTGCCCTCCTATTCCACTGAAGTCGTGCTGATGATGAAATCAACGGCACTTGCAAGCCTTGTGACTGTCTGGGAGGTGACCGGTGTGGCGCAGAGGCTGATATCCCAGACCTATCGAACGATGGAAGTGTTTCTGTGTGCGGCAGTGATCTATCTGATCCTCAATTTCCTCATCTTGCAGGCCTTTGCGCTGCTTGAATATTATCTCTCCCGGCATCGCCGCGCCCCATCATCTGCGGGCGGCAATGTCTCGGCAAATACGATCTGATTGGAGCGGCCATGACCGGCGCACTGCCACTTTCCGTTCATAATATACGCAAGAGCTTCGGCACTCACGAAGTCTTGCGTGGTATTTCCCTTGATGCCCGTCAAGGCGACGTCATTTCGCTTCTTGGCGCATCGGGTTCGGGGAAATCGACTTTCCTGCGGTGCATCAATCTTCTTGAAATTGCCGATGAGGGCGAAATCTGGGTCGATGGAGAGCAAGTCCGCTGGACGCATAAGCGCGGCAAGACGAGCCCTGAGAGCCCCAGGCAAGTGGACCGCATCCGCTCCGAGCTTGGCATGGTTTTTCAGTCGTTCAATCTATGGTCCCATATGACGATCCTGCAGAATGTCATCGAGGGGCCGGTTCATGTGCTGAAAAGGCCCCGCAGCGAATGCATCGCCGAGGCCGAGGCGCTTCTGGAGAAGGTCGGCATTGCCGATAAGCGCCACGCCTATCCAGCCCATCTTTCCGGCGGCCAGCAGCAGCGCGCGGCCATCGCCCGGGCGCTCGCCATGAAGCCCAAGGTCATGCTTTTTGACGAACCGACATCGGCCCTTGATCCGGAACTGGTCGGAGAAGTCCTGCGTGTCATGCGGGCTTTGGCCGAAGACGGAATGACCATGTTGGTCGTCACCCACGAAATGAGCTTCGCACGCAACGTTTCAAACCGGGTTGTCTTCATGCGCAACGGGATCATCGACAGCACAGGGTCTCCGGATGAAATGTTCAGTGACGGCGCATCCCAGGCATTCCGCCAGTTCATTGGACATTTCGGTGGGTAGACTGTGAATCGGCAGCGAGCGCTGACCTTCGGCAAAAGAGAGCAAGATGCGGATTTTTCAGAGAAATCTTGAAAATCGGCGGCGCGCGACCGGCACCGGCGATGACCCCCGCGGTACCACCAGTCGACCAGCATTATCAGGCGCTTAATGCCAAATCCACTGGGGGCAGTGTTCGCTACCGGTTCACACAGTGGCACTTCAGCGTTCTGTCCCATTCGATAGCTTGGTTAGTTGCGGCGACCTTTCCACCTATTCAGGTCTCGCAATTGTGTCTCCGAATATGGGTCCGCCGAGCGTAAGTTGCCGCAGTTGTGTTGTGATCGATTTCGCTCACTTGTGCCCGATAAGCCGAAAATAGCTTAATCGCCTGGACTTGAATAAGTCCTCATCCAACCTCCATCGGCAATGACGGATCGCCTGCCCATTCCTCAAGAGAAACGTCGTGGACAGCAACGTCCTGCTCACCCAGCATGGTAAGCGCCAGTGCATCCAGACACGCGGCAACCCCGCCACCGCAGTACGTCACCTTGCGGCCAGGTCGGGCGATCACCTCGGCAAACCCTGCGAAGCCTCTAGCGGATCGAAGTATCTTCGATCTGTCCCGCCATCCTTGCGGCCAATCCCTGCATCGCCGTGCGAAGATGATCGCAAAGAAGCCGCACGCGCTTCGTTCTCCGCGTGTCGCCATGCGTCAGCAGCCATATGTCGCCAGTGTGAGTGGCAGGACTTCCTGGCACGCGGACAAGCATGGGATCGGCGTCGCCTAGAAAGCACGGCAAGAATGTAATCCCCATGCCCGCGCGGGCGGCTTCGAACTGTGACCGCATCTCTGTAAATCGGATCGGAGTGGTCGTCATTCTGATACCTCCCTCCGGATGCCAATCCGACGGAACGACTTCGTTGGTTCCCAACAACCAGGCTGCAGGGGTGGAGCGGGTTTTCACCAGATTTTGGTGGACGTAGAATCCTGTATGAAATTCGCAGAGCCTCGTACCGTAGAGATTGTCTGGCGGGGTTCCGCCGCCGACCACCACGCGCAAGGCGACGTCCGCTTCGCGATTGCCGAGATTGACCACCGATCCCGAGCCGATGATTTCCAGCGCGATATCAGGATAGGCAGCCCTGAAATCAACAAGTGTTGGCATCAACAGGTCGGTGGCGAATGAAACGGGCAGCGTGAGCCTCAAAGGGCCCGATACGCTCTGGTCGCGCCCGAAAATTTTCGCCTCTATCTGGGACGATGCCGTCGACATCTGCCCGGCCAGCTCCACGATGTCGGCCCCAGCATCCGTCAGCCTGTATCCCGACGGAAGCTTGTCGAAAAGCTTCGTGTTGAGCTTCTCTTCCAGACGCCCGACGCCGCGGATGATCGTGGCGTGATTGACGGCAAGTGCGTCCGCGGCCGCGCGCACCGTGCCGCCTTCGGCGACAGCGAGAAACATGCGAACTTCATCCCAGTGGTCCATGGTGCGTTTTCTCACAACGATTGTGCGGTTGTCGCCAGTTTAAAATCGATCAGGCCTGAGTCATATGTAATTCGCAAGCAAAAGACGTTCAATATGGCACCACTCCCGCCGCGTCCATTTGCTGAGACAGACCAACAGGGTCAACACAAAGGATATCTATGAGTATGCTGTCTTTGATGCGGAGCGCTGCCTTCATCGCACTCATCCTTGCGTCGGCGAGCGCCTCGGCACAAGCACTCTCCGATCTCAAGCCATCTCCGGAACCGCTCGTTCTTCAAAGCCAGGGGAGCTTCTTCGTCGGCGGCAGAACGGTCGAGACGAAAACCGCCGGATGGGGTGATATGAAAGGCGTGTTCGGGGATTCGTTCGAAGCCGGCAAAGTGCTGGTCGATCAGATGTACGTCCAGTTCCAGACGCCACCAAAACCGTCCCACACGCCGATCGTCTTCATGCACGGCGGTCTGCTCTCCTCGAAGGAGTGGGAAACGACGCCAGATGGCCGCATGGGATGGTACGAATACTTCACCCGCCAGGGCTTCCCGACCTACATGGCCGAGCAGACGGGCCGCGCGCGTTCGGGCTTCAACGCGACGATCTTCAACCAGGTCCGGGACGGGAGCGTGCCGCCCAGCAAGCAGCCGCGTGTTTACCTCGGCACCTCGAACATGGCCTGGAAGGTCTTCCGCTTTGGCCCGAAGTTGGGCGAAGCCTACCCCGGCGAGCAATTCCCGATGGATCATGTCGACGAGTTCTACAAGCAGGTCATTCCGGACACGTTCGAGACGCAAGTACCAAGTATGCTTAGCGAACTGGTCTCGCCGGAAACAAATAACCCGACTGTCGAGAATTTCGCCGGGCTTGCGCAAGAGCTTGGCGGTGCCGTTCTGGTGGGCCATTCGCAGTCAGCGGGTTTTCCGACGCAGGCGGTTCTGAAGAAGAAGGGCGGCATCAAGGGCATCATACAGCTTGAAACCGGATGCTTTTCCAACCTGACCGACGACCAGGTTAAGACCCTCGCCAAGGTTCCGATCCTGGTGATGGTTGGCGATCATCTTGGCGAAAATCCCGATGAGGCCTGCGTCAAGGAGATGGACCAGATCAAAGCTGCGGGTGGCGACATGACCTTCGTCTCGCTTCCGCAAGTCGGCATCAAGGGCAACAGTCACATGTTCATGCAGGACAGGAACAATCTCCAGATCGCCGACCTCCTCGTGAACTGGGTGAGCAAACACGTCGATAAGAAGAACCGATAGCAAGTTTGGGAAATCTTGGCTTGTTCTCACCCCGATGGCCTGTCGGTGGATCCCAACGCCTCGAGCGAGAGCGCGCTGCCGATAGGCCGTATGATGATGAGAGCCCCCCGCTCCCTTCAACAAGTAGAGCTTTTACGCAGAATTCCGCTTCTTCCAATGTCCGCTGGGCGTTGTGTAATATCGCACGGCGTCAGTGGCTACCGTCAGAACGAGAGAGACGAACAGCAAATGATGACATCCTTATGCCGACGGCCCCACAAGCTGTTCCTTGCCACCGCGGTGGCGGCTTTGATAGCAGGAGCAATCGCTTCGCATGCGCTGTCCAGGGACATGCATCCTGCTCGGGTCGACGCGCCTGCTGGTCCGATGGAAGGGCTGAAGGAAAACGGGACGGTCCAGTTTCGCGGCATCCCCTATGCCAAGCCGCCTGTCGGCGATCTGCGCTGGCGTCCGCCCGTCGCCGAACCCAGGTGGAGCGCCGTGCGCGACGCGACGAAGTTCGGCGCTCAGTGCGCGCAGATCAACACGCTTGCGACATTCGCAGGCCCGCCGAACAACAATGAAGACTGCCTGTACCTGAATGTCGCCGCTCCCGGCACGGCTGCTGCCTCGGCGCGGTTGCCGGTGATCGTCTGGTTTCACGGCGGGGGTAATTTCACAGGGGCGGCGGATGCATACGACCCTGGCGCTCTGGTGAACGGTGGTCATGTCGTCGTGGTGACATTGAACTACCGACTGGGGGTTCTCGGATGGCTCGCCCACCCCGATCTCGATGCGGAAGGGCATCCGTTCGCAAACTACGGTCTTCTCGACCAGCAGATGGCCCTTGCGTGGGTGGAGAAGAATATCTCGGCTTTCGGCGGCGATCCTGGGAACGTCACCATTGCTGGCCAGTCCGCCGGTTCCTTCGACGTCCAGGCACACATGGCGTCGCCGCTGGCAAAAGGACTTTTCCATAAAGCGATCATGGAAAGCGGCGTCGAAGAAGCCGCACCATTAAAGGAAGCCGAAGCGCTGGGCGTACGCTTTTCCGAAGAAGCCGGATGCGGAAACGATACGCAGTCCGTCGCCTGCCTTCGCCGGCTACCCGTGGAACGCCTGATGGCCGTCCAGGGCACGGCAGGAAAATATCCCACCAATGACGGAGTTGTCGCCGATGGGACGATCGTGCCGGCCGAAGGACTGAAGGCGGTCTTCGAGGACGGCAAGTTCTCCCATGTGCCTGTTCTGAGCAGCACTATGCGAGACGAATGGAACTTCCTGACCGGCGTCCAGCAATTCATATCCGGCAGAAAGACGCCGCTGACGGCAAGCGATTATGAAAAGTTCGTCGTGGCGCGCGCTGGAGGAAGTCAGAGTGTCGCGGAATCAATCCGCAAGCACTACCCGCTCTCCGAATATCGCACACCACAGCTCGCGGTTGCGGCGATCGGCACGCAGGGAGGCCCCTGGTTCCAGTGCGCGACCCGCGATCGCCTCAACGCCCTATCGAAGGTGTCCCCGGTCTATGCATATCAGTTCAACGACCGCACCGCGCCGTCGAACCTTCCTGCAATGGAAGGGTTCGAACCGCTGGCCGACCATACTGCGGATATCCAGTATCTGTTTCGAGGATTTCGTGGCGGCCCGTCCGGCGTAAGCCATCCGCTCAATGCGGAACAGACCAGGCTGTCAAACACGCTGATCGCTGCCTGGACCCGCTTTGCACGCTCGGGATCTCCGGATGAGCCGGATGAGAACGCCTGGCCGAAATACAATCGGACAGGCAAGCCTGCTGTCGTGATTGCCGACCTTGACGGCATGACAACCGTCTCTGACGACAGGTTCGCGGCGGACAACCAGTGTGAATTTTGGGAAAGCCTCGCGCATTGAGAGCAGGATCGGGAGCAAGCTGACGGATGGCAGAGTGGCGGACTCTGTTGAAAAAATCCCGTTGATGTCAGAAAGAGCGCCGAAGATCTTCAGCGAGGCTTTTGATGAGCGATTTCAAGTGGCGTCATTTTCAGGGTGAAGTGATTTTGTGGGCGGTGCGATGGTATTGCCGCTATGGGGTCGGCTACCGCGACCTTGAGCAAATGATGGGCGAACGGGTGTGCCAGTCGATCATTCCACGATTTATCGTTGGGTTCAGAGATATGCACCCGAGATTGAAAAGCGGCTGCGATGGCACTGGCGCCGACCGCAGTCAACGAGTTGGTGCGTTGACGAAACCTATGTAAAGGTTCGCGGCCGGTGGACGTACCTTTACCGGCCGTCGACAGATTCGGCAACATGATCGATTTCTATCTGTCCCCGGCCCGCAACGCCAAAGCGGCCAAGCTTTTTCTCGGCAAGGCCTTGAATGGCCTGAAGGACTGGGAAAAGCCGACTGTCATCAACACCGACAAGGCTCCGACTTATGGTTTCGCCATTGCGCAATTGAAGGCCGAAGGCAAATGTCCTGGAGACCTTGTGCACCGGCAGGTCAAATATCTGAACAATGTCATTGAGGCGGACCACGGCAAGCTGAAACAATTGATCAGACCGGTGAGAGGATTCAAGACGCTGAAAACGGCCTATTCGACGATCAAAGGTTTCGAGATCATGCGCGCTTTGAGCAAAGGACAGGCTGCGATTTTCAAGCTGACGGGCGACGCCCGTGGAGAAGCAGGTATCGTAGAACGTGCTTTCGATATCGGACCAAGCGCGTTGACGGAGGCAGTAGCACTGCTTGCTCAGAATCTCGAAAATCGCGAGGCTGCCAGGGAATCGACGTGCCAACCCACCGCCGTCATAACCGGAGTGGAAATTTACAACAGAGCAGTAACACTTATGGAACTGCCTCGAAGTTCCATAATTCAGCGAAAGCTGCAACCGGGTCCGTCTCTCCTGCATAGGAACACTGTACATGTGTCTCGGCCAGGATGACGCGGCAGATCTGCGGGCCGCCCTGCGCGCGACGTCAGACGATGCGCTTTTGAACGTCGCCATCGATGAGGCCATCCGCCGCAAGCCCAAAGGCCACGACTTCATTATCGATCGCCTCCACAATCGACCGGCCGTCGCCAGGTACATGAGCGTTATTGGGGGGTAGAAAGCTCAGCATCCGGCGATGTCGAAAGCGAAGTCTATTTTCTGCAACGCAAGCCATCCATCAGAAGGCCGATCAGCCGATGCGATCGCTCGCGCCAGTCGGGTGAGTCCGGAATGGAGTAGATACTCGACAAAGCATGAAGGAGATCTGTGGTATCAATGTCACTTCGTACGGCCCCTGCTTTAGCGGCGTGCTGCAATAGATCATCGAAAGCCGTCCGCAAAACACCTGCGCCTTCCGCAAACAGTGCGGAGTTTGAACTCATCAGGATCCGTAAGCTATTCGCCATGCCACGCTTCGTGGCAATATAACCGACGAACCTACGCATCCATTCCTCAAGGGCGGCATCAGGTGCATGGGTTTCTGCCAGGCCGCCGGCAGCGGCCGCGAGCATTTCCAATTCGCGTCGGTAGACGATTTCGACCAAATGCTCACGAGTGGGAAAGTGGCGGTAAAGCGTACCGATGCCGACGCCCGCCCGACGGGCGATATCTTCGAGTGATGTTTCGACACCATTCTCGGCGAATGCCTCAGCCGCAACCTCGATCAGTCTTTCCTTGTTACGGCGCGCGTCTGCCCGCAACGCGGGTTCCGTGGTCGATGCTATTTTGGGCTCGGCCGAGGCCAAAGGCTGCTCCATTATTTTGGACTTGACGAGGATCAGGAAGTCCCTACTTTAAACGGAGGCGCCTCCATTTCATCGAGAGCCCCTTTTGAATTGTAGTGCAAGGCGACCTTTGTGTCAGGCCGAAAATTCTACGTATTGCTTTCACCAGGACGACAGGGGGAACTCATCATGGCCGGAACGTTTCAAATCTCATTGGACATCAACGGACAATCGCACGAACTCTCGATAGAGCCACGCATCACATTGCTGGACGCTCTTCGCGAACACCTCTGTCTGACTGGAACCAAAAAAGGCTGCGACCAGGGGCAGTGCGGCGCCTGCACGGTTCATGTCGACGGTCAGCGGGTACTTTCCTGTTTGACGCTCGCCGCGCAGGTAGAAGGTCGTCAGATTGCCACCATCGAGGGCCTTTCAGCTGAAAATGGTGAACTTCACCCTGTACAGGCTGCCTTCGTTGAACACGACGCGTTCCAATGTGGATACTGCACTCCAGGCCAAATCATGTCGGCCGTGGCGTGCATCCGCGAGGGTCGCGCCACATCCGACAATGAGATCCGCGAATATATGTCCGGCAATCTCTGTCGATGCGGCGCCTATAACAGCATCGTTGCGGCCGTGCGGGAAGCAGCGGAGATGGCGGCATGAGAGATTTCTCTTACCTTCGCCCGTCTTCCGTCGAAGAGGCAAAACAGGCTGCGGTTCAAAGCGGTGCGGTGTTGCTCGCGGGCGGCACGACGCTTCTCGATCTGGCCAAATGCGGCGTGGCAGAACCGGAGCTTGTCATCGATATCACCCATCTTTCCGGGCTCAGCGAAATTACGGCTGACGACGTGGGTGTTACGATTGGCGCCCTGGCCAAGATGGCGGTAGTGGCCGACCATGAGGGGATACGTTCCTCCTATCCGGCAGTGGCTCAGTCTCTGTCGCTTGCTGCGTCCCCGCAACTGCGCAACATGGCGACCATTGGCGGCAATCTTCTTCAACGAACGCGCTGTCCTTACTTTCGCGAGCCAGGGGCATTTGCCGCCTGCAACAAGCGAAACCCGGGTTCGGGCTGTTCGGCAATCGGCGGCGTCACCCGCAATCATGCCGTGCTCGGCACGAGCGAAAGCTGCATAGCGAGCTATCCGGGCGATCTGGCGGTCGCACTTCTGGCCTTTGATGCCTCAATCAATCTTGGCGAGCGCAAAGTGGCGATTGAGGAGTTCTTTCTGCAGCCAGGTGCGACGCCTGAAAAGGAAACTGTGCTGGAGCGTGGCGAGATGATCACCGCTGTCACGATCCCCGGCTCCGAGGCGGCGCGCAATTCCATCTACCTGAAGGTCCGAGACCGCCAGTCCTATGAGTTCGCGGCAGCGAGTGCCGCCGTGGGAATCGAATTCGAAACGGACGACAGGACTGTCCGCGATATTCGCATCGCGCTCGGCGGGGTCGCGACAAAGCCTTGGCGTGCCCGCTCCGTGGAAGCGGCCCTCATTGGCAAGGTTCTTGACGTGAAATCCGTGGAAACCGCCAGCCAACTCGCTGTGGAGGGTGCCGTCTCGCACGGCGACAATCAGTACAAGACAAGGCTAGCGCCGCGTGTCATCGCCCGCGCCATTCTCACAGTTGGAGGTCTGCTATGACCATCATAGAAACGCGTAAACATGGTGACGCTTCCGACGGCATGATCGGTGGACGCCAGGCCCGCTTTGAGGGGATTGTGAAGGTCAGAGGCGCTGCGACCTATGCGCTTGAATATGACATCGAGAAGCTGGCGCATGCCGTGCTGATACAGAGCACCGTCGCAGCCGGAAAAATAGTGAAGGTTGAAACAGCCGGCGCCAAATCCGCGCCCGGTGTTTTGTTGATCCTGACACCGGAGGACGACCTGGGCTTGAAGGTCGCCTCCGACTGGTATGGCAATCGCCCGGACAATCAAACCTACTGTCCTTTGCCGCGCGAGGTTCGCTTCAACGGCGAGACCATCTGTGCCGTTGTGGCAGAGACGCGCGAGCAGGCATCCGAAGCAGCCAAGCTGATCCAGGTTACCTACGAAGAGACAGCGGCGGTCATGAGCCTCGACGATCCCAATGCAGGCGAGGGCAAGGTGATGGATAACCTCACGTCCAAGTGGGGTGACGCAGACGCCGCCTTCGCTGCCGCGCCTGTCAAGGTTGAAGTCGAATATCGCACGCCGCGCGAATTTCATGTCGCCATGGAGCCACATGGGCTGACGGCGAAATGGGACGATGACACCCTGACGATCTGGGAGCCAAGTCAGTGGGCGCAGGGAATGGCTCGCAGCTACGCCGAATGGTTCGGCTTGCCAGATGAAAATGTCCGGGTGATCTCACCGTTCATCGGGGGTGGATTCGGGTCCAAGGGCGCAGCACTGGCGTACGGTGCGGTAGCAGCTGTGGCGGCCAGAAAGCTTGGCCGACCTGTGCGCCTTGCAGTCACGCGACCGCAGAATTTTACGAGCTATGGTGGACGTGCTGCGACACGTCAAAAAATCGCGCTCGGCGCTACAAAGGATGGCATACTGCAAGCAATCGTTCACCGAGGTGCGAGCGAGACCTCCGTCTATGTAGATTATCCGGAACAGACGGGTGCTGCCACGGCAGTGCTCTACAAGGTGGAGAACTTCAGTTCCGAACACCGTGTGATCCCGGTAAACACTGTCACTCCAGGCGCCTTGCGCGGTCCGGGCAAAAACCCGAGCGCCTACGGCATCGAATGCGCCATGGAGGAACTCGCCTACCAGATCGGCATGGATCCTCTGGAGCTTCGCTTGAGGAACTACGCCGACCAGGATTATCAATCCGGCAAGCCCTGGTCGACCCGCCGCCTGCGGGAGGCGCTCGCTGACGGAGCAGAGGCCTTCGGCTGGTCGCGTCGCAGCCATCGGCCCCGTTCGATGCGGGACGGCAAGACTTTGGTGGGGTGGGGGATTGGCTGCGGCACCTTTCCCGTCATTCGCGCGCCCAGTGCAGCGATGATCCGCATTCTTGCCAATGGGCGGGTCGAGGTCGTCAGCAGCGCTATCGACATGGGGCAGGGGACATACACCATACTTGCACAGACGGCTTCCGAAGTTCTCGGTGTCCCGGTCGAACAGATTGATGTTGTTTTGGGCGACTCCAGGCTGCCGGGCTCAGCAATCGCAGGCGGATCGATGCTCGCCGGATCAATACTCGGTGCTGCTCACAAGGCCGCAGTTGCCGCACGGGACGAACTGATCGGTCTTGCGCTGAACGATACCAACTCGCCGCTGCGCGATACGGGAGCGAATACGCTTGTTCTTGCCGACGGACGTGTCGGCGCTGCGCGCGGTGGAGGGGATTCACTCTCGTTGTCCGATTTGATGACGGCGCTTGGAAAAGACGTCTTGGAGATCCAACGCAACACGCTTGATGATGCCACCCAATCAGCAGCCGATCACAAACGCGCCTGGACAACATTGGCGGGCGTTCAGGGCCCAACTTCTGGTGACTATTCCATGCATAGTTGGTGCGCGCATTTCGCAGAAGTGAGAGTGGACGAAGACTTTGGCACGGTTCGTGTATCCCGTATCGTGTCCGCCTTCGACTGCGGTCGCCTTTACAATCCCAAACTTGTCGAAAGCCAATGGCGAGGCGGAATCATCATGGGCATAGGGCAGGCTTTGCTGGAAGAGGGACTGGTCGATCAGCGCAGTGGCAGGCTCGTCAACAACAATGTCGGCGACTATTTGCTACCAACAAATTCGGACGTTCCGGATATTCAGGTGATCTCGGTCGGCGTACCCGATCTGAATGCCTCCGCGCTCGGTGGCAAGGGCGTGGGCGAAGTGGGCATCGTTGGCGTTGCTCCTGCCATTGCCAACGCTGTGTTCCACGCGACCGGAAAACGAATCCGTGATCTCCCTATAACTTTGGAGAAGCTGATCTAGTTTGCCCCCCCACGCCGCGATTGGGGAGAGGGCTAACCGCCTTCCCCCGTGTACTCGATAGAAAGGGTCCTCGATGCAGCGCTTCGCCACCACAAATCTTCCAGTCGTGCCCGAAAGGACGTTCATGACGGACGACGCCGTTGAAGTGATGCGGTTTGCCGCTCAGTCATTTGACGGCGGACATGGAGTCGCGTTGGCCACGCTTGTGCAAATCCGCGGCGGATCGGCTCGACCCATTGGATCTCACATGGCAATCCGAGACGACGGCTTGTACTGCGGCTTCGTCTCTGGGGGATGTACGGAGGCAGCGGTGGCCTCGGAAGCGCTGGAAGCAATAGCCAAGGGCTGTGACCGAAAGCTTTTGCTGGGAGAGGGGTCGCCGTTCTTTGACATCGTCCTTCCATGTGGAGGTGGTATCACCATTGCCATCCACGTCGTTCGAGGAAGCGCGACGTTGCGCGCTGTTATTTCCGCGCTTGATACACGGCTCCCGGCAAGTCTCTGCTATGAGCCCGCGATGCAACGACTAGCGCCTATTGACGCTTCAAACCAAACCGGCTGGAGCGGTGATGGGTTCGTCACGCACTATCGCCCCCGCGTGCGGGTCGTTCTCGCCGGTCGCTCAATCGAAATGGAAGTCGTCGCCAAAGTGGCTGTCGCAGCTGGCTACGACGTCCAATCATATGACGGCAGGACAACCGGGCTGGTCCCCGAAACTATTGATGCGGATACTGCTGTGGCGTTGCTCTATCACGACATTGATATGGAAATTCCCGTCTTTGAGACAGTGCTTCGGTCGGCCCCTTTTTACATCGGTGCGCTCGGAAGCTCCCGGACACATGGCAGACGTGTTCAACGGCTGAAAGAACTCGGGTATAGCGAAACCGAAATATCCAGGATCAAATCGCCGATAGGCCTTTTTAACAAGGCACGGGACTCTCAGTCGTTGGCGCTCTCCGTATTGGCTGATATTGCAGCGTGCCGGCTATCACACGTTCGATAAGAAGCTTGTGTGCCAGCTCATGTCGACCGAACTTCGGGCGAACGAAAAAACTTTGAACGACAACAACATTAAACACATTACGTTTCTGCAAAACGAGGATAACTCACTCGCCGATGGAGAAAGGTCTATTTCGCAGGGAATAGATCGAATTGCGCTCTCCTTAGATAAACAGCGTTCTCACCTCAGATACCGGCATACCATTCATAGCCGCGATCCTCCCAGAATCCGCCATTGCCGCCCCAGAGATCGTTGTACTTGTCGCGGATCTCGATGCGCATCACGTATTTCGCGTGCTTATAGCCGAGATGGCGCTCGACCCGTAGGCGCAGCGGTGCGCCATGCGCGACCTCCAGGTCCTTGCCGTTCATCGAATAGGCAAGGATGGTCTGCGGATGAAAGGCGTCGATGAGGTCGATGCTTTCATAATAGCGGCCGCTGCCGTCGAGTGTCTGCTCCAGTTCGTCGGCACAGTAGAACACGGCATAGCGCGCGCCCGGCTTCAGACCGGCGCTCTGCAGTATGAGGCCGAGCGGCACGCCGGTCCATTTGCCGATGGCGCTCCAGCCTTCGACGCAGTCGTGGCGGGTAATCTGCGTGCGGGATGGTAGTTTCTTCAAATCGTCGAGCGAGAATTCCATCGGCTGGTTGACCATACCGTCGATTTTCAGCTTCCAGGTGGAAAAGTGGTTCTCCACCATCTCGGTGTATTCCTCGCTGCCGGGATTGGTGGTGCCGTTCGGGTGGAAGTTCGGCGTGATATCCTTGTCGGTATATTCGCGGGCAAGCGTCTGCGGCGAGACCAGAAGGCGTTGCGTGCCCATCGTCAGCCCGTCGGCCAGCGCCAGCACCTTCTGGACGTTCTGGTTTTGGGTAATGTCATCGCAGCCAGTGAGGCCGATGGCACCGATGGTGGCGGCGGAGCCGATGAGAAAGCGGCGACGAGTGACGATCTTGCTCATGCGTCATCTCCTTCCATGCGGATGGCGTAACGGCCGGTCACCATGGAGCGCATGTTGTTCCAGAGACCGGAGAGGATGACCATCGCGACATGCACAAGCACGAAGAGCACGATCGTCCAGGCGGTGATGAAGTGAATGCCGCGCGCCGACTGTCGCCCGCCGAAGAAGTCGAGCAGGAACGGATAGCCGGCATCGATGCCGGGCGACATGGTGAGCCCGGTCGCCAGCATCAGCGGCAACAGAATGAAGATAACGATCAGGTAGGTGAGCTTCTGCAGCGCATTGTAGCGCTTTGCCTTTTCGCCCTTCGGGAAACGCAGGCGCGCATGTTCGATCATCTCGTGCCAGAGATTGCGCGGCGACACCTCGGCGCCGGTCGGCGCGAGATCGCGGCGGAAATGGCCGGCGAGGAAGCCGTAGAGCAGATAGATCAGCCCGTTGATGACGAAGAGCCAGGCGAAAAAGAAGTGCCAGCGCCGACCGGCGGCCAGATCCTGATAGCTCGGCATCGTCGCCCAGGCGGGGAAGGCGCGCTCGGCCCATTGGCCGTCTTCCTTCGAGGAGCCGAGCAGGCCGGTCGTCGGGATCGTCAGGTTGCCGATGCGGAAGTTTCCGTAGGACTGGGTGTCGCCGTCGGCGGCCGATATCTCCAGCCAGGAATGGTCGCCGTCACCGCCATATTGGCCCCAATAGAGGGAGGGGTGGGCATTGAAGATCTGCATGCCGCTCATCAGCAGCAGCGTCAGACACAGGACATTGATCCAATGGGTGAGACGTGTGACGACCGAATGGCGTTTGATATAGATTTTAGACGGCCGCGGCGGCGGCGCGGTGCCGATCTCTTCGATGCTAGCCATGGATATTCCTCTTGCGATACCGACTGACGCGGGTGGGTCATTTGCATCCGGCGGCCGTGCGGCACCGGCCGGAGGGACTGCCCAGCCAGATGCTGCAGCTAGGCAGTCTCGCGCTGATCTGTCAGCGAATTTACATGGGTGGAACGACGCCATTAATGCCGACAAGTACCCGGTCGGACTCCACCATGTTGTCCCCCGTGGTCGTGCCAAAGATGATGACGCCGGCGCCCGGCTTGATGTCATCCTTGGTGGCGGCGCCCAACGTGACGACCGGCGTGCCCTCAGGAACCGAGATCTTCTTCTCACCACCCTTATAGGTCAGCGACAGGGTCTGGCCGTTGACGGAAGTCACGGCGCTGGCAACCGTTGCGTTGGTCATCGAGCTCTTCGGCTTCAGATCCCAGCCGTAATCGCCTTCGCCGGTGCCCTTCATGGCTGCCGGGAAAATCAGCACTTCGAGCGCGCCGTTGACGCCGCTTTCGGTGGGCTGCGACGCGATGCCGACGAAATCTCCTGGCTTGATGTCGATGACCGAAGCCTTGACGACGCCGGTGACGGCCCAGCCGGACTTCAGCATGACCGTCACGTCCTTTCCTTCGCGCGACTTGACCATCAGCGTGTCGCCCTTGAGGCTTTCGACGATGCCGCGGACGCGGGCTTGATCGGCTGCATGCGCCGATGCCGCGGTTAGTGCACAAAGGGCAAACGCCACGCCAACGATCTTGAATTTTGATAGCGACATTCTGTTCTCCATATCCCAATTTGTTCGAATTTGTCCCCGCCCGGCCACATGAGGACGGCGCGAAGGCGATCGTTTCGGAGAGTCGATCAAATTGCGCTGATTTACGGGGCAGCCTGATCTTCAATTCCATCCCCTCATTCGGGACCCGTGAAATTATGTTACAAGCGACAACGTCGAGGGGATAAAAAAGGCGATAGAAATTTGGCTCAGGTTGGTAACAATTCACGTCGAGCAACGAATGACGGCATGTGAATGACTAAATCGATATCGGAACAGGTCTTGAAGGAATTGATGCTTCTATCGCTTGATGGCGATGAGGCAGCCTATAGGCGTTTGCTTTTTGTCTTGCGGGATCTGTTGTTGACATTTTACCGGAAGAGGCTGGGACCCAACGCTCATAAGGACGCCGAGGATCT
>DASWOH010000265.1:0-12431 GCA_036398815.1 Rhizobium sp. | reverse complement strand
GCGGATTACGGGCAGCGATTATTGGACCGCTTCATCTCTGTTTGAATTCGGAAGCTTGGTACGTCCTTTGGACACGTATCACCGAGCCGCCGCGGAAAAGGGTTCCGCAAATGGCTCGGTGGTTAAGTTAGCGCCTATGGGAATTACACCCCGCCGATCACCTGACGTATATATTCCAGCTTCGTCACGACCGGCGGCGACAGGATGAAGGGGTAGGAATCCGGCTGGCCCATGCTGCGCTGGATGGCATTGATCGCAACGCTCAAGGGAATCCAGGCGCTGACGAGCTGTTCGGCGCTTTCGGCCCTGTAGGGATTGAAATCCACCTCCGCCGCCATGTCGCGATAACCGTAGGGATCGACCGCCAGGCCGAAGGAACGGGCGGTCTCCAGCGTATCGACGATGTGAAGATAGTGCGCGAAACATTCGGCGAAATCTTCCCAGGGATGGGCGCTGGCATAGGCGCTGATGAAATTGCCCTGCCAGTTCGGCGGCGGGCCGTTGTCGTAATGCTGCTGCAGGGCCACGCCATAATCCACCCGCTCGTCGCCGAAGACGGCACGGAAGGCGTCGAACCGGTTGCGGTCGCGGATCAGCTTGTTCCAGATGAAATGGCCGGTCTCGTGACGAAAATGGCCGAGCAGCGTACGGTAAGGCTCGTTCATCGAGGCGCGCGCCTGTTCGCGCGTCACATCGTCGGCCTCGGCAGCGCGGATGGCGATCAGCCCCTCCTCATGACCGGTCCTGGCCGGCACGACATAGCCGCCCAGCACCTCGTCCTCAAGGAAGTCGAAGACCAGCCCGCCCTGCGGATCCTGCTTGCGATCGGGATGCGGCAGGTTCCAGCGCAGCAGCGAATAGAACAGGTGCCGCTGCGCCTGGCCGATCCGCCGCCAACGGTCCACGCCCTGCTGTGTATCGGTGTTCGGCACCAGGCGGTTATGGCGGCAGGCCATGCAGAAGGCTTCCGGGTCCGTCGCCGCCACCAGCCAGTTACAGATATCGAGCTCGGCATTGGCGCAGAAACGCACCGTGCGCGCCGGCTCGGCAACCACCCGCCAATTCTGCCCGTCGCCGATCTCCAGCGCATAGATCGCCAGAAGCTCGGGGACAAAACCGAGCTGATGGCCGCAGCGTATGCATTGCCTGTTATCGAAATGCACCGGCTGGCCGCAATGGTCGCAAGCAAAAAGCTGCATGGAAAGCCTCTCTGAAATCAAGCCATGGCGGACATGAAAGAGCCTGCCGCGACGTCGTGACAGGCTCTTTTGCTTTGCCGCATAAGCGGCAGCATATCAAATGGCGCGGCAATTCATAAGCAAATGCTTAACCGCCAGCCGGATTACATCCGATCGACCGCGCCCTTGACCTTATCCTTGGCCTTGCCAACGGCCGATTGCACCTTGCCCTTGGCTGTCTGGGCGGTCCCTTCGGCGCGCATGCGCTTGTCATCCGTGGCCTTGCCGACAGCCTGCTTGGCCTTGCCGGCCACTTCATTTGCCTTGCCGGATATCTTGTCACTCATGCTGCCCATATCGAGCACCTCCTCATTCGGCATCAGCGGGGTTGCCGATGCTGTCAGGAGGAAACGTCACAGACGATGTTTCGTTCCGTGCGAAGGGTTCAGGCATGTCCCGCATGCGGCGACAGCATGGCGGCGTTGATGCCCATCAGAGCCAGAGCGCGCTCATATTTGTCATCGAGGCTACGGTCGAAAATCAGCTCTTCGTTGGCCGGGCAATTCAGCCAGCCGTTGTTGCCGATCTCCGCTTCCAACTGGCCCGCCCCCCAGCCGGCATAGCCGAGCAGCATGGTGGCGCGCTTCGGTCCGCTGCCCTTGGAAATGGCGCGCACGATATCCAGCGTCGCCGTCAGGCTGATATCGTCGCTGACCGGAATGCTGCCGTCGCTCAGATAGTCGTCGGAATGCAAAACGAAGCCCCGACCGCTTTCGACCGGCCCGCCGGTCTGGATCGGAAAATCCCGTGCGACCGGCGGCAGGACAATGGCATCATCGTCCTTGATCATATCCAGATGCAGCAGCACATCGGTAAACGTCAGGTTCTGTGCGCGATTGATGACGAAGCCCATGGCGCCAGCAGCGGAATGCGCACAGATATAGATCACCGTACGGTTGAAATTCCGGTCTTCCATGCCAGGCATGGCAATCAGGAACTGGCCGTCGAGCAAACCTCTTTCGCGTCTATTCTTCAGCGTCGATAGGGACATCATGCCTCCTGACTGCAGTCCGTAACTGCGCCCCAGGAAGAAAGATGGGGCAATGTCATAAATCAATCAACTGAAAATGATCATTTCTTTTTCCGGCTGTTCTGGCACAACATGACGTCATCCGGTAAACCCTTGCTCCATGTTGGAAAAACTCCCTTTCTCCAGTCTGTTGAGAATGCCGATCGGGGTGCTCGCGGCTATAATACTGGCCTGCTCCCCAGTCCATGCGGCCACGAGCGATTGGGCCGCCAACCAGGGCGGTCGCATGCGGCTGGTGGCGCTGGCGCCGGACGCGCAAGGTCATATTCGCGCCGCCTTGCAGATCGAGCCGGCGCCCGGCTGGATCACCTACTGGCGCGAGCCTGGCGAGAGCGGAATTCCACCGCAGGTCAGTCCGGCGCCGGACAGCGGCATCGCGCTTACGAAGATCGGCTTTCCTGTGCCCAAGCCGATCACCGTCGGCACGATCCAGGAGATCGGCTATGATGCGCCGGTGACATTGCCGCTGGATTTCCGTGTCGAGGGCAAGCAACCGGTAGAGCTTGAACTCACGGCCTTCATCGGCCTCTGCAAGGATATCTGCATTCCGTTCCAGGCCGCGCTTTCTCTGCCGCTGTCGGCCGTCGGTCAATCGACCCCGCATGAACAGGCCTTGCTCGATGCCGCAGATGCGTCGCTGCCGCAGGCCCCTGCCCCGGACTTTGCCGTCGAAAGCCATGGTCTTTCAGCCGATGCCAAGACGCTATCGCTACGCCTGACGCTGCCGGAGGCAAGCGGAGACGCGCCGCTGATCTATGTGAGCGGGCCGGCCGGTTACGTCTTTTTCAAGCAGGCCAAAGGCAAGCGCGACGGCAAGACATTTACGACCGATATCGCCATCGGCAAGCTGCCGAAAAATTACGATATCAAGGGCAAGAGCTGGGGCATTCTCGTCATCGACGGCGAGCATGCCATGGAAACCAGGCTTGCGTTCGAATAGACCGGATCTATAGTTTCGCCCGACATTCAAATTCGGGGCGGCAGTCCCGCCGCCTCCCAATCACGACCCAAGGAGAGAGCCATGACCATCGCTATCGGCGACAAGCTGCCTGCCGCCACCTTCAAGGAAAAGACCGCCGACGGCCCGGTAGAGATCACCACCGATCAGCTTTTTGCCGGCAAGCGCGTCGTGCTTTTCGCCGTTCCCGGCGCCTTCACGCCCACTTGCTCGCTGAACCATCTGCCGGGCTACCTGGAAAACCGCGATGCCATCCTCGCCAAGGGCGTCGACGACATCGCCGTGATTTCCGTCAATGACTGGCACGTCATGGGCGCTTGGGCGCAATCTTCCGGCGGCCTGGGCAAGATCCACTTTCTCGCTGACTGGGACGGCTCGTTTGCCAAGGCCCTCGGCCTCGACATCGACCTCTCCGCCGGTGGTCTCGGGGTGCGTTCCAAGCGCTACTCCATGCTGGTGGAAGACGGCGTGGTAAAGACGCTCAACATCGAGGAAAACCCCGGCCAGGCTACTGTTTCGGCAGCGGCTGCGATGATCGAACAGCTTTGAGCGCTTCCGAGTTTCGATAAACAAAAGCGGGCGCCCGACGGGCGCCCGCTTTTGCTTTGTGGCCAATCAAGGCGACACTCTCCGAAATATTTCTCCCTCAGCATTTCGATCCCAACACCCATCAATCCACACCCCGCCTCTTTTTCGCCGCATTCTCCCCGCTACAACACGTAACGTTATTACATTAAGAGAGTGCCAGCATGCCCTTCAGCAACGATCCCTTCGCCTCCTCCCTGATCGGCCGCTCCGTGTTGACGCGTCTGGTCTTCGTCGCGGTCGGCATCGCGATTCTCTGGGCGGCCATCGGCTGGGCGGTGGCCCTGGCATGAGCGCGCTGATCCGTCTTGACAATCTTACCGTCACCTATGAGCGCCATCCGGCCGTGCACCATGTCTCCGGCGCCTTCCAGGCGGGCAGCCTGACGGCGATTGCCGGGCCGAACGGGGCTGGAAAGTCGACGCTTTTGAAGGCGATCATCGGTGAACTCAGGGTCGCGGAAGGGGCGATCGATCGTGGCCAACTGACGCGCAACGATTTCGGCTATTTGCCGCAGGCGGCCGACATCAACCGCCGCTTTCCGATCTCGGTTGCCGATACGATCATGCTCGGCGCCTGGAAGAATTCCGGCGCCTTCGGCCGTTTCTCGCGTGAGGATGCGAAGCGGGCGGGCGATGCGCTGGCCGCCGTCGGCCTTTCCGGCTTCGAGCGCCGGCATATCGGCTCGCTGTCGGCCGGGCAGTTCCAGCGCGTGCTCTTCGCCCGGCTGCTGTTGCAGGACGCCCGCGTCATCCTGCTCGACGAACCCTTTACCGCCATAGACCAACGCACGACGCGCGATCTGCTCGACATCGTGCTGCGCTGGCACGGCGACGGGCGCACGGTGATTGCCGTGCTGCATGATTTCGATCAGGTGCGGGCGCATTTTCCCGAGACGCTGCTGATCGCCCGCGAGCTGGTCGGCTGGGGCCGGACGCCGGATGTGATGAGCCCCGCCAACCTCATCAGGGCGCGGGCCATGGCCGAGCGCTGGGACGAGGACGCCAAGGACTGCCTTCCGGAGCCGGATCTTGCCGGCCAAGGATTGGCGAAGCGGGAGCCGGCCGAATGACGGCATATGATATTTTCCTGGCACCCTTTGCCGATTACGGCTTCATGAGGCGCGCGCTCATCGCCTGCCTCTGCCTTGGCCTCGGCTCCGGCCCGATCGGCGTCTTCCTGATGCTGCGGCGCATGAGCCTGATGGGCGATGCCATGAGCCATGCGGTGCTGCCGGGCGCGGCCATCGGCTATCTCATCGCCGGTTCGCTATCGCTGACGGCGATGGGGCTTGGCGGGCTGGTGGCTGGCCTCTCGGTGGCGCTACTTTCCGGGCTCGTCAGCCGCATGACGGTGCTGCAGGAGGATGCGAGTTTCGCCAGCTTCTACCTGACGTCGCTGGCGCTCGGCGTGCTGATCGTGTCGCTGCGCGGGTCGAATATCGATCTGCTGCATGTCCTCTTCGGCACGATCCTGGCCATCGACGCCCCTGCCCTCTACCAGATCGGCGCGATTACCACGGTGACGCTGCTGATGCTCGCGGTCATCTACCGGCCGCTGGTGATGGAGTGCTTCGATCCCGGCTTCCTGCGCGCCGTCGGCGGGCGCGGGCCGGTCTATCATTTCCTGTTCCTGCTGCTCGTCGTGCTCAATCTCGTCGCCAGCTTCCAGGCGCTCGGCACGCTGATGGCCGTGGGGCTGATGATGCTGCCGGCGGCGATCGCGCAGCTCTGGTCGCGCAGCCTGCCGGCGATGATGGCGATCGCGACGGCAACGGCGGCGGCCTCGGGCTATATCGGCCTCATCGCCTCCTACCATCTCGAATTCGCCTCCGGCCCGACCATCATCATCACGGCGAGCCTGATTTACGGCTTTTCCATTCTCTTCGCACCCTCGGGCATCGCCCGCCGGTTCATCCCCCGTCCCCATCTCAGGGGCTAATCTCAATCAAGGAGACATTCATGAGCAAACACAGACTGCTTCTCTCCACCGCGGCGGCGGCCTTCGTCGCCTTCGGCGTCGCGGCTCCCGCATCCGCCGAGACGCTGAACGTCGTCGCCTCCTTCACCGTGCTTGCCGACGTCGTCAAGCAGGTCGGCGGCGACCATGTGAAGGTGTCGAGCCTCGTCGGCCCGAACGGCGACCCCCATGAATTCGAGCCATCGCCGGCCGACGCCAAGAAGCTGAACGCCGCGAAGGTCACCTTCGTCAGCGGCGAAGGCCTGGAAGGCTGGATGGACCGGCTGATCAGCGCCTCGGGCTACAAGGGCACGCCGGTCGTCGCCTCGGAAGGCATTAACACCCGCACCATGGTCGACGACGGCAAGACGGTCACCGATCCACATGTGTGGAACAGCCCGGTCAACGTGAAG
Organism: Rhizobium sp.; assembly: GCA_036398815.1. Lineage (GTDB taxonomy): Bacteria > Pseudomonadota > Alphaproteobacteria > Rhizobiales > Rhizobiaceae > Rhizobium. The sequence goes on along the minus strand of DASWOH010000265.1, from coordinate 6,248 downwards.
ATCTGGGTCGCCAACATCGAAAAGGCGCTGGAAGCCGCAGATTCGGCCGACGCCGCCGATTTCAAGGCCAATGCCGAGCGCTACACCAAGGTGCTGACCGAGCTTGACGCCTATGCCCACGGCAAGTTCGACAAGATCGCCGACGACCGCCGCAAGGTGCTCACCAGCCACGACGCCTTCGGCTATTTCGGCCGTGAATACAATGTCAGCTTCCTGTCGCCGCTCGGCGTTTCCACCGAGACCGAAGCCTCGGCCGCCAACGTCGCCAAGCTGATCGAGCAGATCAAGACCGAACATGTGAAGACCTATTTCTTCGAAAACTCCAACGATCCGCGTCTGGTCAAGCAGGTCGCCAAGGCCACCGGCGCCGAGCCCGGCGGCGAACTCTATGTCGAATCCCTCTCCAAGGCCAACGGCCCGGCTCCGACATATGAAAAAATGTTCCGTTATAACGTTGACCAACTCGCCGCCGCGATGGCGAAATCGAGCTGAGATATCAGGACACATATGGCCGCGGGCACCCGCCCGCGGCCATATTTTTATTCAGAGATTGAGATCGAAGACCAGCAGCCCGGCAAGCCCGCCATCGGTCGACGAGACGATGCGCTCGCTAACGGCGACATGCTCCGGATGCACCAGATAGGCATCCCGCGCCTCGGCGCTTTCAAACGTCACCGCAAACCCATCGACAAAGCCGCCATGCAACCCTTCCGGCGAGACATTCGGCCCGTATTTGATATCGACGATGCCGGGAATGACCTGCTGCAACGCGGCCACGGATTCGAAAAGCGCTTTCTTCTCATCCTGTGTCATGGCGGACTTCAGCCGCAGGAAAACGCAGTGCAGAATCATGAATACAGCCTCCCTGGATGTTGGGGGCAGCATAGAGGGAAAGGGGGATGGGGCAAGATGCAGTGTCGCAATGTCCGCACCTTTGCAACATCCACCGTAATGGCTGCGTCCGGCCCGAAGCGGCCAAACTCCGAGGGCTTAAGTCCTTTGCCTTATCCCACATTTTCAAAGCCACTTATGTAGGATCGGATTAATCGCAAGACCCGCTCTCAGAGTTGACCCGACACCATCTGCATGATGAGCGTGATCCGGTGAGACCGGAAAGCGGGCCTTATCCTGCCGTGGCGCTCAAGCTCCGCCAATCCGTGAAGTGCCGCCCAGAAAGTTTCAGTAGCGGTATCCACATCCTGAGAGAACGGCGCGATCACCGTCGCCATGGCTCCGAAAGCCTCACGGAGCGGTGCTGGTGTATCAGACCTGGCGAAGCGAAGGCCAGTTGGAAGGATAAACATCGCCTCGTACATTGCAGGCCGGGCGAAAGCGAAATCGAGATAGGCGGTCGCGACGCCTTCCACTAACGCCTTTGGCGTGGACGATGGCCGGATCGCGGTACGGAGCATCGTGGCCAATTCACCGAAGCCCTCAAGAGCGACCGCTCCGACGATCTCATCGCGATTCCCGAAATGCGAATAGAGAACAGGCTGACTGTATTCTATCTCGTCGGCGAGACGCCGAATCGTGACCGAAGCCCAGCCGTCACGTTCCGCGATCGTCCTCGCAGCGACGACTATCCGGCGTTCGCGTTCGCCCCTTTCCCGGGTCTTGCGTTCGCTAATACCCACCCTATGCCTCAATCTTCATTCGCGCGATTTCTTTGATGCCCAAACTATCAAAAGGAACGTCGTTTGACAAACTATCAATGCTAGAATATATAATTCCGCTATGGTAACCCTATTGAAAAGGGTTCATCATCGAAGAGAAAAGCAATGAATCTTCCAATTCAAACTTTCATGGGCGCAACTGTGCTCGAAAGCGTCCTCGTCTGGCTGACCGCCGCAGCCTTCCTCGTCGGCGCTATCGTCAACGCGAGTGGTCATCCAAAAATCCGCGCAAGTTTCGTGCAACTTGGATTCCCATTCTGGTGGTGTTGGGTAACGTCCACCCTCGAGCTTGTAACCGCGTTGTTGTTGATCACAGCCGGCACCCGCTACATCGGGGTCGGGTTGGGCATCTGCATCATGCTCGCCGCAATTGCGTCCGTCCTCCGTATCCGGAACTATTGGGAACTCCCGCCGCCAATGCTGTTCCTACTACTGCTGATACTGGCCGGTCTCAGCAGCGCGGCCTGAGCATCTTGCGGCAGAGGGAAACGTCCCGAAAACCAACTCGTAACCGGCTGGAGAACGGTCTCCATCGCCAAAGCGTCGGGTATCATCCGAACTTCAGTCATCAACCCATCTGCAAAAGGACGTTAGACGGAGCAAACTCGCTTCCGGACGGCGCAAAGCAACGGCCCAAAGGAGGCCAGAACCACCATGTCAAATCGTACAGCAAGCACGGTCGTCGTTTATCATTCCGGCTACGGCCACACCCAGCGGATGGCGGAAGCCGTCTCGGAGGGTACGGGCGGAGTGCTTTACGCCATCGACGCCGACGGCAATCTTTCAGATGACGGATGGACCGCGTTGGACGCTGCTGATGCCATCATCTTCGGATCGCCGACCTACATGGGCGGCCCAAGCTGGCAGTTTAAGAAGTTTGCGGACACTTCCTCGAAGGCTTGGTTCACCAACAAATGGCAGGACAAGGTTTTCGGGGGCTTCACCAACAGCGCCAGTCTGAACGGCGACAAGCTGAACACACTTGAATACTTCGTTCTTCTGGCAGGACAGCATGGGGGGCTGTGGGTCAGCCTGGGGATAAAGCCAGCGAACGTGAAGGCATCGACGCGGGACGATGCAAACAGGATGGGATCGTACATCGCGCCCATGGCGCAGTCCGATGCCGACGCAGCCCCGAACGAAATGTCGGTCGGCGATCTAGAGACTGCCCGCGCTTACGGCGAGCGCGTGGCACGAGTCGCACAGCGATTCACGTTGGCTCAGGGTGCCTGATGCCGTGCCTTAACTCCCAGCATGTGAAAGACAGATGAAGCTGGCGAGCAGAGCAGTCGTTTTCAGCGTGACTGACCGAACCGCGACGTAGCGGTGTAGTCGTGTCAGCAAACACGACATAAACGGAAGTCACTCGCTCTGCTCGCCCGGCTAATCCGCCATATAGGGTTTTGCCCAATCGCCAAGCATGCCGCATGCATCAGTCTCTTTGCGAAGTCCGCTGTTGGCGCAAAGCGACCCATCCAAACATTGGCCCATCCCCCTCACTTTCGCTTAAACGGCTCCATCCCCTTGCGCGCCAGCTCATCCGCCCGCTCGTTCTCCGGGTGCCCGGCATGGCCCTTGACCCAATGCAGCGTCACCTGATGCCGGTTGCGGGCTTCTTCGAGCGCTTGCCAGAGTTCGGCGTTTTTCACCGGCTTCTTGTCGGCGGTTTTCCAGCCGTTTTTCTTCCAGCCGAAAATCCACTTGGAGATGCCGTCCTTGACGTAGACACTGTCGGTATAGAGGTTGACTTCGCAAGGGCTCTTCAGGGCGTTCAAGGCGGAGATCGCCGCCATCAGTTCCATGCGGTTGTTGGTCGTCTCGGCCTCGCCGCCGAACAATTCCTTTTCCGCGTCGCCATGGCGCAGCACCGCGCCCCAGCCGCCTGGGCCGGGATTGCCGGAGCAAGCGCCGTCGGTAAAGATATCGACCTGTTTCATGCCTTCAGCCCGTATTCGGCACTGGAGGCGATCTGGCGGTGGAAGCGCAGCTTGCGCAGATATTCGAGCGGGTCCTTCTTGGTGACCATGGCGCCGGCCGGCGTCGTCAGCCAGTCGTAGAGGCGGGTCAGGAAGAAGCGCAGCGCCGAGCCCCGCGCCAGCGTCGGCAGGGCGGCGATTTCAGCGTCGCTCAGCGGACGGACGCTCTGGTAGCCCTCCAGCAGCGCCATGCCCTTGGTGATGTTATAGGCGCCGTCCTTCTCGAAGCACCAGGCGTTGAGGCAGATCGAGACGTCGTAGGCGAGCTGGTCGTTGCAGGCGAAATAGAAGTCGATCAGGCCGGAAAGCTCGTCGCCGAGGAAGAAGACGTTGTCCGGGAAGAGATCGGCATGGATGACGCCATCCGGCAGGTCCTTCGGCCAATGGCGGCCAAGAAATTCGAGCTCGCCGCGAATTTCGTCCTGCAGGCCGGGCTCGACCTCGTCGGCGCGGGCCTCGGATTTTTCCCAAAGCCCTTGCCAGCCGGCCAGCGACAGCGCGTTCGGCCGCTTGATATCAAAACCCTCGCCGGCGACTTGCATGGCGGCCAGCGCCTTGCCGACTTCACGGCAGTGCTTCGCCTCGGGCTTGCGCAACCACATGCCCTCGAGGAAGGTGATCAGCGCCGCCGGGCGGCCGGAGAGATGGCCGAGCAGCGCGCCGTCCTTGCGCGGCAGCGGCAGCGGGCAGGAGAGGCCCCGGCTCGCCAGATGCTGCATCAGGCCGAGGAAAAACGGCAGATCGTTCTTTTCCACGCGCTTTTCATAGAGCGTCAGGATCAGCGGATCGCGCGACGTGTGCAGCAGGAAATTGGAGTTTTCGACGCCCTCGGCGATGCCCTTGTAGGAGAGCAATGTGCCGACATCGTATTCCGTCAGGAACCACTTCAGATCGTCTTCGGTAATATCGGTATAAACGGCCACGAATTATTCCTGGAAAAGGCTTTATGGGATTTGATTATTCGCCGTTGACGAAGGCCATGTCGGCCGTCGTCAGTTCGATGTTGCGCAGCTCGCGATTGACGAGGAAATTCTCGGTCTCCTTGACCGTTTCGGCCAGCTCCACCACCGCATTGTAGCGGTCGCGGAAGGCTTCGATGATCTCGTTGACGATAACCTCTGGCGCAGATGCACCGGCGGACAGGCCGACGGTTTTGATATCGCCGATATCGTCCCAATCGATCTCGGAGGCGCGCTGCACGAGCACGGATTTCGTCGCCCCCGCCCGCAGCGCCACTTCGACGAGACGCTTGGAGTTGGACGAATTCGGCGCGCCGACGACGATGAAGAGATCGCAGCCGGGAGCCGCCTGCTTCACCACTTCCTGGCGGTTGGTGGTGGCGTAACAGATCGAGTCGGCGGCAGGGGCCGTGAGGTTCGGGAAACGCTCCTGCAGCCGCGCGATGACGCCGGCGGTGTCGTCGACCGAAAGCGTCGTCTGGGTGACGAAGCCGAGATTATCCGGGTCGGCGGGCGCATAGACATCGACGTCCTCGACGGTCTCGATCAGCGACACCGAGCCCTCGGGAAGCTGGCCCATGGTGCCGATCACTTCCGGGTGGCCGGCATGGCCGATGAGGACGACATGGCGGCCGAGGCGATTGTGGCGCATGGCCTGCTTGTGCACCTTGGAAACCAGCGGGCATGTGGCGTCGAGATAGAAGAGATTGCGGGCATCGGCATCGGCCGGCACGGCTTTTGGCACGCCATGGGCGGAGAAGACCACCGGCTGGGCGCGATGCTCCGCCGGGATCTCGTCCAGCTCCTCGACGAAAATGGCGCCCTTGGCTTCCAGTCCTTCGACCACGTAACGATTGTGCACGATCTCGTGGCGGACATAGACCGGCGCGCCATAGGATTTCAGCGCCAGCACCACGATCTGGATGGCGCGGTCGACGCCGGCGCAGAAGCCGCGCGGGCCGCAAAGCCGGATGGTCAGGTCAGGTTTGGAAACTGCTATGTTCATGTCTCTTCCGAAATCCGGAACGATGGCAAAGCAATAGATAGGTTCGCCTTGCCGCTTGTCCCACTCGTCCGCATGATCTTATCCAAAACCGCTGCGCACTTTTGGGATCATGCTCTAGCCGAATATTCCATCGAAATGAAGCTATTCTATTGCATGCCTCTATTGCCGAGGCGCATTCGGATGGCGTTTACGCCACCAGGAAATGGCGACAATGACCACCAGCGCCGCCGCCAGGCCATACCATGTGACGGCATATTGTAGATGGCTGTTGGGCAAGTCGACGATGGTGACGCCGCCGATCGGCAGGCCGCCGGGGTTCGGAGCCTTGCCGGCATCGACAAAGAAGGGCAGCACCTTGTCCTTCGCGAGCCCGTCGCTTGCCGCCATGGCGTCCAGGTCCTTCCAATAGAAGATGTCCTTGACGAGATCATTGTCCGGCATGCCGGAGGGCTGGCCGGCGAGCCTGGCGCGGGCAAGGCCGGTGACGGTCTGCTCGCCCGTCAGCTGCCCCTGCATTCGCATTTCCGGCTCCTTGGCGTCATAGGGCACGAAGCCCCTGTTGACGAAGAGGTAGCGCCCATCGGCAAGCTGCAGCGGCGTGTAGATATGAAAGCCGGGCTCGCCGTCGAAGGTC
>DASWOH010000264.1:0-6756 GCA_036398815.1 Rhizobium sp. | reverse complement strand
CGGCCGGCCGGCCCGGCCGCGCGCCCGGGCGGCGTGATCCGGGTCGGTTGCAACGTCCCCGCCGGCCAGATCAATCCCGTCACCGTCGCCGACACCGGCGGCCTGTGCCTGCTGGCCCAGACCGGCGAATTCCTGTGCAGTTCCAGGCCGGACCTGAGCCTGACGCCGGTGCTGGCCACCGGCTGGTCGCCCAATGCCGACGGCAGCGTCTGGACCTTCAAGATCCGCAAGGGCGTCAAGTTCCACAACGGCAAGGATCTGACGATCGACGACGTCGTCGCCACCCTCAAGCGTCACACGGACAGCAAGTCGGAATCCGGTGCGCTCGGCGTCATGAAGTCGATCAAGGAGATCAAGGCCGACGGCGACAACCTCGTCCTGACGCTCACCGAAGGCAACGCCGACATGCCGTTGCTATTGACCGACTACCACCTCGTCATCCAGCCGAACGGCGGCAACGACGATCCCTTCGCCTCGATCGGAACCGGTCCCTACAAACTCGTCACCTTCGAGGCCGGCGTGCGCGCCACGCTGGAAAAGAACAAGGACGATTGGCGCACGGATCGCGGCTATGTCGATTCGATCGAGATCATCGGCATGAACGACGCAACGGCGCGTATCGCCGCTCTGTCGTCCGGCCAGGTGCATTACATCAACCGTGTCGATCCGAAGACCGTCGACCTGTTGAAGCGCGCGCCGAACGTCGAAATCCTGGCGACCGCCGGCCGTGGGCATTACGTGTTCATCATGCATTGCAACACGGCGCCCTTCGACAATAACGACCTTCGCCTGGCGCTGAAATACGCCATGGACCGCGAAACCATGGTCAAGAAGATCCTCGGCGGCTATGGCAAGGTCGGCAACGACTTCCCGATCAACAGCACCTATGCCCTCTTCCCCGAAGGCATCGAGCAGCGCGCCTACGATCCAGACAAGGCGGCCTTCCACTACAAGAAGTCCGGCCACAGCGGCTCCGTCCTGCTACGCACTTCGGAAGTCGCCTTCCCCGGCGCCGTCGATGCCGCCGTCCTCTATCAGGAAAGCTGCAAGAAGGCCGGTATCAACATCGAGGTCAAGCGCGAGCCGGGCGACGGCTACTGGACCAACGTCTGGAACGTCCAGCCCTTCTCCACCTCCTATTGGGGCGGGCGTCCGACGCAGGATCAAATGTATTCCACGGCCTACATCTCGACGGCCGACTGGAACGACACCCGCTTTCTGCGCCCGGACTTCGACAAGCTTCTGCTTGAAGCCCGTTCGGAACTCGACGAGGCCAAGCGCAAGGAAATGTATCGCTCCATGGCGATGATGGTCCGCGACGAGGGCGGCGTCATCCTGCCGATGTTCAACGACTTCGTGAACGCCTCCACCAAGCAGGTGAAGGGTTACGTCCACGACATCGGCAACGACATGTCGAACGGCTACGTCGCGACCCGCGTCTGGCTGGACGCCTGATGCCCGAAGCCGGGCGGCAACGCCCTCATCTCTAACGGAACCGGGACCGCGGAAAATCTTCGCGGTCCTCCTGACGTTTCAGCGCGAGGCATCAGCCATGTCCAATACACCACCCAGCACAGTGCTGCCCGGATTAAGGTTCAAACAGCGTTTTCCGCTGCTGTCCCTCATTGTCGAGCGCTGCGTGCTCAGCCTCGTCCTGCTTTTCGCCGTCTCGATCCTGATCTTCGGCGGCCTTGAAGCCCTGCCGGGCGACTTCGCAACGACCTATCTCGGCCAGTCGGCAACACCACAGGCCGTCGCCAATATCCGCGCCGATCTCGGTCTCAACCGGCCGATCACGACCCGCTATGTCGAATGGCTCGGCAATGCCGTTCATGGCGATTTCGGCACCTCCTGGGCCAGCAAGAATTCCGTCAGCGAGCAGATCGGCAAGCGCCTCGGCAATTCGCTCTTCCTGGCCGCCTTCGCGGCGTTGATTTCCGTGCCGCTTGCCGTCGGGCTCGGCATGCTGGCCGTGCATTTCCGAAATCGATTGCCCGACAAGATCATCAATGTGATCTCGCTGGCGGCGATTTCGCTGCCGGAGTTCTTCATCGGCTATCTGCTCATCCTGTTTTTCGGCGTGAAGTTCGGGATCGCGACCTTTCCCGCGACGGTCTATGACGGCATGGACTTCCTCGATCGGCTGAAGGCCATCGCCCTGCCGACGGCGACTTTGGTGCTCGTCGTTCTCGCGCATATGATGCGTATGACGCGGGCCGCAATCCTCTCGGTGATGTCGTCGGCCTATATGGAAACGGCGGAGCTGAAAGGCCTTGGCGCCTTCCGTTCGATCGTCAAGCATGCGGCACCCAATGCGCTCGCGCCGATCATCAATGTCGTGGCGCTGAACCTCGCCTATCTCGTCGTCGGCGTCGTGGTGGTCGAGGTGGTCTTCGTCTATCCCGGCATGGGCCAGTACATGGTCGATGCCGTCACCGTCCGCGACATGCCGGTCGTCCAAGCCTGCGGGCTGATCTTCGCCGCCGTCTACATCCTGCTCAATATGGTTGCCGATATCCTGGCGATCGTCGCCAACCCGCGCCTGAGGCATCCACGATGAGATTGAGAGACATCCCCATCACCGCCTGGGTCGGCATGGCAGGCATTCTGCTCGCTTTCATCTGTGCGATCTTCGCGCCCTGGATCGCGCCCTATGGCGAGACGGAAGTCGTCGGCAATGTCTGGCAGGTGGCCGACGCGCAGTATTTCTTCGGCCTCGACAATCTCGGCCGCGACATCCTCTCGCGGCTGATCTACGGCGCCCGCACCACATTGTTCGTGGCGCTTGCCGCAACGATCATCTCGTTCTCGCTCGGCATCATCCTCAGCTTCACCGCCGCCGTTTCGCGCGGGCTGATCGATACGGTCTTCTCGCGCTTCAACGACCTGATGATGTCGATCCCCACCCTGATCTTCGCGCTCGTGGTGCTGGCGGTCCTACCGCAGAACCTGATCGTCCTGATCCTCGTCATGGCTATCCTCGATTCCACCCGCGTCTACCGTCTCGGCCGCGCCGTAGCGCTGGATGTGGCGGTCATGGAATTTGTGGAGGCCGCCAAGCTGCGCGGCGAAGGCAAGATCTGGATCATTTTCCGCGAAATCCTGCCGAACACGCTCTCGCCCTTGCTGGCGGAGTTCGGCCTGCGCTTTGCCTTCTCGATCCTGTTCCTGTCGACGCTGTCCTTCCTCGGCCTCGGCATCCAGCCGCCATCAGCCGATTGGGGCGGGATGGTCAAGGACAACAAGGACGGCATCATCTTCGGCATCTCCGCCGCTCTCGTGCCGGGCTCCGCGATCGCGGCGCTCGCTGTCTGTGTCAATCTGGTGGTCGACTGGCTCTTGAAGCGCACCTCCAGCCTCAAGGGAGGGCGTGGCGATGCCTGAGCTACTTTCCGTTCGCGATCTCAAGATCGAAGCGACCAGCTATCCGCCCGGCGAGCCGCCGAAACGCGTTACCATCGTCGACGGCGTCTCCTTCGACCTCAAGAAGGGCAAGGTACTCGGCCTGATCGGTGAATCCGGCGCCGGCAAATCCACCATCGGACTTTCGGCGCTCGCCTATGGCCGTGGCGGCGCCGAGATCACCGGCGGCAGCGTGCTGCTCGATGGTGTCGATATTCTCCCCTTGGGAAAATCGGGCATCCGCAAGATCCGCGGCGCCCGCGTCTGCTACGTCGCGCAATCGGCTGCGGCCGCCTTCAACCCGGCCCACAAGCTCGGCGAACAGGTGATCGAAGCCTCCGTCAAGCACGGGCTGATGACGAAGGACGAGGCCAGGAAGCGCGCACTCTATCTCTTCCAGGTGCTCGGCCTGCCCAATCCGGAGACCTTCGGCGACCGTTTCCCGCACCAGGTCTCAGGCGGCCAGCTTCAACGCGCGATGACGGCGATGGCGCTATGCTCCAATCCGGAACTGATCGTCTTCGACGAGCCGACCACCGCGCTCGACGTGACGACGCAGATCGACGTGCTGGCCGCGATCAAGCATGCTATCGAGGAGACCCATACGGCAGCGCTCTACATAACCCACGATCTTGCCGTCGTCGCGCAGATCTCCGACGACATCATGGTGCTGCGGTATGGCAAGACAGTGGAATACGGCACTGTCCAGCAGATCATCGAAGCGCCGCGGGAAGACTATACGCGCGCCCTCGTCAATGTCCGCCAGACGGCGCGCGAAGAGGCGGCAGATCAGTCCGATACGCTTCTGAAAGTCGAGAATGTCAGCGCGCAATATTCGAATGGCTTCAAGGTGTTGCACGATGTTTCTCTTCATGTACTAAAGGGTCAGACGCTGGCGATCGTCGGCGAATCCGGCTCCGGCAAGTCTACGCTCGCCCGCGTCATCACCGGATTGCTGCCGCCCAGCGATGGCCGGATTTCCTTCGACGGCAAACCGCTGACGCCTGCCCTGAAGGACCGTTCTCGCGACGAACTGCGCCGCATTCAGCTGATCTACCAGATGGCCGACACCGCCATGAACCCACGCCAGACCGTGCGCGATATCATCGGCCGCCCCCTCACCTTCTACTATGGCCTGCGCGGCGCGGCGAAGACGGCGCGGGTGAAGGAGTTGCTCGAGCAGATCGAGATGAGCAACGGGTTCATCGACCGCTATCCAGCCGAGCTTTCCGGCGGCCAGAAACAGCGCGTCGCCATTGCCCGCGCGCTTGCCGCCAAGCCTGAGCTTATCCTCTGCGACGAACCCACCTCGGCACTCGATCCGCTCGTCGCCGAAGGTATCCTCAATCTGCTTCTGAGATTGCAGGCGGAGGCTCAGCTCTCCTACATCTTCATCACCCACGACATCGCCATCGTCCGTGCCATCGCCGACAGCGTCGCGGTCATGCATCGCGGCAAGCTCGTGCGCTTCGGGCCGAAATCGAAAGTGCTGTCGCCGCCTTTCGACGACTACACGGATCTGCTTTTGAAGTCGGTTCCGGAAATGGAGATCGGCTGGCTGGAGCGCGTGCTGACGACGCGGAAGATGGAGAGCGCCGGAAATTGAGCTAACGATTATAGAACAAACGAGCCGGCGATGCCGGCTCTCGCATCACAATGAAAACATTCCAGGATATCCCATGACCACCCGTGGCTTTACCACCATCGAAAACCAATGGATCACCCTCAAGGACGGCACGCGGCTGGCGGCACGCATCTGGATGCCGGACAATGCCGACAGCGATCCGGTGCCGGCCGTGTTCGAATTCCTGCCCTATCGCAAGCGGGACGGAACGAGCCCTCGGGATGAATCGACCTACCCGGTCTTCGCCGCTGCCGGCATTGCCGGCGTCAGGGTCGATATTCGCGGCTCGGGCGAATCCGATGGCGTCATCGACGGCGAATATACCGAGCTTGGGCTCGCCAATGCCTGCGAACTGATCGCCTGGATCGCGACGCAGCCCTGGTCGAATGGCTCTGTCGGCATGATGGGTATTTCCTGGGGCGGCTTCAACAGCCTGCAGGTCGCAGCCCTGCGCCCGCCAGCACTCAAGGCGGTCATATCGATCGCTTCCACCGTCGACCGCTACAATGACGACATCCACTACAAGAACGGCTGCCATCTCTCGGCGCAGCTTTCCTGGGCCGCGACCATGCTCGCCTATCAGTCTCGCTCGCCCGATCCCGAGATCGTCGGCGACCGCTGGAAGGAGATGTGGCTGGAACGGCTGGAGAACGAACCTTTCTTCATGGAGGAATGGCTGCAGCACCAGCGCCGCGACGACTATTGGCGGCATGGCTCGATCTGCGAGAATTTCGCCGAATTCGATGTGCCTGCCCTCGTCATCGCCGGCTGGGCGGATGGGTATCGCAACACGCCGCTCAAGGCGGTCGAAGGCCTCGGCGACACGGCGAAGGCGCTGATCGGTCCGTGGGTGCACAAGTATCCGCATTTTGCCTGGCCGAAGCCGCGTACCGATTTCCATGGCGAGGCGATCGCCTGGTGGAACCGCTGGCTACGCGGCGAACAGAACGGTGCCGAGAGCATCCCGCCGGTGCGCGCCTATATTCTCGACGCCATCAAGCCGGCACCGCGCCGCGATTTCGATCCGGGCTTCTGGATCGCCAAGCGCGAATGGCAACAGCCGGAGATGCAATGCTTCTATGTCGAGCAGTTCGGCACGCTGATGGAGGGCATACCAATCCCGCATGCGCCGGAACATCCCGTCTATCTGCGTTCGCCGCTCGACACCGGCACCGCCTCCGGCGAATGGTTCACGCTGAAGCCGGACGCCGAAATGGCGCTCGATCAGCGAGGCGACGATGCCGGCTCGCTGACCTTCCAAACCGCGCCGCTTGCCGTCGATCATGATTATCTCGGGCGTCCGGTCATTACCCTGTCGCTACGCTGCAATGCCGAGACCGCCAATCTTTGCGCCCGGCTTGTCGATGTGCATCTGGACGGCACGGCGACGCGTGTCTCGTTCGGCGTGCTCAACCTTGCCCATCGCGAAGGCAATGCCGAGCCGAAACCTCTACAAGAAGGCGAGCCCACCACGGTCACACTGACGCTGGACACCTGCGGCTATCGCTTCCGGAAAGGTCATCGCATCCGCCTGTCGCTGTCGACCGCCTACTGGCCGATGGTCCTGCCATCACCGGAAGACCCGGGCCTGACGATAGACATCGCCTCGCTTGGTCTTGCCTTGCCGAAGCTCGGCGCGCATGACGTCATCGACATCAAGCAGCCTGACAATCCCGACCCGCTCCCGAAATACACCCAGCATGCCCCATCTTCGACGAAACGGCAGGTCC
>DASWOH010000263.1:0-13466 GCA_036398815.1 Rhizobium sp. | reverse complement strand
GGAAGTCTTGATGGATGGCGAGCCGGGCACCCATGACATCACCCGCTGCCAGGAAGTCACCGAATTGGTGCTGCGCACCGTGTTCACCGACCTGGCCGATGCCCGCGTCAATCTCGAGGGCATGATCCTGAAGCCGAACATGATCATCGACGGCAAGAAGGCGCGCAAGGCTTCGGTCGAGGAAGTCGCCGAACGCACCGTCAAGGTGCTGAAGGAAACCGTTCCTTCCGCCGTTCCGGGCATCGCCTTCCTCTCCGGCGGCCAGTCGGCGGAAGAAGCGACCGCGCATCTCTCCGCCATCAACGGCTACGACCTGCCCTGGCACGTCACCTTCTCCTACGGCCGCGCCCTGCAGGACGCCGCGCTGAATGCCTGGGACGGCAAGGCGAAAAACGTCGCCGCCGGCCAGCGCGCCTTCACCCACCGCGCCGAGATGAACTATCTCGCCGCCAAGGGCAGCTGGACCAAGAACAGCGAAAAGGCTGCTTGATTTCAAGATAGCTTGAAATGATTGAAAGCCCCGATCGCGATGCGGTCGGGGCTTTTTGCTTTTATGCCATGACATCGCCTGGAAAGCCTCTCATCCGGCCCACAGCGGTCATCGCCAACCAATTCCTCCTAGGTGGTCGGCAGCATTCCGCCGTCGAGCCTCAGATTGACGCCGGTTATGTACGCGGCCCGCGGACTGACGAGGAACGAAACAGCATCGGCTATCTCCTCAAGAGTCCCCACACGACCGACCGGGACTTGGGCAAACAAAGGTAGCACGGCTTGCTCGATCGTCTCCCACGGAGCGTCTTTCGCAAGTCCCTGCTCCACCGCAACCTCGCGAAACCGGACGTCCAGCCTGTCGCTGCGTATCGTGCCGGGCGATACGGTATTCACTGTGACGCCGTCGGCCGCGACCGCTTTCGCCATAGAGGCCGTCATTGCGTTCATGGCCGCCTTGCAAGCGGAGTAGTCTGGCCTGGAAGCTGGCGGCATCAAACCGGCTAGGCTCGAAATGTTGACGACCCGTCCCCATTTGGCTTGCCGCATTCTCGGTAGCAGCAGGGTCGTTACCCTCACGGCAGCGAGAACGTTGCGGTCATAAGCGGACGCCCATGAAGCGGGGCGACTGCTCGTCCAGTCCTCCACCTCACCTGAACCGCCGGCATTGTTGATCACGATGTCTATCGGACCGGCAAGCGCTTGTGCCTCGTCAACGAGCCGCCGCACGTCGTCATCAATTGTGAGGTCTCCGAGAACGGCGTGGGCGCGTCCTCCTTCGGTGATGATGTCATGGACGACCCGCTCCGTCTGTACCCCGTCGCGACCGTGGACAACGACGACCGCCTTCTCACGCGCAAGCCCTCTGGCGATCGCTTCTCCTATGCCCTTGCTGCTCCCGGTGACGAGCGCTGTCTTCCCGTCCAATTTCAAATCCATTGCGTGGTACCTATCTTGAAGACGATACCTCACAAAAGAACAGAACGATGATCGACACAATTACGCACTTTAAAGTGCCTGTAGAACGCGAAGAGCGGTCAATTTGCCTTGGCCCGGACGGGTCCGTGGCGCATGTCACAAGGATGCTTCGGATGATCAGCGGACGCTGGAAGCTTCCGATCCTGTTTCGTCTCTTCGCAGAGCCATCGATGCGGACCTCGCAATTGAGACGGGACATGCCGGGCATTTCGCAGAAGATGCTCACGCAACATCTGCGGGAGCTTGAGAATGATCGCCTTGTTGAGAGGCGAGATTTTGGCGAGCAGCCGCCCCGCGTCGAGTATCAGCTTACCGATGCCGGCCGAGGGCTCATGCCTGTCCTGATGGCCGCGAGGGAGTTTTCGATAAACCATGTCGTTGAAAGGTAGCTCTCCTACCAGCGCTCAGGTCTTCTTCGAATTGGGCGGATGACCTGAAGTTGTCACCAGCACAAGTTCGAACTTTAAGCCATGGCAGCGCCGCGGCTATATCCGTGGCAGTCCTATGAAAACATCGGGAGCCACCCATGAATACCGTCGCCTACGTCACCACCGACGTTTTCACCTCCGAGCGTTTCGCCGGCAATCCGCTGGCCGTCATTTCCGATGCGCGCGGCTGGAGCGATAGGGCGATGCAGAAGATCGCGACCGAGTTCAACTACTCCGAAGTGACCTTCGTGCTGCCGCCGGAAAATCCGGAGAATACGGCGCGTGTCCGCATCTTCACCCCGACCACCGAAATCCCCTTCGCCGGCCACCCCAATGTCGGCACCGCTTTCGTGCTCGGCCGGCAAGCGGATATCTTCGGAAAAGTGCCGGGCGACAGGCTGATCTTCGAAGAAAAGGCCGGACTCGTGGATGTGCAGCTCCTTCGCACGGGCAATGAGGTCAGCGGCGCGAAAATACGGGCGCCGGGCAAGCTGCAAGTGGGAGGCATCATCGCCGATGACCTTGTCGCCCGCTGCGTCCAGCTCGAGCCCGCATCCATTCGACACGCGACACACGCTCCGGTCTTCGCCTCCGTCGGCCTGCCCTTCGCGTTTGCGGAGGTGGACAGTCTCGAAACGCTAGGCAATGCACGCCCGAACGCTGCCGTTTTCGCGGAAGCCGCCGACCGGCACAAAGAGGACAAGACCGGCTTTTCGCTCTTCCTCTATACCCGCTCGACCGACAAGCCCTGGCATATCCGCGCCCGCATGTTCGCGCCGCTGGACAATGTCACCGAAGACCCTGCGACCGGCAGCGCTTCCGCAGCCCTCGGCGCCTATCTGACCTCGCTGCTGCCCGCAACCGACATCGAAATGCAGATCACCATCGAACAGGGCGTGGAAATGGGCCGGCGTAGTCTGATCGGCCTCGATATCAGGAAATCCGAGGGTATTGTGACCGACGTCTTCCTCTCCGGCCAGTGCGTCAGCGTCATGCGTGGCGAAGTCGCATTCTGAAGACGGATAAGCCTTCCCGACAGTCGATCCCGACTGTCGGAGCCGTGTGCTAAAACGTCTCGTTGATGATCAGCGCGATGGTCCAGGCTGCGAAGGCGATGATGGCGATCTTCCAGAAATCAGCACGACGCTTGAGGCCGGGCAGCCCGAGCGGCTTGATGATCTGCACCGCCATGGCCAGCAGCAGCAGCACCGCGATCACTTTTGTCACGGTATTTTTCCCCGTTTGCGCAAGAGTGAGCAGGACCCCTTCAAAAACCACTGCGCAGTTTTCGCGATCATGCTCTAATCGTCATAGGACGGACATCTTTCCGCGCCAACAGACTGTTTCTACACGCCGATAGCGGCAATCCGGGGCACAATCAATAGCGAAAACTGGCAGGATCCGATCCTGCTTTATCGGTTCTTTAAGCAGGGCCGACTGAAAGTGGGGAACATGAAACGAAATATCCTGCCCGTTCTCGCCCTGCTTTTCGGCACGCTCTTCCTGTTTACGGGAAATGGCCTGCACAGCCTGCTTCTGCCCGTGCGCGGTACGGCCGAGGGCTATGCCACGACGACGCTCGGCCTGCTGGGTACGACCTGGGCCACCGGCTTCGTGCTCGGCTGCCTGACGGCGCCGAAGCTGGTCCGGCGCATCGGCCACGTGCGCGCCTTTTCGGGCTTCATCTCCGTCATCGCCATCATCGCGCTCCTGACCGGCATCATCGTCGATCCCGTCTGGTGGGTGGCGCTGCGCGCCGTCACCGGCTTCTGCACCGCCGGCACCTCGATGATCATCGAAAGCTGGCTCAACGAACGCGCGACCAATGAAAGCCGGGGCGCGATCTTCTCGCTCTATATCGGCATTACCCTGATCGGCGCCGTCGCCGGCCAGATGATGATCCCTTTCGCCGACATCCATACGCCAATCCTCTTCATGGTCTGCGGCATCTGCTATTGCGTCGCCATGCTGCCGACGACGCTGTCGACCGCCGCCTCGCCGCAACCGCTGAAGGCCGTCAGCCTCGACCTGAAGGCGCTCTACCGCAATTCGCCGGTCGCCTCCCTCGGCATCCTGCTGGTCGGCATCGCCAACGGCGCCTATGGCACGCTCGGCGCCGTCTTCGGCGCCAATGCCGGCCTCTCCGACGGCAATATCGCATTGATGATGAGCTCGACCATCTTCGCCGGCGCCGTGATGCAGTTTCCGGCCGGACGCCTTTCCGACCGCATCGACCGCCGCTATGTGCTGGCCGGCATGGCCGCCGTCGCCGCGCTCGACGGCCTGCTGCTCTTCCTGATAAAGCCGGGCAACCCCCATTTCCTGATCGGCATGGTGGTGATCTATGGAGCGGTTGCCAACACGCTCTATCCCATCACCGTCGCCCATGCCAACGACTTCGCCGCGCCGGAGGAATACGTCAAGGTCTCCGGCGGCCTGCTGCTGCTCTACGGCATCGGCACGATCATCGGCCCGACCCTCGGCGGCCCGGTCATGTCGACCATCGGCCCCTACGCGCTGTTCTTCGTCACCGCGGTCGCGCATGTGCTGATCACCGCCTATGCGATCTTCCGCAGCCGCCAGCGCGCCGCGAAGCCGGCGAGCGATCGCGACGCCTACACGACCATGCCGTCGGCGAATGCGCAGATGATCACGCCGGAAAGCATGTCGCTGGCCCGCAGCGAGGCTTCAAAAAAGGATGATACCGCTGTAAATTACGGCACTTGAACCCCAGGAGCGGCAAGGAGGAGCCGAGATGAGCATTTTCGACGATGACCGTCCGAAGCAGCCGTCGGCCCATGAAATCGGCAGCGATCTTTCGCTGCTGTCCGTCGACGAACTCAAGAACCGCGTCGCCTTGCTGCAGGCGGAGATCGCCCGGCTGGAAGACGAGATCGCCGCCAAGGCATCCGGCCGGAAAGCCGCTGAAAACCTCTTCCGCTTCTAAGCCCGCCATCAGCGCGAAATTTGTGCGTTCCAAGCAGGTAGCCAAGCGTGTTCAACGGAATATTAAGCTTTACGACATATTACTACATCATCCAGATTTGCTCTGGACTCAGACAGTTCCTCCTCTTGTCGAATTGGTCTGATTTTTCTCCCTGTTTTACCTTGAGAGCCGCTTTTGCGGCTCTTCTTTTTCGCCGTCTCGCGGGCCTTTCGACGAAACTGTGGAGATTAACCCTTTCTTAAGAATTGCCTTGCGAATTTCAGTTAAAATCATCATCTTGAAGTCATAAGAACGGATGCCGAGAGTTCTTCTGGACTTGCACGGCCTTTCCTGAACAAAAGTGTTGCGTGAAGCAGGGATTTCTTCAATGTCGGAACTTGGATTGAACACGATCAGCTTTGCTGGCCATGCGGCTTCGTCGGCACAGTTCAGGATGCTATATTCCGAAGGCATGTCGCTGGTCGAGGAAACCGCCGCTTATCTCGACGGCCAGGGCCGCACCGCCTCCAAGGTTCTGCCGCGCATGGCTTCCGTGCTCTATGCCGCCGAATCCATGCGGCTCACCACCCGTCTGATGCAGATGGCCTCCTGGCTCCTGCTGCAGCGCGCCGTCAACAACGGCGAAATGTCGCGCGATCAGGTGCTGGCCGAAAAGAACAAGGTCCGCCTCGACGGCTTCAACGTCGACCGCAACGCGCCTGGCTGGAACGACCTGCCGGAAGCCTTCCGCGACCTCGTCGAACGCTCGCTGCGCCTTCAGAACCGCGTCGCCCTGCTCGACCGCGAAATCTACCGCCCGACGGAACCGCAGATCGTTCCGGACAACCAGAACAGCGTCAAGGCGCAGCTCACCCTGCTGCAGACGGCTTTCGGGGAGTAATTAAGCCGACTTCAAAATTGGCAGTGATTTGAACCGGTCGTGTTTCACACGGCCGGTTTTGCGTTTCAGAGATTAGCAGATGGAAGATCATCCGCGAGCATCTAGGCCGCGTCACGCTGCTTCAGCCAAAGTCCGAACTCCTGAACAACGGCGACGACATTCTTCAATCGCTTGCCATCCTCCGTCAGCGCATACTCCACCTTGACCGGCACTGTGGGATATACCGTGCGTAGCACCAGCCCAGCCTCTTCGAGGGCACGGAGATCCAAGGTCAGCATCCTCTGGGAGATCCCCGGCACATCCCGCCGGAGTTCATTGAAGCGCTTCGGGCCATCGACCAGATAGGACACCAGAAGCAGGCGCCAGCGCCCACCCAACAGGTGCATTGCTTCCTCGACGGAACAGCCGCTTACATTTTTTCTCATAGAACACACCTCCGGGCGCACTCAGGTATATTTTATGTACCTAAATGTCAAACTAGTGCCTTCTTACTTTTCTATACTGCTTCGACTACATGGCGCTAAGCCACCTTTCACCGTGAAGGGAGGCAATCGAAAATCCGCCATGGAGATTGCAAGTGAAGCTCTATTACATGCCCGCCAGTTGTTCCCTTTCCCCTCACATCGTCATCAATGAACTCGGTCTCGATGTGACGCTGCTCAAAGTCGATCACGGCAAGCATACGATCGAAGGCGGCAGCGACTATCACAGCATCAATCCCCTTGGCTATGTTCCGGTCCTCGAACTGGACGACGGAACGAGGCTGCATGAGGGGCCGGTGATCGTGCAGTATCTGGCCGATCTCAAGCCGGAACGGGGCCTCGCCCCACCAAACGGCACGATGGAACGCTACCGTCTGCAGGAGTGGCTCAGTTTCCTGACATCGGAGATCCACAAGGGCTTCATCCCGCTTCTCTACGCGCGGCTGGCAGGCAAATACGTGGAGACGGCCACGCCAAAACTTGAGAAGCGCTACGACTGGATAGACGAGCAGCTTGCCGGTCGCGACTTTCTGATGGGTGGCACCTTCACCGTGGCGGACGCCTATCTGTTCGCACTCACCGGCTGGGGTCAGGCGGATTGGCTGAAGTCCTACTACAAGGCAGACATCCATTTCGATCGGCTGGACAATCTCAAGGCCTGGTATGGACGCGTGCGCGAACGCGATTCAGTCAAAAAGGCTCTTCGGGAAGAGGGACTGGAATAGAACTGCAACCCGTTGCAATGGTATGCCGTCGCTCGTCCGATGGCATACCCGCGAGAAGACACAAAAAAGCCCGGTAAAACCGGGCTCTTGTCAAAACGTCGTATCGCGAAGCGATTAGACGCCGAGGCTGCCGAAGCGCTTGTTGAACTTGGAAACGCGGCCGCCGCGGTCCATGAGCTGCTGGTTGCCGCCCGTCCAAGCCGGATGCGACTTGCTGTCGATTTCGAGATTCATGACAGCGCCTTCCGAACCCCAGGTCGAGCGGGTTTCGTATTCGGTGCCGTCGGTCATGACTACCTTGATGGTGTGGTAGTCGGGATGGATGTTGGCCTTCATAACAATCTTCCTGTCATGCCAGGGTCCATTTGTCGCAAGCCATTGCGGCAACCGAACCGATTGAATAAATGAAGCCGCAGTCCGATTGAGGCCACGGCTTCCAATTAAGATGGCGTGCCTATACATGAAGGCGGCAAGGATAACAAGGGGCGAAAAAGCGAAGTCCCTTGCTGATATGGGGATTGGAGACGACTTGTCAGAGACGGGCCAGGCAGACGACAAAAAACGCGGATCCATCCGCCCCCTCGGGCGGCTGACGCCCTACCTCAAACGTTATCGCGGCATGGCGGCAGGCGCCCTCATCGCCCTGGTGGCCGCGGCCGTCACTTCGCTCGCCTTGCCGCTTGCCGTCAGGCGCATGATCGACCACGGCTTCAATCAGGCCGACCGCGGTCTCATCAA
The DNA here is from genome assembly GCA_036398815.1 of Rhizobium sp. GTDB lineage: Bacteria > Pseudomonadota > Alphaproteobacteria > Rhizobiales > Rhizobiaceae > Rhizobium. The sequence continues at coordinate 5,799 of DASWOH010000263.1, read as the reverse complement.
CAGCTATTTCGTCGCGATGATGCTCATGGCCGTCGTCCTCGCGGTGGCAAGCGCAATGCGCTATTATTTCGTTATCACCATCGGCGAGCGCATCGTTTCGGACATGCGCCGCGAGGTCTTCGACCATGTGACGCGGCTCTCGCCCTCCTTCTTCGACATCAACCAGTCCGGCGAGATCGTCTCGCGGCTGACGGCCGACACGACGCAGATCAAGTCCGCCGTGGGTGCGACGGCGTCGGTGGCGCTGCGCAATCTCATCCTCTGTTTCGGAGCCGTGGGGATGATGATCGTCACCAGCCCGAAACTGTCGAGCATCGTGCTGATCGCCATTCCGATCATCGTGCTGCCGCTCGTCAGCTTCGGCCGCTCGGTGCGCAAACGCTCGCGTGCGGCACAGGATACGCTCGCCCAAGCATCGGCCTACGCCAACGAAACCATCGCCGCCAGCCGCACCATTCAGGCTTTCAACGGCGAAGCCGCCGCCGCAGAGCGTTATGGCGCTTCGGTCGAAGATGCCTATCAGGCAGCACGCGCCGCGATCAAATCCCGCTCGCTGCTCACCGGCTTTGCCATCACGATGATCTTCGGCAGCATCGTCGCCGTGCTCTGGGTCGGTGCCGAGAACGTCCTTGCCGGCACGATGACGGCCGGAACGCTCGGCCAGTTCCTGCTCTATTCCGTCATCGCCGGCACCTCGCTCGGTTCGCTGTCGGAAGTCTGGGGCGAACTCTCGCAAGCCGCCGGCGCGGCCGATCGCCTGGGCGAGCTTCTGGCGGAGGTATCCCCGATCGCAACTCCCTCCGATCCGCTTCCCCTGCCCCAGCCGCCGCAGGGGCGAGTGGACTTCTCGGACGTGCATTTCTCCTATCCGTCGCGGCCGGGCAGGTCGGCGCTGCATGGCCTGTCGCTGTCCGTCAAGCCAGGCGAGACGGTGGCGATCGTCGGGCCCTCCGGCGCCGGCAAGAGCACGATCTTCTCGCTGCTCCTGCGCTTCTACGATCCACAACAGGGCAGTGTCGCCATCGACGGCGTCGATGCGCGCCGCGTCTCGCCCGAAGCCCTGCGCGACCGCATCGCCATCGTGCCGCAGGACACGACGATTTTCGCTGCCACGATCCATGACAACATCGCCTTCGGCCGCCCCGGAGCCTTGCGTGACGAAGTACGCGCCGCGGCAATCGCCGCCCAGGCGGATGAGTTCATCTCGCGCCTGGACCAGGGTTACGATACGCAGGTGGGCGAGCGCGGCATCACCCTTTCCGGCGGCCAGCGCCAGCGCATCGCGATTGCCCGCGCCATCCTGAAGAATGCGCCGATCCTGCTGCTCGACGAAGCAACCTCCGCGCTCGACGCCGAAAGCGAGACGCTGGTGCAGAAGGCCCTCGACGGCCTGATGGAGACACGCACCACCCTCGTCATCGCCCATCGCCTGGCGACCGTGCTGAAGGCCGACCGCATTCTGGTGCTAGATCAGGGCCGCATCGTCGAGGAAGGCACACACCAGAGCCTCATCCATCACGGCGGCATCTACGCCAAGCTGGCGCGACTGCAATTCGACGCCGGCATCGAGGACCGCATGCTGGTTGTGAAATAACGACAGATTGATCAAGTCATTGCGAATGCAACAGGTGGAAATGGCTTTGAAGTTGCGCTAGATTTCCGGTGTTATCTCGCACTGATGCGATTCTAGGAGACGGGAACGATGTATAAATTTGAAGTCTACAAGGACAAGGCTGGTGAATTCCGATTCCGGTTCAAGGCCTCCAACGGCGAAACCATGTTTGGCTCCGAAGGCTACAAGGCGAAGGCTTCGGCCCTGCATGCCATCGAATCGATCAAGGCCCATGTCGGCGGTGCCATCATCGACGACCAGACCATCGCCACTGCTTAAGACTTCGCGTCGAGCGTCTGCTACAACAGCCTTCCACGGCCGGCCGCCTTCTGGTGCGCCGGCCGTTTTTGTTTGACGCTCGAAAAGTTTCGAGCGGCCCCTTCGATTTGATGATGTCAACTTCAGAATTCGCGGAGGGACATATGCTGAACTGGCTGTTCCTTTCCTTCAGCCCTTCGGCAAGAAAAGACCTCTCACTTCTCCGTCAGCTTCAGCTCAATGCGCCGGTTGGTGGCACGGGCTTCCGGCGTGTCGCCGGGTGCGATCGGCTGGAATTCGCCAAAGCCGGCGGCGACGAGCCGGTCCGCGGGAACGCCTTGCGAAATCAGGAATTTGACGACGGCGATGGCGCGGGCCGACGACAGCGCCCAGTTGTCGGGATAGCGGCCGCTACCCGAGAGCGGCACATTGTCCGTATGCCCGTCGACGCGCAGCACCCAGTTGATCTCGGGGGGAATTTCCTTGGAAAGGTCGATCAGCGCGGCGGCGAGCTTGGCCATTTCCGTCTGGCCGGCCGGATTGAGATCGGCCGCACCCGAGGGGAACAGCACCTCGGACTGGAAGACGAAGCGGTCGCCGACAATGCGGATATTGTCGCGGTCCGAGAGGATTTCACGCAGGCGCCCGAAGAAGTCGGAGCGGTAGCGGTTGAGTTCCTGCACGCGCTGCGCCAGCGCCACATTCAGCCGCCGGCCGAGATCGGCGATCTTCACCTGCGATGACTGATCCTTGCTCTCCGACGCCTGCAAGGCGGCCTCGACGGCGGCGATCTGGCTGCGGAGTGCCGCAATCTGCTGATTGAGGAGCTCGACCTGGCTGAGCGCGCGGGCGCTTGCCTGCTTCTGTTCATCAAGCTGCTGCGTCAGCGTGCCGACCTGCTGCTGCGCGGCCTGGCCGTTGCCGGAGCCAGCACTGAGCAAGGCCTGCAGGCGCGAACGTTCGCTCTCCGCCATCGACAGCGACGCCTGTAGATTGGCGACGGAATCCTCCAGATCCTGCTTGCCGTTCTTCTCCAGCGCCAGTTGCTCCACCAGATCGTTGATGCGGCTATTGAGGCGGTTCAGCGCCTCGTCCCGGCCGGAAATCTCACGGCTCAAAATGAACTGGCCGAGGACGAACACCGTCAGCAGGAACATGATCGCCATTAGCAGCGTGGACAACGCATCGACGAAGCCTGGCCAATAATCGACCGTTCGCTGATGGCGGCGGTTTCGCGCGAGCGCCATGGCTTACTTGCTCCCGGTCTTCTCGGTATGGCTGATGCGGTCGGCGAGGCGGTCGAGCGTGCGGCGCATCGATTTTGCCTCCTCCTGCTGCGCTTCGATCCAGTCGCGCAGCATCTGCTGCTCGTTGCGCATGTTCTTGACCAGGCCCTGGATGCCTTCGGCGAGGTTCGCCATCGCCGTCACCGAACGCTGGCCGCCGCCCTCATCGGCGATCTTGCGCAGATAGTCCGAAAGCGCGCGCACATCCTCGGAGGATGCGCCGTTGGTGCCGTCGATGACCGGACCGAGGTCCGAACCGACATCAGTGACGGAGGAAAGCCAGTTTTCCAGTTCGGTATAAAAGCGGTTCTGCGCGCGGCCGGCCTGCAGATCGAGGAACCCGAGGATCAGAGAGCCGGAAAGGCCGAGCAGCGAGGAGGAAAACGCAGTGCCCATGCCGACCAGCGGCCCGGAAAGGCCGGACTTCAGCGAACCGAGAATATCGCTGCTGTCGCCCGAACCGACATCGAGGCTCTGGATGACATCGTTGATCGAACTGATCGTGCCGATCAGGCCCCAGAAGGTGCCGAGCAGGCCGAGGAAGACCAGCAGGCCGATGAGATAGCGCGAGGTGTCGCGCGACTCGTCGAGGCGGGTGGCGATGGAATCGAGGATCGAGCGCAGCGTCGCCGTCGAAAGCTGCATGGCGCGGCGGTTGCCGATCAGCGCCCGCATCGGCGCCAGAAGCCGGGGATTGCGGCCGACTTTATCGGCGGCATTGCCGACTGCGCGGAAATGATTGAACCAGCGGACTTCCGGCCTGAGCATCAGCACATGGTTGAAGACCAGCAGGATGCCGACGGCGAGCACACCGAGGATCAGGCCGTTGAGGCCGGGATTGTGCAGGAAGGCGACTTGAGCCTGGCGAAACAGGATCGCCACGATAAAGCCGACGATGACCAGGAAGAGGATCATCGTCCAGAAGAAGGCCATTGGGCTGGAGAGCTTGTAGGTATATCCGCCCGACGCATTGTCGGTCGACCCCAGATCCCCCAGGTTCACATTTTCCATCGCACGCTCAGCCTCCGGAGTTTCCGCAGGCGGAGACTAGAGCAACATTGCGCCGAATTGAAGAGACGGAAAGCACAAAACAACCCGTTGGCAACAGGCAGTTTTGCCACAGTCGATTGGCTGAAGACGGCCTCTACTTGGTCGGGATCGGCCGCTTGACGACCTCGGCCAGCGCCTTGTGAATATGCTCGTTGCCGCAGATGATCGAGCTGGTGGCGAGCATCTCCGTGCCGCCGTCGAAATCCGATACGAAACCACCGGCTTCACGCACCAGCAGAATGCCGGCCGCCATGTCCCAGGGCGACAGGCCCACTTCCCAGAAACCGTCGAAACGGCCGGCGGCGACATAGGCGAGATCGAGTGCCGCCGAACCGATGCGGCGCACACCGGCGACTTCGCCCATGACATGGCGTAGCTCGACGAGGAACTTGCCGTGATTGCCGCGGCCAAGGTGAGGAACGCCGCAGCCGATGACGCAATCCGAGAGCACGCGGCGCGAGGCGACGCGCAGGCGGCGATCGTTGAGGAAGGCGCCGCCGCCGCGCTCGGCGGTGTAAAGCTCATCCGTCGCCGGATTGAAGACGACACCGCCGACGATCTCGCCGTTGCGCTCCAGCGCGATCGACACGGAGAACATCGGAATGCCGTGCAGGAAGTTGGTCGTGCCGTCGAGCGGATCGACGATCCAGCGATGCGCGCCGTCGGTGCCCTTGATCTCCTCTTGCGACTCTTCGCCGAGGAAGCCGTAGGTCGGCCGTGCTTTCAGCAGTTCGTCGCGGATGATCTTCTGCGCCTTCAGATCGGCCTGGCTGACGAAATCGCCCGGTCCCTTCACCGAAACCTGCAGGTTCTGCACTTCGCCGAAATCGCGGCTGAGCGACTTGCCTGCCTTGAGGGCAGCCTGAACCATGACATTGAGAAGAGCAGAACGGGCCATCGGTTTTCCTTGGGTAATATAGAAGGCACTGACCGGACCCGAAGAAGGCCCCGGCGGAGCGGGATCGGCAGCGCAATAAAGATTGGCGGCCTCAAGACCACAAAATCGGGGGAATTTCAAGTGCCGAGGCGAATGCTGACATTTTGATCGTTCGAGGCTCCGGCCTTCGTCCCGTGCGCCTTGCCATGAGGGCGGGTGGCGGAACTCGAAATTCAGGCAGACATCACCACGCCAGCACGCGCTTGCCGACAAAGGCGCCCACGCCCATCACGATCGCGATCGCGGCGCTGTACCAGACCGCCACGAACAGTCCGCCGTCATTCTTGCAGACGAAAGCATAGGCGACGGCCCCGAGAGCGCCCGCGAGAATACCGGCCGCAGCACCGGCCATGGCTGGCCGGGTGGTAACGCCGGTCCGCAGCGCCGCGATGATCAGCGCAAGCGGCACGAGCGAAAGCAGGACCATGGCCGTCAGGCAGCTCGGAACGGAGACGCCGGAGCGGCCTATCAGCGGGAAACCCGATACATCCGAGGCGGCACCGATCAGCAACAGCGCCACCCCCGGCAACAGCATGGCAAGCGAAAACGCCCCGGAGCCAGGCTTGCCGGCATGACGCACGGCCAGAATGCCGCCTCCGGCCAGCGTCAGCATGCTGATGATCTTGTGGTGAAAGGGCGCGCTGCGCAAAACTGCC
>DASWOH010000262.1:0-2654 GCA_036398815.1 Rhizobium sp. | reverse complement strand
CGAGATACGGTGGGTTTCCTGGTTGATGCGGATGATCTGTACCTTGACCTGCTGGCCGATGGACAGGATTTCCGACGGATGATTCACACGGCGCCATGCCATGTCGGTGACGTGCAGCAGGCCGTCGATGCCGCCGAGGTCGACGAACGCACCGTAATCGGTGATGTTCTTGACGACGCCGTCGACAACCTGGCCTTCTTCGAGGTTCTGAACGATTTCAGAACGCTGCTCGGCACGGGATTCTTCGAGAACGGTACGACGCGAAACGACGATATTGCCGCGGCGCTTGTCCATCTTGAGGATTTCGAAGGGCTGCGGGTTGTGCATCAGCGGGGTTACGTCGCGGATCGGGCGGATATCGACCTGGCTGCGCGGCAGGAAGGCGATGGCGCCGTCGAGATCGACGGTGAAGCCGCCCTTGACCTGGTTGAAGATCACGCCTTCGACGCGCTCTCCGGCCTCGAACTTGGCTTCGAGCTTGACCCAGCTTTCTTCGCGGCGAGCCTTCTCGCGCGACAGAACTGCTTCGCCCAGCGCGTTTTCGATGCGCTCGACGTAAACTTCGACTTCATCGCCGACCTTGAGAAGGCCGTCCTTGGCGCGCGCGCCGAATTCCTTGAGCGCGATGCGGCCTTCGACCTTGAGGCCGACGTCGACAACGGCGACATCCTTCTCGATGCCGGTGACGATGCCCTTGGTGACATAGCCTTCGGCCAGGTCGTTCTTGGCAAAGGACTCTTCGAGAAGAGCTGCAAAATCCTCACGGGAGGGGGTAGCTACGGACATAAAATCTCCTGACGTGCCCTGATCTGCTGTAGGGGACACGTATGCGCCGGTGGGTTGGTGTTGAACGGCCTTGGTCCAGTCCGTCCTCTCTCGAGGACTATCCGGCGCGGGGACTGAATTTCAGGCTTCTTAAAATCGACAGCGCCGTGCAGAAGCACGACCCAGGCCGCTTTAATTCAGGTATTTCGGCTCAGGGCGGCATCGATGATCGATCTTGCCGCCTGAAACGCCGCCTCTATACTCATTTCCGACGTATCAAGCAAGTGCGCGTCTTCCGCGGGCTTCAGCGGGCTGTCGGCCCGCCCCATGTCGCGATCGTCGCGCTTCTTCACGTCTTCCAGGATCGCCGCATAGTCGGCGCTGCCGCCGCCCGCCACGATCTCGTCATAGCGCCGTCTCGCCCGCACGTCCGGCGATGCCGTGACATAGAGCTTCACGGGCGCTTGCGGGCAGACGACGGTGCCGATATCGCGGCCATCAAGCACAGCTCCCGGTGCTTTGTGCGAAAAGGCGCGCTGCGCCTCGACGAGCGCCCGGCGGACCGCCGGCATGACGGCAATCCTCGATGCCGCCTCGCCGATCTCGTGCTTTGCCAATATATTGCGATCGAGCCCGGCCAGATCAACCTTTCTGGCCATGGCTTCCGCTATTTTTTCGTCGTCGAACGGCAGCCCGGCGTCGAGCAGCGCCTTGGCGGCGGCACGATAGGTCAATCCGGTGTCGAGATGGTGGAAGCCGTATGCCTCGGCGATGCGCCGCGACAGGGTTCCCTTGCCGGCCGCTGCCGGCCCGTCTATGGCGATGATCATCTTTCTCCGTCGCTCCGTATCTCAATCATGCCTGCCGTATCGGCGCACCAGCTCCGCCATCCCGGCTGTGCCTGCGCCATCGCCGCTGTCTTCGAGGCCCCGGATCACCCCTTGCCGATCCGCCTCCGGCCGGTTCTGGCTCACCTTCCACTTGCCGTCGATCGTGCCGATGTCGATCTCGATGCCGATGATCCCCTTGATCTGCGAGGCGATGAAATCGGCCGGCGCGTCGCCGACCGCCCAGGGAAGGGGTCTGTGATCCTCCTGCTGCCGGGTGAGCGCTTCGATCTGCGCGCGCAGCCAGCCGGCATCCTCGATGATGCGCGCCTCGCCGCGCACCTGCACGATGGCATAGTTCCAGGTCGGCACCACCTTTCCGCTTTCCTGCTTGGTCCGGTACCAGGACGGCGTCACATAGGAATTGACGCCCTGAAAGATGACAAGCACCGGCGCACCATCACGAATGTTCCGCCATTGTGAATTCGCCTTGGCGACATGCGCCTGCAGGGTTCCCTTGGGCGACAGCGCGGCATTCAGATGAAAGGGGACGGGATTGGCGACCGGCCCCTCCGCGCCGCTCGAAATCAGCAGGCCCAGCGGGTTGTCGCGGATCAACGCATGCTGTACCTCAAGATCCTCTTCGCGAAAATGCGGTGGCTGGTACATGGTTCTGCTCCGGTCGTTCCTCGTTTGCACTGGCGCTTTCAGGCGTCGTTATCGCGCATGTTGTGGCTTACCACAGGTGCCGCGCGCCGGTCATCCCGGGCCTTCCATTAAAGCCGTGATCCGCCGTTGCAAAGTTTGGCTTTGACAGAAACGGCCGTAACGATTATGGGGACCGGCTTATAAATTTCCTTGGAACGCCGGCTTTGACGGCAATGCCGAATTTTCGTTCGGCCATTCATGAGGCTTTGACAGTGGCGAAATCGGAACTTGGAACAAAACGTACCGATCCGGATACCGGCAAGAAATTCTATGACTTGAACCGGGACCCGATCGTTTCTCCTTATACAGGCAAGTCCTGGCCCTTGTCTTTCTTCGAGGAAACCTCCGCTTCCA
>DASWOH010000261.1:0-2856 GCA_036398815.1 Rhizobium sp. | reverse complement strand
TAGTGACCGCGCTTGATCGAATCCGATCCTTGATCGTGTGCCGTTCCTCGAGAGCCCGCAACATCAGTAATGTTGCTGCTACGATACAGAGGACGAGAACGATACCGACGATCCTGAACACCACCCCGGCGCGAACCCCGGACTGCATCTCCTTGCCGGAATCTGCCTTCAGCGGAGAAGCAATATCGGCACTCACAGACTACCCCGCGGCACTCGCTTCGCCTAGTCTGGCGGATGTTCCAGTCGTGCGAGGGTAACCTACGCGCGAACGGCGGCGCGAGCCAGTTCAAAAGCAATGGCAGCGAGACCGCCAAGCGATCAATGCGTGGCAAACTAAATGCAGGATTAAGCATAAACTTTGCTGCTAATTTTCGTGTGTTCTGCCGAGAACCGATCCAAGATCTCCTCGTAGTATTTTGGCCTGCTTGGCTCCTTCATGCAGGAGATACTCCGTGAAACGACGGCCCTTCAATTGAATTTAAAGGGACGTCGAGTGCACGTGATCCGTGCCCGCACACAGGGACGGGCCGGCTACGGCGCAATTTGAAAGCGCGCCGTCCCGTCCCTGTGCACGGCCACTCCCGATCGCTTTATGATGCAACGGCAGAAAAACAAACGCCGCTGCGCGGCCTCACTCGTTGCCATGTCCGCATTGAACGCCGCGCAACAAATAGCTCAAATTTCATGTTGCAACATATATCGCCGCGCAAGCGTCGAAATATAATGAGCTTACAAGATCATAATCAACGCAACGGTTGGCGAAACCGCAGCATTTGGAACTAAAATACACCGTCTGAAACCCGAGGGCCCGAGCTGGAATTCGGCTGGCTCGGCAGACCATTACGCCAAAAGCCTCACATCGTTGCGCTTGCGCCATCGCCAATCCGGTCTAAAAGTCAGGGTCGAAGGAGCAACCCGTGCCGCCCAAACCCTGGATCCGCCCATTTCCTCCGAACGAGCATCTGCATTTTTCGCCTTTGCGCCGGACCCAGGACGTCAAGGACTCGGATGGGAACACCTATCGCGTCTTCGTTCAGAACGAGGAAATGTCCTGCGGCCTGGCTGCGGCGTCGATGGCGATCGATCTCTATCGCGGGCAGAACACCGCCGATTCCTCGGCTATGGAGACGCGCCTCAAGCACATTGCCGGACAGTTCCCGGGCTCGCTCGAGGAGTCGGATAAGCTATGGGCGGCCGGCAAGGATTTTGGCTCGCTGGCGTCAAACATCAAAGCGACGCTCAATGCGCAAGGCGTGAAAGTGCTGCTGGTATCCGGCCCGACCGGACATCCGATCCCGATCGACGTCACACGACTTGGCAAGCCGGCCATCATTCTCTGGGGATGGTATCCAAACGGCCGGAACGGCAATCGGAATGGTGGGCATTTCACGGTGGCCGCGCGGCTGGCGAAATCCGGACAGATCGTCATCCTGGACCCCTGGGATGGAAGCCTCTCCGAAATTGCGCCCGGAGCCCGCTACCACGGCACCGGCTACGCCGACATGGTCCTCTATACCGCTTAAGCGCGCTTCTTGCTCTGGCGACATGGAAACGTCATGCCGCCTTCCTGCGCTCGGCAATGCCGACCAGGTCGCGCAGCAATTGCCGTGTGCCTTCAAGGCGTTGCGCGGTTTCCTCAAAGTCGCCGATGAAGACCACGCGCATGTCGGGCCGCACCTTGGCGGCGACGCCTTGCTTGGCAACGTATTGCACCAGCCCTTGCGGATTGGCGAATTCGTTATCGCGGAACGAGACGATGATGCCCTTCGGTCCGGCCTCGACCTTCTCGACATTGGCCCGCCGGCACAGCGACTTGATGGTGACCACCTTGAGAAGCTGCTCGACCTCCTTCGGGATCGGACCGAAACGGTCGGTCATCTCCGCGCCGAAGGCGTCGATCTCGGCATCGGTCTCCAGCTTCGCCAGCCGGCGGTAAAGCCCCATGCGCAGATCGAGATCCTCGATATAGCTCTCCGGGATGATGACCGGCGCGCCGATGGCGATGGTCGGCGACCAGGCTTCGTCCTGGTCGTCCTCGATGCCGGCCTTCAGGTTGGCGACCGCTTCCTCCAGCATCTGCTGGTAAAGCTCGTAGCCGACCTCCTTGATATGGCCGGATTGTTCGTCGCCCAGCAGGTTCCCTGCCCCGCGGATATCGAGATCGTGCGAGGCGAGTTGGAAGCCGGCGCCCAGCGTATCGAGCGATTGCAGTACCTTCAGCCGGCGCTCCGCCTGCACGGTGAGCTGCCGGTTGACCGGCGTGGTGAACAGCGCGTATGCGCGCGTCTTCGAGCGGCCGACGCGGCCGCGCAACTGGTAGAGCTGCGCAAGGCCGAACATGTCGGCCCTGTGCACGATCAGCGTGTTGGCGCGAGGAATGTCGAGGCCGCTTTCGACGATGGTGGTCGAAAGCAGCACGTCGAACTGGCCGTCGTAGAATTTGCCCATGATGTCCTCGAGTTCGGTCGAGGCCATCTGGCCATGGCCGATGCCGACCTTCACCTCCGGCACGTCGTGATCGAGGAACGCCTTCACCTCGGCCAGGTCCTCGATGCGCGGGCAGACGTAAAAGGACTGGCCGCCGCGATAGCGCTCACGCAGCAGCGCTTCGCGGATGGTCAGCGAGTCAAACGGCGCGATGAAGGTGCGCACGGCGAGCCGGTCGACCGGCGGCGTGGCGATCAGCGACAGTTCCCGCACGCCCGTCAGCGCCAGTTGCAGCGTGCGCGGGATCGGCGTGGCCGACAATGTCAACACATGCACCTCGGCGCGGATCTCCTTCAGCCGCTCCTTGTGGGCGACACCGAAATGCTGCTCCTCGTCGACGATCAGCAAGCCCAGATCCTTGAACCGGAT
>DASWOH010000260.1:0-2907 GCA_036398815.1 Rhizobium sp. | reverse complement strand
CCGTGCCAAGAGCAACGCAATAGGCGCCTATGCCAAGGAACGCCGCCTGACAAAGTGCGAGTTGGCCGCAATAGCCGAGCACGATAACGATGCCGGCGACCGCGATAGCATAGGTCGCCGCCTGCATCATGATATTGAGGTAATAGCCCTGCGCGGGCGCCACGAACGCGATGGCCACAACGACGAGGATCGCCAGTCCGCCATAGAAAGACATTCGGTTCTTGAAGGCAGCGGAACGGTTCACGGTCACCACCTTCTCAAGCCTTCTCGGCGATTCGTTCGCCGAACAGGCCCTGTGGGCGCACCAGAAGTACCGCGAGCAGCATCAGGAAGGCGAAAGCATCCTTATAGGGAACGGAGATATAGGCCGCGCCCAGTGTCTCGACGATGCCTATGATAAGTCCGCCGCAAATGGCGCCGGGGATCGAGCCGAAGCCACCAATGATGTTCGCCGCGAATGCTTTGAGCGCGATCAGCGGACCGATGCCGACCGATACGAAGAGGATCGGCGCGACGAGGATACCGGCCAGCCCGCCCAGCGCGGCGGAATAGGCAAAGGTGCCGAAGATCATGGCGATGACCGGGATGCCGAGCAGGCCGGCCATCTCCTTGTCCTGCGAGGTGGCCTGTAGCTTCTTGCCGACCATGGTCTTCTCGAAGATCAGGTATTGCAGGCAAACCAGTAACGCCGTCACGGCGATGATGCAGAGATACTGACTGTCCATGAATACGTTGCCGACCAGGAAGCCTGAACCGTCAAACAGGCCGGGAAGCACTTGCGGGCTCGGGCCGTAGGTGGTGAGGATGAGGTTCGACAGCAGGATGGAGGCACCGATGGTGCTGATGATCACCGGGATCTGCCCGCGGTCGCGCAGCGGCCAATAGGTGATGACGGCGAAGATAACGCCGAACAGCGCCATCACCAGGACGGCGAGCACCAGTGAGACCAGGTAATTCAGGCCGAAACCGATGAGCAGGATCACCATGGTGTAAGCGCCGAGCATGGAGAACTCGCCCTGCGCGAAATTGACGACGTTTGCCGACCGGATCAACAGCACGAAGCCGAGTGAGACCATGGCATAGATGCTGCCGATGCCAATCCCGGTGAACAGAAGTTGTGGAAGCAGACTCATCGTCAATCCCGAGACATCAGGTCACAATCCCTCCCCCATAGCGCATCGGTCGTGGGGGAGGGGCGAATGGAATCGCCGTCAGGCGATCACTTGTCGGAGTCGATGTGGCGTACGAAGACAATCTTGCCGTTGTCGTTGCGCACGATGTTGTAGCCGCGCAGGCCATCGCCGTTCTGATCGAAAGCGTAGGTGCCCTCCGAACCCTCGAAGCCTTTCAGCGCGAGCAGCGCCTCCCGCATCTTGGCCGGTTCGGTGCTTCCGGCCTTCTTGATCGCTTCAGCGATCAACCGGATGGAATCGTAGGTCCACGCCGAGGTGTAGTCCGGCGGACGGCCGACCTTCTTGGAGAAGGTGTCGAAATAGACCTTGGCTTCGGCATTCGCCTCGGAGTTGTAGTCGGCGACGGCATAAGTGTCGTAGAGCGCCGGACCGGCGAGCTGGAGCGCGGTGGTTGAGGCGACCGAGGCCGAACCGATCCACGGCGCATTGATACCAAATTGCTTGAACTGGCGAGCGAGCACCGCGACGTCGGTTTCGAGCGGGGTATAGGTCGAGATTATGTCGGCCCCGGACTGGCGGACGGCGAGCACGACCGGCGTCATGTCGGCCTGGTTATTGTTGAAGCCCTGCACCAGCACCGGCTCAATACCGAGGTCCTTGAGCGCGGCGACGAGCGCTTTCATGCCGCCAGTGCCAAAGGCGTCAGTCGAATGCACGATCGCCCATTTCTTCTTTTTCAGTTCATTGACGCCGAAATCGGCGATCACCTTGGCGGAATATGAATCGTTCGGCCGTGTGCGGAAGAACCAGGGATTGTTGTTCTGCGTCAACGATGGATCGGTACCACCGAAGAATACCGGTATGCCTGCTTTCTTCGCATCGCTCGCGATAGCGTTGACCTGAGTGGAGCGCAATGAGCCAAGGATGGCGACGAGATCGCCACGGTTGACGAGGCGTGAGAAGGCAAGAACGACGCCCGGATTGGTTGTCTGGTCGTCCTCGATAACCAACTCAAACTTGCGCCCGAGCGCGCCGCCTTCGGCATTCACACGGTCGATGCCGAGCTGGGCGCCGGCTTGCTGGAAATGGCCGACTTCGGCGGCGACGCCGGTGAGCGGGGCGGCCATGCCGATCTTGATCGTCTCCTGAGCGAAGCTTGGACCGACAGACCCGAGGAGAGCAGCGGAAAAAACACCTATGGCGATACGGCGCGATAGCATCATCAATATTCTCCCAGATATCATATTATCATATCCGATTTGATATCGGATTGGCGCGAACCATTCCCGCTATTATCTATCGAGTCAAGAGTCGCCCTTCGATGATGATCGTCTTGTTGGGAGATGTCGCCAAATTTTGATAACGGCGGAGTCGTGCGGCGTGGGTGTCGCTGTGACGGTCGGTCGGTTTGGATATGACCTCGATACCACCTGTGCGAAGGTCCATAGACGAACTACTTTTGACCGTCGATTGCAGCCAGTAGTTTCGGCCTGAAAACATCAAGAAACGCAGTCGATGCCGGCGATAACATTCGATCGGTCAAGCGCAAAATCCCAATACGTCTACTGATCGTTGGGCGAAATCGTTTGATAACGATTGGCGTTTTTTTCATTGGTGGAAGTGCTGATGATGGCACAATGGAGAGGCCGAGCCCGCTTGCAACGAAGTCAAACAGTGATCCAAACTGATTGATGATAATACTGTGCTGAAGAACGACACCTTCCGTATTCGCGACAACATCAATTGTGCGCCGCAATCCGGAATCCGTCGGCAT
>DASWOH010000259.1:0-2081 GCA_036398815.1 Rhizobium sp. | reverse complement strand
CGCACGCCGCTCACGCCGCCGATCATCACCTGAGATCCGATTCGGACGTGCTGATGAACTGCGGACAGGCCACCGATAAAAGTGAAGTCTCCGACCTCGACGTGACCGCCAAGCGTGGCGGAGGTCGCGAAGATCACGTCGTTGCCGACGATGCAATCATGACCCACATGGGTGTTGTTCATGAAGAAACCGCGATCGCCGACGCGCGTGATGCCGCCGCCCGCGACGGTGCCGGCATTCATCGTGGCGTTCTCCCGGATCGTACAGCCGTTGCCGATCTCAAGCTTCGTCAACTCGCCCTTGTGGCCTGTCGATTGCGGCGGCGTGCCGAGCGAGGCGAACGGATAGATCGTGCAATTCTCGCCGATCGTGGTTTGGCCCGAGACGTTGACGTGAGACAGCAGCTTGGTATTCGCGCCGATGGTGACGTGCGCGCCGACCGTGCAAAACGGGCCGATCACGGCCCCCTCGCCGATCACGGCGCCATCTTCGACACGCGCGGCGGGATCGATCTTACTCATAAACCTCAACTCCAACCGTCAGCTTCTCAAGTCAGCCGAAAATCAATCTGCCAGCATCGCGCTGACATCGGCCTGCGCGACGATCTCGCCATTGACCTTGGCATCGCCGTGAAACCACCACATCTCCTTGCGCCTTGCGATGCGGTTCATGTGGTAATGAATGGTATCGCCGGGGCCCACCGGCTTGCGGAATTTACACTTGTCGATGGTGACAAAATACACCGCCTTCGGCGCCAGATCGCCCATCGACAGCAAGCCGATGATGCCGGCGGTCTGCGCCATGCCTTCGATCATCAGGACACCCGGATAGATCGGACGCGAGGGGAAATGGCCGGTGAATTGCGGCTCGTTGACGCTGACATTCTTGATGCCGATCCCGCCCTGGTCGCCGCGTATGTCGATAACGCGATCGATCAGCAGAAACGGATAGCGATGCGGCAACGTATTGAGAATTGTCAGCGTGTCCACCTCGGGAATTGTAACTGGATGCTCCATCAACTGCGCTCTTCCTCGTTGTCCGTGCCGGACGATCTCGTTTTGGCGTTCACACCTTCGCGGCCGAATCCTTCGCGGCCAAGGCGTTCGACTTCGAACAGTTCGCGGAAGAACTGCTTGATCGGCTTGGCCGGCGAGCCGCCCCAGCGCACGTTCGGCGGAACCTCTCCGACCACGCTGCTGCGCGCCGCGAGCATCGCGCCGGCGCCGATCACCGCATGATCGCTGACCCCCACGCGCGCACCAAGCACCACGCCGTCTCCCAACACCGAGCTGCCGGCGACACCGCTCTGGCTGACGATGATGCAACGCCGCCCGATTGTGACATTGTGGCCAATCTGAACGAGATTGTCGATTTTTGTCCCCTCGCCGATCACCGTATCGCTCAGGCCCCCGCGGTCGATGGTGGTGCCGGCGCCGATCTCGACCTCGTTCTGGATCAGCACGCGTCCGGTCTGCGGCACCTTCATATGCCCCTTCGGCGTCGGCACGAAGCCATAGCCGTCCTGCCCGATGCGGCAGCCGGCGTGAATGATGACGTCATTGCCGATCATGGCATGGGTGATGGTGGTTCCCGGCCCGATGCTGCAATCGCGGCCGATCCGCACATTGGCGCCGATCACGGCACTCGATCCGATCACCGTGCCCGAACCGATCTCGGCATTCGGGCCGATCACCGCCAGAGGATCGACAATGACGCCGTCCTCAAGCCATGCGTCCGGATGGATCACGGCCGACGGCGCGATGCCTTCCTGCTCGAACGATGAGAGCGGGCGCAGGCTGTCGGCATGCAATGCGCGCGCGACGGCAACGAGGGCGACATAAGGATGAGCGACACGCAGAACCGCGATGCGCTCCGGCACCTGCGCCTGCAATTTTTCGCTGACGAAGCACGCGCCGGCATGCGAGCGGCTAAGCTCCTCGCTGAATTTCTTCTTGTCGAAAAACGTCAGATGCATGGGGCCCGCGCCCTCGATCGTGGACACGCCGCTGACAATCTGGCAGACACGGGACGGATCGGCGAGCTGCGCGCCGGTCAGGGCGGCGATCTCGCCGAGGGTCAGC
>DASWOH010000258.1:0-6925 GCA_036398815.1 Rhizobium sp. | reverse complement strand
CCTCGCATCGCTGGGGCTTCATTCGCATCTCCATCAAGTGACGACGGCCGCGTTTTGGGTGAAGTTTTCCTATACGGCAGTGATAATGGGCGCGACGATAATTGCGCTTGATCGCGTTGCTCGACCGGAAGGCCTAGTGGGGGTGGCGTCGCCTTAACGGATCTTCGGCATGGTGAGTGCGTTTCAGCCGAATTCTCAGGCGACGCTGGTCAATGCGATATTGCGCCAGATCGCGGCGGCCTGGGAGCGGAGTTGGCGGTGGTCGGCGGCGGTGAGATATTTGCGATGGAGAAGGAAGAGATTAGCGATCTGGCCGTGGGCTGAAATGAAACGTTGACATTGCCGGGCCGACTTGAAGCGCATCATACGCCGCTCTCGCCTTCGCAGCGGCAGATGGGAATTTTCGGCACGGTTGTTCAATCCCTTGTGCGAACGATGCTCGACACCCGGCATCAGTTCTGCCTTTGCCGCAGAGTAGGAACGCAGTTTGTCAGTGATCATGACGCGAGGAGCTATCCCCTGGCTTTTCAGCAGCTTTCTCATCAGCCGCAGAGCTGCCCGCTTGTTTCTTCGGCTTTGCAGCAGAGCATCAAGGACGTAACCATTGGCATCGACAGCCCGCCAGAGCCAATATTTCTTGCCCTTGATGGAGACCACCATTTCATCAAGCTGCCATTTGTCCGCAAACTGGCCTCGCGAGCGGCGGCGCAGTTGATACGAAAATTTGAGACCAAACTTCGCAACCCATTCCGAGACAGTCTGAAACGAGACCTCAATGCCACGCTCGGCAAGCAGATCTTCGACGTCGCGAAAACTGAGCGGAAACCGATAATAGAGCCAGACGGCGTGCGCGATGATTTCGGCTGGAAAACGGTGGCGGCGATAGTGAAGCTGGTGCTCCTTGGTCATGCACCGTGCGTATCATCAAACTCCGCATATTTCCGTTAAGGCGACGCCACCAGTCTGACGCTATGGATGACGCAGGACGCGGTGTCGGCGTGGTAAGCGGCGAAGCGGACGACGCGTGGTGGGCAGCCGCGCTACTCGGATCTGGCGATAGAGACTACTCTGATGCTGGGAATAGTGTTCGGCCTGCATCTGCGCCAGACGGAAGGCTTTCTGGCATCGGTGTTGCAGTTGATGGGACTGGATCTCGCCGTTCCCGATCATACGACGCTGAGCCGTCGGGCAAACAAACAGCGATGGCCGAGAAGCCGGGAAAGCCGCAGCGCTCACATCAAGGGGCCCGTTCACGTCCTCATCGACAGCACGGGGCTCAAGATCTACGGCGCGGGCCAGTGGTTGGAGCAAAAGCACGGTGCCAAATCCCGGCGGGGCTGGCGTAAACTACACCTGGCGCTGGATGCCGACAGTGGCGATATCATCGCTCACGTCATGACGGACCAGGATACCAGCGACGCCTCGCAGGTAGAGCCGTTGCTCGACCAGATTGACGCACCTATCCGTCAGTTCACGGCGGATGGCGCATATGACGGCAGCCCGACGTACGATGGCGTTGCCAGGCACAGCGCCCATGCTGCCGTTGTCATTCCACCTCGGGCCAACGCGGTGGAGCGGCCGGGCGCCGATCCGTCCAGCCAGCGCGATCGACACATCGCGGCAATCAACATCAATGGGAGGATGAAATGGCAAGCTGCGACCGGCTATGGCAAGCGGGCGCTCGCCGAGACTGCGATCGGTCGCTACAAGTCGATCATCGGACACCGACTACGGGCACGCTCGTTCGGTGCGCAGCAAACGGAAGCTGCCATCGGCTGCGCCGTCCTCAATCGCATGCTGGTATGCGCACGCCCGAAATCTGTCCGGTGCAAAGCAGGCACGACATAGCCGCAACATCAAAGAGCGAAATCCCTTTACGCCACGATCGATGCACCAAAGCCGTCGAAGACGCAACGGGTCGTATGTTCATTTCCTTTCAAGATCCGAGATGATCTGCCACCAAACCAACGTGATTCCGTCATACCTAACTCGTCTTCACGACACTGGCTGTTCTCAGGGCCATGGCAGCAACGGTCAGTGATGGGTTCACAGCAGCAGACGTAACGAGGGCGCTGGCATCGGTAACGAACAGGTTGGGATGGTCGAACGCTCGTCCAAATGGATCAAGGGGCGCTGTGGTCGGATCATCCCCTATACGGATTGTTCCACACTGATGCGAGGTTGTATTTCGATCAAAGGGGCGCCACAGCGTCATCTGGAACCCAGCTGCCTTCAGACGTTCAGTCATCTTCCTCCGTAGAAGATCATGAGCTTTCAGGTTTGACCGTTGCCAGTCGAGAACGAGCCGGTTACCGTCGAGGCGAACGCGGCTGTCCGGATTGGGGAGGTCCTCGCTCATGAGCAGGATGTCTGCCGAGTGTCTGGTCCACAGGTTAAGCAACCATTCGGGTGCCCATTTGACGTTGGCCTTCATGACCGAGGCGGTAACGCGCCCGAAGAGCTGGACGTGCCCAAGGGGCTGTCCCTTCGCCCCGTCATCCAGGTAGAAATCGTTCGCGCTGAAGGTTTTCTGATAAATGCTGTCATTGTTGAACTTGCGGTCGTAGGCAAGGAGGGCCGTGAGATTGTGGTTCATGAAGTGTCGACCGACTGCGCCGGATCGGTTCGCTAGACCCAGGTCTGATGAGGCCAATAGGATTTTCGTCGAGCGAACCGCGCCTGCTGCCAAGATAAAGGTCTTCGCTTTCAGCCGCTTCAACTCGCCGCTCTGCCGGTATTCGACTTCCTCGATTGAACGACCGTCTGCTCCCAGAACAAGGCGCAGGACCTCCGCGCCGCTTTCTAGATGCACATTACTGTGGACGAGCGCGGGGATGAGGGCGCAGGTCTCAGCATCCATCTTGCCGGTGCGGGAATCCGGAAAAGCATCCCACGGCGTCTTGCCGTACGCTAGCCACTGATCGATATCTATACCAAGGGGCAAGGATGCCGGATGGAGGCCTACCTTCTTGAAGCGCGACCGCAGTTCTGCAATGGCTGGCTCATCCGGAACGGCAGGAAACTGATAGGTGCCGGAATGCGGTGGTTCGGTTGGATCGTCGCCCAGCTCCCCACGCACGCGGAAGAGGTCCTCGGCCTTTTGATACCATGGCTCGAGCTCCTCGTACCTGAATGGCCAAGCTGGCGCTGTCCCTTCGAGGTGCTTGACACCATCGAAGTCTTCAGCGCGGTACCGCATGAGGACGGCCCCGTAGAATTTCGTGTTCCCGCCGTGATAATAGTAATTACCTGGACCGAAAGAATTTCCCGCCTTGTCGTACCAAAGCTCATCGGTTCGAAAGTACCCGCGCTGGAAGATCGCCCGCGCATCTCGGTTATTCTGATGCGCAGGAAGCTGGTGCCCCTGTTCAAGGATAACGATGGTGGCGCCGCTGGGAGCAAGCGCGTATGCCATACACGCTCCTCCCATACCTGACCCGATGATGACGATGTCGGGTGTCTTGTTCATGATCGACGTCTCTATGTATGGATTTCGATTGCGGGAAGGGGATGCTACAAGTTCACCGGAACTCGCTGACCTGAGCGCCCGGACTGGACTGCAGCAAGACCGGCTGCCAGAGACCACAAACCGTCTTCCCCACTTGCTGCTGGTTTGCCGCTACCCGCGACTGCCTCGTTGAACGCAAGCAAACCGCGCTCGTACAGGTTTCCACGGTCAATCGTAAGCTTTTCCTCACCAGCTTCAGTGCGAAGCAGAACCTCTCCGACCGGCTCCTGGGTCATGCAATCCGTTCCGATCAGCGAACCTTCGGTCCCGTGAATTTCGAGGCTAGTTGAAGCATACTTCGTGGTGAACGCATCATGAGTGTGCGCTACAAGGCCACTTTCGAATTCGATCAGCGTCATTGCGCCATCTTCGACGTTGCCTTTGGCGAGTGTGCCGGTTTGCGTCATGCAGAGAACACTCTTAGGGTTTTCGCCCAGCAGGAACCGCAGAGAGTCCACGTCGTGGGTGGTGATGTCGAGTATCACCCCTGCGCCTTTCTCGGGGTTCGTCAAACGCCAGCCCTGCAGGAATTCGGGAAGATAGCGGGCATGTGCGACCCTTGCGAAAAGGGGACGTCCGATCCGTCCGGAAGCAATAGCGTCGCGCATCGCGAAATGGGTGCCGGAGTTTCTCAGGTGATGATTCGTTGCGAAGATGACGCCGGCCTCCTTGGCTGCTTCGACCATCTCTTTTGCACCTGCGTAGTCCAACGCCAGAGGCTTCTCGCAAAGGACGTGCTTTCCCGCCTTGATGGCAGCCAGAGCCTGGGGAACATGCAGCTCATTGGTCGTGGAGATGTACACAGCGTCAATGGCGCCGCTCAGCAGCTCGTCCATATTGGTCGTGCCGAGAGGGATGTCCCTTAGAGCAGCAAATTCCTTGGCTCGCTCTGGCGACGATGAGAGAACGGAGGCCACGGTGCCGCCGGTGTTCCGAAACGCCGAGATCATCCAATCCCGAGCTATGAAGGTGGCACCGATGAGGCCCCAGCGAATGGTGGTCATGTTCTTCTCCCTTTAATTTTAGCCGAGGTTTTCTTCGGTTTCGGCGTCGAAAAGCATGGCCTGGTTCATATCGAACAGGAATTCCGCCCCAGCGAGCGCCTTCTGATCATCTTCTCTCCCCAGGCGCGCTGTCAGCTCGTGGCCCTGCCAACGAATAACCGCGAGCGTGTCCGGGCCGGTCGGTTCAAGCACCTCGATATGGGCATTGACCAACTGAAGACCAGGCCGTGTCGTTGGCGTGATGACCGTGGATTCAATCGCCTCTGGACGGAGCCCCAGGACGACCTTCCGTGCGTCGCGCAGGGTCGATGCGATATGGTCGGGAATTACCAGCTTGGCAGTGGATCCACCTTTGCTGTCCGAAATCTCGACCGTTCGCCTGCTCGGATCGAATCGGCCCGGAATAAGGTTGATAGCCGGGGAGCCGATGAACGACGCCACGAAGGTGTTCGCAGGCTTATTGTAGACCTCTTTCGGCGTGCCGATCTGCTGGATGACACCCTTTTTCATGATGACGATGCGTGTCGCCAGCGTCATCGCCTCGATCTGGTCATGCGTGACGTAGACAATCGTCGCGCCGAGGCGCTGGTGCATCTTTTTCAACTCGGTCCGCATCTCAACTCGAAGCTTGGCGTCCAAATTCGATAGCGGCTCATCAAAGAGGAAGACCTTCGGGCTGCGGACCAAGGCTCGACCCATTGCAACACGTTGCCGCTGGCCGCCCGACAGCTGAGCTGGTTTGCGGTCCAGGTATTCCGTGAGCTGCAGCTGGGAGGCCACTCGCTCGATCATAGCATTCCGCTCCTTGACCGGGATCTTTTGCATCTCAAGAGCGAAGCCCATGTTCCTGCGAACCGACATGTTCGGATAGAGCGCATAGGACTGGAACACCATCGCGATGTCCCGATCCTTGGGCCGCTCGGTCGTGATGTCGCGACTGTCGATCAACAGGCGACCGCTGGTAATGTCGGAGATGCCCGCAATGGCGCTGAGCAACGTGGATTTGCCACAACCCGACGGGCCAATAAGGACGAGGAACTCTCCGCTCTCGACCTTGATGTCGATGTCCTTCAGAACGTGTAAAGCGCCGTAATTCTTGTTCACATTCTCAATGTGCAGTGCAGACATGGGTTATCCTTTCACGGCTCCGGCCATGAGGCCGCGTACGAAGTGTCGGCCCGCCAGCACGTAAACGAGGAGTGTTGGAATTGCGGCGATAAGAGCGGCCGCCATGTGGACGTTGTATTCCCGAACGCCAGTGGAGCTGTTGACGAGATTGTTGAGCGCGACGGTAAGGGGCTGTGTGCCGCTTGCCGAGAAGGTCGCCCCGAACAGGAACTCGTTCCAGATGTTGGTGAACTGCCAGATGACCGTCACGACCAGAACCGGGATCGAGTTCGGCATGATGATCTTGGACCAGATTTGGAAGAAGCCAGCGCCGTCGACAGTTGCGGACTTCACCAGTTCTTGTGGGAAGGCAACGAAGCTATTGCGGAAAAACAGGGTAGTGAAGGCCAGGCCATAAACCGTGTTTACGAGAATGAGGCCCGGGGTCGATGAGGCAAGTTGTAAAATGCCGAGGGTGCGGGCCATCGGCAAAAGGACGATCTGGAAAGGGATGAAGCAGCCGAACAGGATCAGCGCGAAGATCACATTCGCACCCCTAAATTTCCAGAGGGCAAGCGCATAGCCGTTCAGTGCCCCGATCGCGGTGGAGATCGCGACAGCCGGGACGACCATCTTGACGGAATTCCAGAAGTAGGGAGCCATCCCGCCGCAGCTCATGCCGATGCATGCTTCGGACCAGGCTTTCACCCAGGGAGCGACCGTCGGCGCGGTCGGAAGCGCGAGCAAGTTGCCAGCGCGAACCTCATCAAGCGTCTTGAACGACGTGATGACCATGATGAACAGCGGCACCAGGTACACCACTGCGAAGAGGCCAAGCGCCAAGAAAAGTACCATCCGGCCGATACTGAGAGGAATTTTTCGGTTTGCGGTCAAGGCATCATGCATCGCGCTTATCCCCTCTGAGTTCGGAATAGAGATACGGCACCATGATCGCGGCCATCGTCGCGAGCATCATGACGGCGCTTGCCGCGCCCACACCGATCTGGTTGCGCGAGAACGTGCTCGCATACATGAAAGTGGACGGTAGCTCTGTTGAGTATCCTGGACCGCCATTGGTGAGGGCGACAACAAGGTCGAAACTCTTGATAGCCAGATGCGTCAGAAGAACGATGACGGTAACGAACGCGGGGCGCACGATGGGAATGATGATCTTGAAGTAGATCGTCGGGAGACTCGCACCATCGAGCCGGGCGGCATTGATTACTTCATCACTGACACCGCGAAGGGCAGCCAGGAAAGTCGCCATGACGAAGCCGGACGACTGCCAGACAGCGGCGATGACGAG
>DASWOH010000257.1:0-1707 GCA_036398815.1 Rhizobium sp. | reverse complement strand
ACGGTCGATTTCCAGACCACGATTCCCTCGTTCAACGCCGAAACCCTGCGTCCTCTGTCGCGCGTCAATGTCGGCTCGATCTACAATGCCGAACTGCTTGAGAAATCGGTCGAGGAAATGTCGATCGAGACGTCGCGCCGTGGCTTCGCCTTCGCAGCGGTGAAACCGCGCGGCGAACGCAATTTCGAGGCCCATACGGTCTCGATCACCTGCGTCGTTGACGAGGGCCCGCGCGTTTATATCGAGCGCATCAATGTGCGCGGCAACACCCGCACCCGCGACTATGTCATTCGCCGTGAATTCGACGTTTCCGAAGGCGACGCCTATAATCGCGCGCTGGTCGACCGCGCCGAACGCCGCCTGAAGAACCTCGACTTCTTTAAATCGGTCAAGATCTCGCAGGAGCCGGGCTCATCGCCTGACCGCGTCATCATCAACGTTGATCTCGAGGAAAAATCGACCGGCGACTTCTCGGTGTCCGGCGGCTATTCGACCTCAGACGGCTTCCTCGCCGAAGTCAGCGTCTCGGAGAAAAACCTGCTCGGCCGCGGCCTGTTCGCCAAGGCATCCGTGCAATATGGCCAGTATACCCGCGGCTACCAGCTGTCCTTCGTCGAGCCGTACTTCCTCGGCTATCACGTCGCGCTGGGCATGGACCTCTATCAGCGTCAGCAGCTCGCCAACAGCTACGTCTCGTACGACTCCAAGACGATCGGCTTCAGCCCGCGGCTTGGCTTCGCGCTGCGCGAAGACCTGACGCTCCAGGTCCGTTATTCGATCTCGCAGCAGGAAGTCACCCTGCCGATCCAGTATCAGAACTGTAATAACAATCCCGGAGCGAGTTATTTTCCGACGCCGAACAATTTGGTCAGTGGCGGCAGCACGGCTAATCCGAATGGCTTAGGCAATGGCGCCGCCTTCGATCCGTTCCTCAACAACTGTATCAGTTACGATGGCGAGTCCTCGGTTCCTGTGAAGGTCGGTCTTTCGCAGGGCGCGGTGTTGACATCGTCGCTCGGCTACACGCTCGCTTACAACACGCTGGACAACAACAAGGATCCGACCTCGGGCCTGCTGGTGAATTTCAACCAGGATTTGGCCGGCGTCGGCGGCGACGTGCAGTACATTCGCACCACGGCCGATGCCAAGCTCTACACGCCGATCGTGTCCGACGTCGTTGGCATGCTGCGTGTCCAGGGCGGTATCATCAACGGCTGGGGCGGCGGCGGCAGCGCCAATTCCGGAAACGGTCCTAACAATGGTGGCGATGTCCGCATGTTGGACAACTTCCAGATGGGTCCGAACCTGGTCCGCGGCTTCCAGCCGATGGGTATTGGTCCGCGCGACACGACCTTCGGAGGAACGCAGGACGCGCTGGGCGGCACCAAATATTGGGGCGCGACCGCCGAATTGCAGATGCCGTTCTGGTTCCTGCCCAAGGAGGTGGGTCTGAAGGGCGCCGCATTCGTCGATGCCGGTTCGCTGTGGGATTATCAAGGCGTGACGTACTTGCCGTCCGATCCGAGCCAACGCGTGGACCTTGGGGGAGAGAACGGCATGATGATCCGCTCCTCGATCGGTGTCGGCCTGATCTGGCAGTCGCCATTCGGACCGCTGCGTTTCGACCTCGCCACGCCGCTGTCGAAGGGCAAGTATGACCGCACGCAGGTGTTCCGGTTCGGCGGCGGTACCTCATTCTGACGCCGT
>DASWOH010000256.1:0-1521 GCA_036398815.1 Rhizobium sp. | reverse complement strand
GACCTCGATGCCGATGATTTCGACGCGGCATTCCCCGTTATCTGGACACGGGGGCTGCTGATCCGTCGCAAGATCGCCGACGGCGATCTCGCTTTCTTCTCCACATGGTGTCCGGTTGGCACGTCCATGGAAAAGCTGGTGACCGTGGAGGGCCACCGCTGGGCCATCGAAGACAGTTTCGAAACCGCCAAGAACGAGCTCGGCCTTGACCACAATGAGACCCGCTCCTGGCACGGCTGGTGTCGCCATGTCTCGCTGGCCATGCTCGCATTCGCCATGATGGCGGTCATTCGTCATCGCGCCAACACTATGCCACCCCCAAAAACGAGTCAGCGTTTAGGACCCGGCATCCGCAATTGATCCGCTGGTCGATCCAGGAAATCCGCCGGATCGCAACCCGCCTTGCACGGCGGCGAATTGAACCTTCATCCGTCATCACATGGTCGCTTTGGCGACGGGCGCACCAAGCCGCAGCAAGGCAAGCGCACTGCAAATCAAAAATGCAACTGTAATGCTAGGAGGCATGGGCCACGGCGCTAGCATTGCATCACCAAGGCTGAACGCTCGGTCGAGGTGGTTAGCCGCGACCCCGCCAAGGCGGCGGCGTTGGCCGACCACCTCACAGCCGGAGCGGCCACGGGACGTAGGCGACGCTGAATGCAGGTAGGAATGAGGGGAACCGGCCAGTGAGCTGCTGTGAGTTAACCAGAAGCATCTCGACGAGCGGTTAGAACTTCTATTTCGGTCCTGGCGGTTTCACTCGGATCTCGAGTGCCCATCAATTCCAGCTAATGATTGGAGATTGAGAATGACCGACGCCGATGCCCTTTACAAGAACGCCGGCGCTTTTACCGTGTTTCAAAAGCTGAGCCGTAGCCAGTCGGTCTATTTCAATCGCACAATTTGGCCCGATGGAGAGATTATTTGGCTCGGCCCGTGGGAGAGCCAGATGAAGGCACATGCTATCGCAGACTTCGTCAGGATAAAGCGAGTGAGGACCATCTTCATTGTGCGCGTTACCAAGCGGCGCTGAGCAGGCTTCGTAGGCGACGGGCGCCCGTTTAGTCGCCTTCGCGAAATGCGATGTCGCACCTGCCCAACATCCGCTATCATCGTCCAATCGATCAGGAAGACTCGCTGGCGCGTTTGGCATCTCAGATAGTGCCCGCGTGTGATAAGCTCCGCAAGGTTAGTGGGATTGTGTTGTCTCGGCGGCGTTTCCTTCATTCATGAAGCGCAGTCGGAGGCTGGCTGGTGACCTGAGTGTGGATCGTCCGAT
Organism: Rhizobium sp.; assembly: GCA_036398815.1. Classification (GTDB taxonomy): domain Bacteria; phylum Pseudomonadota; class Alphaproteobacteria; order Rhizobiales; family Rhizobiaceae; genus Rhizobium. The sequence goes on along the minus strand of DASWOH010000256.1, from coordinate 242 downwards.
ATTGGCAAATCAAATTTCCAAATGGTCGACTTCATCCTAAGGGCGGAATTTTTTAATTCTGTCACTGAACGGTTATGTCCTCTCGATAGGGAATTCTGAATCGAAGCAGTTCGGTGGACATCCGCGCGTCTTCCCAGAGATGCGTATCAATCAGAATTCATGCGAAGATCATTTTCGCAACAACAGGGGGCGTCGAGATGCTCACTGGCATAACACTTGAGAAACTGACCGTCTCATTCGGC